>JARLHU010000218.1 GCA_031292095.1 Desulfosporosinus sp.
AATTCCTCCACCATTATTCTTATAAGGCATATGAAAAAAAATAACAAGTAAAAAAAGATGCCTTGGATATTTTGCGTCAGATAAAGAAAACTGGGTTAGCGCCCGAAGACACTGTCTTCGCACGAATTAGCCTTCTTGCAGCCCTTAGGCGCCGGCGATCGCCCTAGTTGCACTTATGCTTCCAGAAAGTATATAACGTTAGTTATACTTTCTGACTAGTACAAGGAGGTATGTTCACCTCATAGCGGGGCTGTTAGGTGAACATCCCGACGCAGTATGACACGAAATAGACAGGCATACTGACTGGGTATTTTCTTGAATGTGCCTAAGTTAATCGGTGAGAATATACTAAGTTGTATGCAGTGATGACTAATTAAGCGAATAGGGGGAATTATAAATGGGTTATCTCGTCCCAATGGTTGTAGAACAAACGAATCGTGGGGAGCGCTCCTACGATATTTACTCGCGTCTGCTCAAAGATCGTATTATTTTTCTCGGGGGCGCAATTGATGATGATGTGTCCAATCTTATCGTAGCACAAATGCTCTTCCTAGAAGCAGAAGATCCTGAAAAGGATATTAATCTGTATATCAACAGTCCGGGTGGCTCGATCACTGCCGGAATGGCCATCTATGATACCATGCAGTACATTCGCTCAGACGTTCGCACGATTTGTATCGGGATGGCAGCCAGTATGGGAGCCTTCCTCCTTACAGCAGGTGCCAAAGGGAAGCGGGTCGCGCTCCCTAATTCGGAAGTCTTAATTCACCAGCCCCTAATCGGTGGCCACGGACTCTCCGGACAAGCGACTGAGATTGAAATCCAAGCTAAACAACTCCTCCGGACCAAGGCTAAGATGAATAAAATCCTTTCGGAAAGAACTGGGCAACCGTTAGAGAAGATTGAAAAAGACACAGAGCGCGATTACTATATGACGGCCGAGGAAGCAAAAGAATATGGTCTAGTTGATCAGATCTTAGAAAAGGTAGAACCTACTAAAGAAACCAAAAAGTAGGCAAGTGAGTGCAACAATGACAAAACGCAAGGGCGACTTAACTCGTTCCTGTGTTTTGTTTTTTATTAACAAATAAAATCGACAGGATATTTTTTCTCTGTGTCGAAATACTTAGCTTAGTGGCGAAAAATGACGAAGAATTTCCATCGCTAAGGTGTAGTAGAACGATATGGAGGAATGAAAGAATTGAATTTCAAGAAACGGAGTCTTGGCTTCCTAGTTACGGTATTAATGTTATTTATTGCTTTGGCAGCGGGCGTCGTCGGAGCGATCGGAATCTATGGGATGGGTCAAATGCACGATGCCTCAAATCAGGTTTATCAACAGGACGTGGTTCCTATAAACTTACTTGCGCAGATGCATTTTGACGCCCAGGCTTATAGGTCAAATGTCGTTTTAGCCGTAAGCGCACGCAATCCTCAAGAGCGTCAGAACTTTTTGCTTCAAGTGGATCAGAAAAAGGACGCCATGATACAGCAAATCGGCAGGATAGAGGCCGTTCCGCGGTCGTCGGCAGATGAGGCTTTGTGGAAGCAATTTAAAACCGCCTGGAATGATTATGTCGTGTCCTCTCAAGTTACAACTCAAGACGCAGAAGAGGGAAGGATAGACGAAGCTAAAGCCAATATGTTTGAAGTTGCCGGACCAAAGAACCAGTTAGCAGGGGATATCCTGCAAAAGATGATAGACTCCAAAATGACTAACGTCAACGCAGACAGTACGGACAAGATGCTGCTAATTTTCAAGAAAGCGTCAACCCTTTCGGTTATTTTCATCGTGCTTGATGTTTTGGTCAGCATCGTCATAGGCTGGGCTTTAAGTCGGGCCCTCAGTAGGATGATGAATCATTTACTGCAGAATGCAATCGAAATCACCGCTGGAGATATTGCCCGCAAGAAGAAGGCTCCTTGGAAGGTTTGGAATCGTGAAGAGATGGAACTGCAAAAAGCCTTTGGCGAGATGGTCACTTCCTTGAGAGGGATTATGACGAAAGTAGTCGACATGGCTAGTCAATTGGCCCAAACTGCTCAAGAAATGCGCCAAGGTGCTGAACAATCGGCTCAGGCCGCAGAACAAGTTGCGACATCAGCGACCGAAATTGCGACCGATGCTGAAATGCAAGTTAAGGAAATGACGGAAAACCATGAACGGATGAGCCTGGTGATTGATGAGCTCAAGCAAACTGAACAGCACGCCGGAAAAGTAAGCCGCGCATCCGGGCGTTCCGCTGAACTTTCCCGCGCTGGAAATCTTGCCCTCGGACAAGTAGTCAAGCAAATGGGTGAAATAGAGAACCAAGTCCACAGTTTAAGCCAGGTAATTGGAGAGGTGGATGAAAAATCAGAGGAGATCGCCAAGACAGTGCAAATTATTGATAATATTGCGCAACAAACGAACCTCTTAGCGTTAAATGCTGCCATTGAAGCAGCACGTGCCGGAGAGAATGGCCGGGGATTTGCGGTTGTGGCAGAAGAAGTCCGTAAACTTGCCGAGCAAGTTCAAGCCAGCTTGGTTGATATTTCTCAGCGAGTACAGGAAATGCAGCAGGCTTCCCGGAGTGCCCATCAAGGAATGAAAACGAGCGTTGATAGTGTAAACCAAGGGAGTACCTACTTGAAAGAGATCTCCCATCAATTTACTGTGATCCTCAGCTCGGTGGAAGAAAGTGCGGGATTAGCTCAGGATATTGAAGTCACGGTACAAAAGGTCCAACAAGATGGAGAACAAATAAAAGCTGGCATGCAAAATGTCGTGAATCAGGCCGAAACCACCTCACTTGGCACCCAAACCACTGCCGCCGCTGCAGAGGAACAAAACGCCTCTGTCGAAGAATTATTTGCCTCGGCAGAAAGTTTAGACGTTTTAGCCAAAGATTTGAAGGAGTTAATCGGTCACTTTAAAATTTAAAATATCATCAGATTTCGAAGGGCAATGTTTCTAAGAAATCATGAAGAACTTCGAAGCCTAAGCCAGCAAAAAACCATTCGGGGGCCATCCGCAGGGTAATATACCCGTTAACGTTCAAAGGGTCACTGTAGTGCCAAGGACAATGACCTAAAAATCCCGCCAAAACAATGCCACCTGAGTATTCAATTACCCAGATCGTGACTAAATAAATCAGTCCACGGATCCACCAGCGGTAAGGCCGTAAGTGGACATGTAGGGGCTCGAGAAACACCGACAGACCATAGATGGGTATCATCACTAAGAAGGTAAACCCTTGCATGCTTAGATCCCCTTTGAAGAGGGAGGCTAAACCCGTATAGATGACCTCAAGGACAAGGCCAATGACTCCGTAAATCAAGAAGCGTTTAAGTGTTTTCATGGATTTAGTATGGTTAGACTGGGTTAGAGCATGTATCAGCCAAGCAGGAATGTTTTGGAAAATGGGTGTTAGGTTGTATGATGACTTAGGCACCCCGAAAAAACTTACTGTTAGGCGCTAATAATTGGCGAATTAATTGGTCCGTTTTCATATATTCATAAGGGGTAAAGTGAATTGTTATATTAAGAGGAGAGTGGAAAAATGCGTAAAATTCGTAAAGCAGTGATACCGGCAGCTGGACTGGGAACCCGTTTTTTGCCAGCAACAAAGGCTCAACCGAAAGAGATGTTGCCCATCGTGGATAAACCAACCATTCAATACATCGTGGAAGAGGCCATTCAATCTGGAATCGAAGACATTATTATTGTCACAGGACGCAATAAGCGGGCTATCGAAGACCATTTTGACCGCTCGATGGAACTAGAGGCATTTTTGGAGAAAAACGCGAAAGATGAACTGCTGGATTTAGTGCAGGACGTCGCTCGTATGGCTGATATTTATTACGTACGGCAAAAAGAAGCTCTAGGTTTGGGACATGCGATTTATAGCGCCCGAAAATTTATCGGAAATGAACCCTTCGCAGTCCTTTTAGGGGATGATGTTATCTATTCCGAAGTGCCTGCTTTGCGCCAAATGATGAATCATTACGAGCGCTATGGAGCTAGTATGGTAGGGGTTCAGGAAGTTCCACTCGAGGATACGGCCAAATACGGGATCGTGGATGGTGAAAAATTTGCCGATCGACTTTATCGAGCGAAGAATATGGTGGAGAAACCACGTTCGGAAGATGCGCCAGAAACTCGCTTAGCCATCATGGGACGGTATATCTTAAATCCGGAAATTTTTGATATTTTGAGTGTCCTTCAGCCTGGTAAAGGCGGAGAGATTCAGCTTACGGATGGGATTAAGGAACTTGGCCTCTATCAGGAAATCCTGGCATATGAATTTGAAGGTCGGCGATACGACGTCGGAGACAAGCTGGGTTTTGTGGAAGCGACCATCGAATATGCCTTGCGCCGTGGAGATCTTGCGGAAGATCTTATGAATTATTTAAAGGCCTTAGTTCTAAAAGCAGAAATTGACCGCTAGAGACTGAAGTTTAATTTGGACAATGCTGCTTGATTTCCGCGAAATTTATGCACTGCAAGGAATCTCTTAGCATTTTTAGACAATAGAAGATGGAAAATGGGCCAAGCTTTACAGCAATAGTGACACGTTTCTCTCCTAAAAATTGGTAAAATATTAACGTACCATAATAAAAAAGATTTTAAGGAGGGAAGAGACCAATGAGACCAATGATACCAATGGACAAAAAGAGAATAGTAACCTTAGCAGGAACTTTGGTGCTAGCAGGTGCTGTGGTTGCGGCGGGGGTTTACGGCCCCAGTGTCTGGAAGGTTTTTAGGCAACAAAGCTCCATCACTGACCAGGTAGTCATTCAATCTCCAGCCGTTGATGGTGCGAAGGCTAGCGATGGAGCCCAAGGCACGGTGTTGCCAGATGGAACCGCTCCACCCGGGAAAGCCACCTCAACAGCGACAGCACCCAGTACGATTAACCCACCTCCGCAAGTCGATGCCGGTTCCAAGAATAAATATAGGGAACCGGACACCAAGCTCTTAGACCCAGCACCGTCCGTTGCCACGTTCTTTGGCGAAAACGCCTTAAGCAATGATGCTAAGACTTTAGTCTTTGGCGCTGCGTGGAATATCCACGAATACGTAGACGGTTATCTCTATGGGCCGGCGGCGGGCCCGCAGTTGAACGAACAAGACATTAAGAAGTATATCGTGTTCCATAAAACGCTATTGGACAAGCAAATTAAAAATGAAGCAAATGCTTCCAAGGCTACAGCCTTCACCGGCTACCTAGATGTACTTCTAAATAAAGGAATCGATGCGTTTGATTCAAAGGATAAAACACGGATCGAACAGTTCCACCAAGAAATTCACGATCTAGATGCGCATCTCATGCGTAATGATGTAAATTCAAAGATCTATGGAGCGACGCCATTTGCAACCAAACGGACCTAATTTAGGCCTCAAATAACGCAATGGTTATAGGAATGAAATGAAGCTTAGCTAGAGTATGATATGCGCTAACAAAACCGCTAAATTGTTTCCGAGGTGCACGGTGGCTCTTGTATTATGTATTAACCGTTAGAATAAATCAGTCAGTAAGCTAAGACAATGCTTAAGCATGAAAAAGCTGAATTTTAAGATAAATATATAATAACTGAATTTAAAGGAATGATTTTATAGAGTTAATTGAGTCATCTGATAATTGAATAGGCAACTAAATCCTGTACACTATGATCTTGGATTACAAGGTTGAACAAATTTAGTTGTTGCATCGCCGATCAATATAAAATTGAATAGAAAAAGTGCAAGCCTGCCCCAAAGGGACAGGCTTGCACTTTTTCTATGTCTAAAATCTCTTTTTATTGGTAAAAATAGTAATAAAAATCCAGTTAAAGGAGATTTTGGTCTATATGCGTAAAACGAATTATTTATTTGGAGCTCTGGCTTTAGGTCTCGGTGTATTAGTTGGAACCTTGGGCGTGTCCTTACTTACGAATTCAAGCTCCCCAGCATCTTTTATCTCCAAGCTAAGTGGCCAAGACAAGATCCAAACAGTTGCTGGAGCGGCGAGTAGCGCGGCGCAACCCTCTCCGACCCTAAATACAGTACCGGATGCTTTAGCAGGAAGTAACGTCCCTAATCCGGATTCAAGCTCAAATCAGGCCGGGCAACAAAACAATCCACTTTCCCTTGGGCAAAATGGTGACAACAAGGACGCAGCAGCATTAAGCCTATTAAAGCAACAAGTCATTACTGACTATAAACAGGATATCGGGATTTTCTTCGATGCTTGGAAGTCCGTGGATATGGATGCTTTTCGTCTCAAACTAGCCAAAGCCTATACAGGAGAACTGTTTGAAAAACACGCACGAAGAGCGGAGGAATACTTGGTTCAAGGAGTAGGGTTAGATGTAAGTCAGATAACCTTTGATCAGGTTGACGTCGAAAGTGCAGATGCTAATACAGCCACACTTCGAGTGGATTACCGGTACACGGCAAAAGATTATAGCTTGGCAGATGCCACCCCAATTGGGGAAGCGCATGAACAGACCGTACATGTTCGAGTTAATCTGCTCAAACAGAATTCACGCTGGATGATTACCGGAGAGAGTGCAGTGCAATAAAAATGTAAGACGAGGTGACGGACCTCTTGCTTCCTTTTAAGGAAGCAAGAGGTCCGTCACCTCGTCTTTCCCGAAACAGAGTTAAAGAGGTTTACCACAACTATCGTAGTAAACCTCTTTAACTCTGTTTTGTATACTATCATTTTATGTTGATAGTTGTAAAACCCTATAAGTTGTAGTAAACTTTAGAACGATAAAGTATACTACAACTTATAGGGTTTGATCGAGAAGGGACTGAGGTAGGTGTTATTTCGAAAACGAACGCTGATTTTAATGCTGATTGATGCTATGTTAATCAACTTAGCGGCTTTCGGCAGTTTTTATTTGCGCTTCGAAGGAGACATTCCGTTAGAAAATTATCAAATATATTATCACACTGCCGTGGTTGCAACTATTTTGTATATCGCAGTTTTCTATGTTTTTGGCTTATATAATCGGCTTTGGCAGTATGCAAGTACAGGCGAATTACTCTCCATTGTTTATGCGGTCACCGTCGGAACGGGCGGAACGGCAGCAGTGGTTTATTTTTATGGTTTAGCTCAAGCTTCCACACTCCCGTTTAGGATGCCACACTCCGCCGCTGTGCTGCTGTGGCTGGCTATGGTCTTTTTGATAGGGGGTTCGCGTTTCATTTGGCGGATCTTACAGGAAAATGCCTTTGACCGCCATGTACCGGGGTCCCAAAAGCAGGTACTTATTGTGGGCGCAGGCGATGCGGGCGTATTAGCCGCCCGAGAGTTAAAAAATCGCAATTATCGGGATGGACGCCCAATCGGTTTTATCGATGATAACCGTGCAAAACAGAAATTAAAGTTATTTGGCATTCCGGTATTAGGTACTCGTAAGGATATTGACCGCGTCGTAAAAGGGCATAATATCGATGAAGTCATTATTGCCATGCCGTCAGCGTCGGGTGAATCTGTGCGGGAGATTGTGCAAATCTGTGAAAAGTCTGGGGTCGATCTGAAAATTATGCCTGGTGTTTATGACATTATTAGTGGGGATATCAATGTCAACCCCATTCGCCAGGTTCAAGTAGAGGATTTACTGGGGCGTGACCCCGTCTCACTTGATTTAGAAGAAGTAGCGGGATACGTTACAGGAGAGACGGTGTTTATCACTGGAGCAGGGGGCTCGATTGGCTCGGAAATCTGTCGTCAGATTGCCAAGTTTAATCCCAGGAGGCTAGTCCTAATCGGACATGGAGAAAACAGCATCTTTGACATCGAGCAGGAGTTGCGTGGCGAGCGCCCAGGGATAGACTACATAACAGAAATATTGGATATTAAAGATCGGGAGAAAGTTTTCTTAGTCTTCGAAAGATATAGACCAGGCGTTGTCTTCCACGCAGCAGCCCACAAACATGTCCCCTTAATGGAAAAAAATCCAGAAGAGGCCTTAAAAAATAATATCCTCGGTACGCAGAATTTGGCTGAAGCAGCCGATCAAGTAAAAGTGAAAACATTTGTTTCGATCTCTACAGATAAGGCGGTCAACCCGACAAGTGTTATGGGCGCAACCAAACGAACGGTAGAAATGCTCATCCAAAGCCTTGATCTCCGCTCCCAAACAAAGTTTGTAGCTGTACGCTTCGGAAATGTTTTAGGTAGCCGAGGCAGTGTTATTCCTACGTTTAAGCGACAAATCGCTTGCGGCGGACCGGTAACGGTCACCCACCCGGATATGGTAAGGTTTTTTATGACAATTCCGGAAGCGACCCAGTTAGTCATTCAAGCAGGGGCTATGGCCAAGGGTGGGGAAATATTTATCTTGGATATGGGGAAACCTGTGAAGATTGTAGATTTAGCCAAAGACTTGATTCGGCTTTCAGGTTTTGAGCCCGAGGTTGATATTAAGATACAGTTTACAGGAATTCGGCCGGGAGAAAAACTCTTTGAAGAATTGTTAACTTCTGAAGAAGGAACAACTTCAACCAAACACAGCCGAATTTTTGTGGCGAAACCCAACGCTATAAATACTAAACTCTTGGAAGAACTGACGCATATTGTGCGCGAACGTGGCAGTTATTTAACTCGTGATGAAGTGATCGAGTTGTTGCAGACGGTTATTCCAACCTTTCGAAGGAAAGTGCCAGAAGAAGTAGCCAAGTGATAATAAGGAGGATATTAGGAATATGATGACCGTCAAAAACGTAATTACCAGCCAAGATATTATTGCCAAAACTCTTAAAGAAAAGATCGAGAAACATGAAGCGCGAATTGGGGTTATCGGTTTAGGTTACGTAGGACTCCCGTTGGCTGTTGAAAAAGGTAAAGTCGGGTTCCCAGTGGTTGGGTTTGACATTAATGCAGCCCGTGTTGAGCGTGTAAATGCTGCTGACAACTATATTGGCGATGTTAAAGATGAAGACCTCCAAGACGTTGTACAAAGTGGCGTCTTGACGGCAACCACTGATTTCTCCCGCTTAGCAGAATGTGACGTAGTGATCATTTGTGTCCCTACGCCTTTAACCATCACCCGTGACCCAGATATTTCTTACATTAAAGCATCCACAGAAGCGATTGTAAAATATCTCCACCCAGGGCAATTAATTACCTTGGAGAGTACGACCTATCCAGGAACAACGGAGGAAGTCATTCTTCCTTTATTAGAAAAAGCCGGACTTAAGGTAGGTCGTGATTTCTTCCTCGCTTTTTCACCGGAACGCGTTGATCCGGGTAACAAACGTTTTAGCACAAAAAATACCTCTAAAGTTGTAGGTGGGATGACCCCAGTCTGCCTAGAGATCGCTTATGCGCTTTACATTCAAACCATAACTAATGTTGTTCCCGTGTCTTCGCCAGCTGCTGCGGAGCTGACCAAAGTCTTTGAAAATACCTATCGAGCCGTTAACATTGCCATGGTGAATGAATTAATGATGCTTTGTGACCGAATGGGAATTGATATCTGGGAAGTCGTTGAAGCGGCCGGAACAAAACCGTTTGGCATCCAGACCTTTTACCCGGGACCAGGCGTGGGCGGTCACTGCATCCCGATTGATCCATTCTATCTTACCTGGAAAGCGCGTGAATACGATTTCCATACCCGCTTCATAGAACTTGCTGGGGAAGTCAATGTCGAAGTTTCGTATTATGTCGTCAATAAAGTGGTTCGTGCTCTGAATAACGAAAATAAAAGTTTGAAGGACGCTAAAATTTTCGTCCTCGGAGTAGCCTATAAAAAGGACATCGACGATATGCGCGAATCGCCAGCTTTGAAAATCATAGAGCTCTTGCGCAAACAAGGGGCCAATATCACCTATCATGACCCATTTATTCCGGTTATTGAGCCACACGGCGGCAGTACAATCCATCTGGAAAGCTTGCAGTTGACTGATGAGGTGCTGGCCAACGCTGACGGTGTACTGATCTTAACAGACCATAGCGCGATTGACTATGAGCGAGTAGTTGCCAACGCCAAACTCGTAGTGGACACCCGTAACGCCACGAAAAACGTTCTCGAGAATCGTGACAAGATCGTTAAAATCTAAATTTCATATTTGGAACTTAGAGAGATATAGGTTTAAGGGGAATCAGTAGATTCCCCTTAAACCTATATATGTAGAGCCGATGTCATTTCATGACTGACATTCCGCTTGATTTAGAATTGCTTGAATGCAACTAGGCATGCAACTGTGCAACCAGGGACGGTTCTTGGTTGCATTCATGAGAATACAACTAGGAATTTGCTTCTGGTGCAACTAGGGACGGTTCTTGGTTGCATTTATGAGAGTCAACTAGTAATTTGCTTCTTAAATTTGAGTTGTCCATTTCCGTGAAAAAAGAAAAGAAAAGAAAAGAAAAGAAAAGAAAAGAGTTGTTGAATGAACATGAACGAAGAAAAAAAGATTCGGTTTGCGATCATAGGGTGCGGGCGGATTGCCCCCAAACATGCGGAGTCTATTATTGCGCTTCCTGAAGCAGAACTCATCGCGGTATGCGATATAGTACCTGATCTAGCTCAAGCCTTTGCCGACAAATATGGAGCAGAGCCCTATACTGATTATATTGAAATGCTTAAAAGGGACGACATTGATGTCATCACCATTGCAACTCCGAGTGGCTTACATGCTGAAATCGGGATTGCAGCAGCCCAGGCAGGCAAACATATATTGGTAGAAAAACCAATGGCCATGACTCTAGAAACTGCTGATGCTATGATCGCAGCCTGTCACAAAGCTGGTGTTAAATTGGGCGTTATTCATCAAAACCGTTTTAATGACTCGATTAAACTCTTGCGCACGGCCTTAGAGGATGGTCGTTTTGGCAAATTAACGCATGGACAGGCCACCGTTCGTTGGAATCGGAATGATAATTACTATACTCAAGCCCCTTGGCGTGGAACAAAACTCCAAGACGGCGGCGTCCTTATGAATCAGTCCATCCATAATATTGACCTTTTACAATGGACCTTTGGACCCGTGGAATCTGTGTTTGGTTATACGGCAACCTTCATGCGCAAAATCGAAATGGAAGACATGGGGGCAGCCGTTATTAAGTTCAAAAGCGGAGCCATCGGGCTTATTGAGGCGGCCTCAACCATCTATCCTAAAAACATTGAAGAAACCTTGAATATCTTCGGTGAGACCGGTTCGGTCATCGTTGGCGGCATCGCAGTTAACCGAATCGAAGTTTGGGAATTACCCGACAGCGAGGACGAGAAAAAAGAAATTTTCGCCAGTCAGGAAGGGGACCCCCCGACGGTATACGGCTTTGGACATAGAGAACTAATCTTGGATCTGATTCAAGCGATTCGAGAAGACCGGGAACCAGCTATTCCGGGAGAAGAAGGGCGTAAGGCGCTGGAGATTATCCTCGCGATTTACAAGTGTCAGGAGACGAAAGAGCCAGTGGTGTTTCCGATGGCTGTCGAGTAGGGAGAGTTGAGTTACAGCCGCTCCGTCCCTACGCTCGCAGACCAAACTAAGGCCAACCTGCTGGATGAAAGTGGGCGGGGTTCCGCCAAATTCGACATCCGCTGGCCATGGATGGCCGAGTGTCCCTGTAGCCAAGGATGGCGAGAAGGGACCTTGTCTCAGTTGGCGCGGGATCCATCCTTGGATCCCGCCCCGCTGATGAAAGGGCAGGTTGGCCTAAGTTTGGTGGGCTGCTCACGTAGAGGGCTCACTTGCTGTAACTCAACTCTCCGGGCTGGGATTACGGGTCTCTTAACTGGAATAAACCCGGCTCGCTTTAAAGTAGCCACCACGTCTTTGCCTGAGATTCTTGGTTGTCGAGGCGTCATACACTGATCACTAGCTCTTGTTTTTCCAAAGGCAAAAACTCTCCCTGAGGTAATGGACGACCTTGAATTTCTAAGGCTTTTAGATAACCTTGAATAACTTCTCTAGCATTAGTTAGTGCTTCTTCAATAGTATCCCCCTCAGTAACACATCCGGGTAAGGCCGGGACTGTCACGGTAAAACCACCGTCCTCCTCATCAAAATCTAGAACGATTTTGAATCTGTTTCCCATTTGTAAATCCCTCCATTATTATATTTTTAAGGTATTTTAATTTTGCTGAAAGACACCTTTCTTTGTGGATTATTATAACACGAACAACGATTGCCAATGAATGTAAATTTTATGAAAGGAGCAAAAATAATGAATCATCGAATGATAGCCCCCAGTGCGATCGTGCCAGATAGCGTAATAGTTGGGCCGTTTTGTGTGATTGGGGAAAATGTGGTGATCGGGGAAAATGTCGTCTTGGGAGTGGGGTGTGTTCTTGGCGATGGAGCCCGGGTTGGGGCAGGGAGTGAGCTCGGGAACTATGTCAGTATCGGAGTAGAGGGGAAATTAGGCCTTCGTATTCGCATAGGGGATCACACCACGATTTACGCACAAGTTGAGCTAGGAGATGACGGCTTCATCGGGAGCAATTCTTCGCTTGGACGTTTACCAAAGGCAGCGGCTACCAGTACGGTAAAAGCTCAAGCAGACTTACCCCCCCTCAGAATGGGGAACGGTTTCACAGTCGGGTGCTCTACCGTCCTTTATGCAGGGACAAGCTATGCCGACGCAGCCTTCGTCGGGGACGGAGCTGTAGTACGGGAGAGATGCACGATCGGGCAGAACGTAGTTATAGGCTCGGGTGTAGGTGTGGAAAATGACACCAAAATCGGTGCGTTCACCAAGATTCAGACGGGTTCAAATATCACCGCCTATATGGAAATCGAAGAACATGTGTTTATTGCCCCCATGGTCACGACGACCAATGATAACTATATGGGGCGGACAGAAAAACGTCATAAATCAATCAAAGGCCCGACAATTCAGCGAGGAGCCCGTATTGGCGGAGGGGCGATCCTTTTGCCAGGTATAAACATTGCCCCCGAGACCTTCGTGGCCGCAGGAGCTGTAGTAACCAAAAACACCACAGAAAAACGCGTCATCAAAGGATTTCCAGCCAAAGACCTTCGAGAAGTTCCGGAGGAAGAACTTCTGTGAGGCACACGCTACATTGAGGGAGGAAGTGTCTTAGCCCGTTCGCACACGTTCCATTGCTATTCACTTGATGCTAAGGCTAAAACGCAAAACCTCTGGGCTTTCTGCATGTGAACCGTTGCGTTTCTTAACGCCTTATCATCTGCGCTCATTGACGCAATTCCACTAAAGTGTTTCTCTAAGCTAAGAAACTTCCTCTGGACTTACGGGTCGACGGGGTTTGGCACTGCACGCAGGGACGGTTCTTGTGCTTCCTTGAGTGCATCGAGATCTTGGAGAGAAAGTGTCTCTGCACGTTCGCACACGCTGCAGTTGGGAGGAAGTGTCTTAGCATCCTACGCCGGTAGGTATTCCTTTAGGGATCGCGGCTTCGGCGATACTCTCCACTGGAGACTATCGTGATCGTACACATTCCATTGCTAATCGCTTGATGCTAAGGCTAAAATGCAAAACCTCTGGGCTTCCTGAATGTGCGTCGCTCCTTGCCATCCTTGGTACCGCGACATCAGTCGATCACGACATCTAGCCATCCATGGCGATGCTCTACCCACGAACGTTCTGTTCGGGGCATGGACAAAGTCCCGTTACGTTTCATATCGCCTCATGCAACGCAGGGACGTGCAAGTTTGGGGATGGTTCTTGGACTTGCACACACGGACTCCTCGCTGAATTGTCGGTCCCTTAGTTGATTGCAGAATGTAAGTTAAGAACCATCACCGACTTGCATTAAGTACCTAACGTCGTTCTAAACCCCCGTCGACCCAAGGCTAGAGGAAGTTTCTTAGCTTAGTGAAGCACTTAGCGGAATTGCGTCAATGAGCGTAGACGATTTTGCGTTAAGAAACGCAACGGTTCACTTGCAGAAAGCCCAGAGGTTTTGCGTTTTAGCAAACATCGTCAAGCGAATAGCAATGTAGCGTGTGCGAGTGGGCTAAGACACTTCCTCCCTGCATCATGCCCTTACTTGAGGGCAGTGGATGTCACTGAAAATAATAAACTTGTAGAGAAGGGGAAGATCCACTAATGAGTATTCCACTACTAGATCTCAAAGCCCAATACCTAACGATTAAAAATGAAATTGATCAGGCCATCCAAAACGTCTTAGACTCCTCCATTTTTATTATGGGCCCGGAAATGAAGACCTTGGAAAAGGAAATTGCGGCTTACTGTGGGACGAAGGATGCCGTCGCTGTAGCTAACGGTACGGACGCTCTGATTTTGACCCTCAAAGCTTTTGGGATCGGCCCAGGAGATGAAGTGATCACGACCCCGTTTACATTTTTCGCCTCGGCGGAAACGATTGCTCAGGTTGGGGCAACCCCTGTTTTTGTCGATATTGACCCAGTGACACTTAATATGGACTTAACTTTACTCGAGAAGAAAATAACTCCTCAGACGAAGGCGATTATTGCAGTACATATTTTTGGACAGATGCTGGATGTTGAGAAAATTATGGAAATAGCAGCGCGCCACAATATTAAAGTCATTGAGGACGCAGCTCAAGCGATTGGGGCAGAGTATCGGGGGAAGAAGGCGGGCTCGATAGCTCATGCTTCGACCTTTAGTTTCTTTCCGACTAAGAACCTGGGAGCCTATGGAGATGGTGGGATGATCGTCACAAATGATGAAGACCTAGCAACGCAACTGCGGATGCTTCGTTTCCATGGGTGCAAAATTAAGTATTATCACGATGAAATTGGTTATAACAGCCGTTTAGATGAGATGCAAGCAGCGATTTTAAGGGTTAAGTTGCGGTATCTTGACCGATGGAATGAAGGTCGTCGGGAAAGAGCTAAAGTCTATGATCAACTCCTTGCCGATGCATCGGTTCAGTTACCGGGCCGCGATCCGCTGGCCTTGCCTATCTATCACCTCTACGTGCTCCGGTCAGAAGAGCGTAATATCCTCATGGAGCGTTTAAAAGCAGGTGGTGTCGCCAGCGCTGTCTATTATCCCGTACCGCTTCACTTACAAAAAGCTTTTCATACGCTCGGCTATAAGGTGGGCGATTTTCCCGTGGCCGAGCAGGCATGTGAACAAGCCCTCGCCATACCGTGTTACCCTGAACTGAGTTTAGACCAACAAAGACAGATAGTGGCCTTAATTAAGCATTAGATACACGCATGTTTTATCGTAAAGGCACAAGGGCTGTGCAACGAAGAACCGTCCCCAATTGCATCCAAGACAGATTGTGGCACTAATTAAGCCTTAGACGTGTTGGGATGCAACAAAGAACCGTCCCCGTTTGCACGTTTGCATGCGTGTCCCGGTCGTATTCAAACCCCGTCGACCCACAAGTCCAGAGGAAGTTTCTTAGCTTAGAGAAGCATTTTAGTGGAATTGCGTCAATGAGCGCAGATGATAAGGCGTTAAGAAACGCAACGGGACTTGTCCAAGGATGGACTGATGTCGCGGTGCCAAGGATGGCAAGGAGCGACACACATTCAGAAAGCCCAGAGGTTTTGCGTTTTAGCCTTAGCATCAAGCGAATAGCAATGGAACGTGTGCGAACGTGCTAAGACACTTCCTCGCCAGCCAAGTTCTCGAGCAATAACGAACGGATGCAACGAAGAACCGTCCCCGTTCCCGCGTCCGTCCCGTCCCCCTTTGCACGTGCCTTGGTGTCGCACGCATGTTTTGTTGTAAAAGCACAAGGGCTGTAGTAAAATATTGAACAGTGATTTATTGAGGAAAGAGAGAATGGATAACTTTGAAAGATAAGAAAAAATTGATAACTATTCTATATGTACTCTTCATCTTGTTCAATATGGTCTTAAGTCCTAGCTTGATAGTGATTAATGCTTATGCCTTGATCATGGGGTTGATCATTATTTTCTACATAAAGTGGGAAAAGCCCCCCGAGCTCCTCTATTACTTTGTCCTTTTGTGCTCGGTGTTGGACTTTAGCTTTAACCTGCCTGTGCTGGGGCGGTTTAACATTTATTATCTGCATATAGCCTTGCTGATCCTCACGATAATTATGGTAATAGCTCGTTTTAAGAAACGGCCCTTGCCGAAATGGACGGATGTTGCACATAATAAATACTCTTTATTTCTGTTTATTTTTATTGTTTACATGCTTTTATCTGTGACATGGGCCGAGAATCGTGGCATGGCGCTCAAGTACATGATTAATTACGCCATCATGATTTGTTTCATGCTGGCCGTATACACCTATAATCCCAATCGGGCCAAGGCCAAGGAAACCCTGAAAGTCTTGCTCTATACTGTAATTCCAGTTTTAGCGATTGGCTCATTCGAAATGATGGGGCTCCGAATGCCGCTCAGAAACATCTACACGGATCATGATTTGTATCATTTAGCCGCCTATCTCCGGACGATCCCTACCGTTTTTTTCTATAATCCCAACAACTATGGTGTTTACCTGGTGATGGCGATGTCTTTTATCCTTCCCTTTATTGCTTACAATCGCACGAAGGGACGGAATGGGTTATTCTGGGTCATGCAACTTGTGGCTGTGGTTAACCTGATTTTCTGCACGTCCAGAACGGCTTATATTGTGATGTTGCTGACTTTAATCGGGTTCGTTCTGTTTTTTGTGGCGACTAAAGAATGGCATAAATTCCGCAGAGTTGCGGCAATGGGATTGGTGACTCTAATTGTATTTTACAGTCTGTCTAACGTACCAAGTCTGAGTGTCTACTATGGGAAATTTAACGATACTCCATTTCTTAATGTGCTAAGCTTTAATAAAGTAGATGTTGGTCAACCGATAGCAGATTTTGAGGCGAATGGGTCAACGGGCGAACGAACATCAATTATTAAAGATATTATTAATGGAGTCTTTATAAAGGGGCATCTTCAAGGCTTCGGTGTGAATAACACTGGCATGTACTTAAAAAAGGCCGATAATACGAAAGGAATGGTCAACCCTCATAGTTTATGGTTCGAAGTGTTAGGGGATTTTGGCGTAGGGATCTTCTTCTATTTTATCTTCATCTACTTGAGCCTCTTGTGGGATCTGCGCAAAGTATATCTTGAAAGTATTAAGGACGGGGAATATGGGTTAACCTCCTATTTGGCCGTCAGTTTGATTGGTGCCCTCGGGGGATTCATCTTGACGGCTTTCGCCCCAAGCTCAGTTATAAGTTTCACACAGATGTGGTTGTTATTTGGGCTGGCCGCGTCCCTGATCATTCGCAGCAGGGTATTCTTGGAAAATCAGACCAAGGCCCCTCTCGAGTAAGTTCAGTGGGGCTCTAAGGAGACTAGATTGTGCGCATCCTGATTTTGGCTGGCTGGTATCCCAACCAAGAGAATCCCATGAAGGGGATATTTGTCCGGGAGCAGGCTTTTGCTTTAGCGAAAGCCGGTCTCCCTGTCGCTGTTTTCTACCCTTTCGATGAAGCAATAAACCCTGGAGAGATGAACTATCAAATTGAGGGGAGTATTCCCGTCTATCGGGCCAATACTCTAGGATTTAGAAATCGCTATCTTGCTCGCTTGGTTAGTTATTATACGGCGCACCAGCGGTTGGCTGAGATTGTTAAGCTTTTCCGACCGGATTTAATCCACGTTCAAGTCGGCTATCCGGCCGGGATCGTGGCCTATCTCTTCACACGCCACCATAAAATCCCCTATGTCATTACAGAACACATGTCTTATCTGCAGGATTATGTGGCTAAATGGCAACATCGGATCCTGCTCACACCGACGTTTGAACAGGCAGCGTATGTTTTGCCAGTCAGTCAGGCCTTGGCTGAACAGTTCAAGAGTTTCGGCTGGAAGGTGAAGTTGAAGCCGGTACCCAATGTTGTCAACACAGAGCGTTTTACCCCAACAGCTCCCGGGGCACAAACGAAGAACCCCGCCTTAAAGGATCAAAGGATAGCGCCAAGAACGATTCGCATTCTGTTTGCGGGCAATCTGGATGAAACTCAGATCAAGGGAGTTCAGTATTTGCTGCCGGCTTTCGCCCAGGTTTGTAGGGAAACCTCGCATCCAAAGCTTCATTTAGATTTGGTGGGTGATGGAGTAAAACGGACCACTTATGAAGAACTGACCAAACACTTGGGGATTACTGATTGTTGCACTTTCCACGGGCGAGTAGATCCTCAAGCTATGCCCGAGCTTTATAGGGCATCAGATTTTGTAATCCTTCCTTCCTTGAAGGAAACCTTCGGCTGTGTTCTGATCGAAGCTTTGGCAACTGGTAAGCCCGTGCTCGCCACAAACTGTGGGGGCCCTCAAAGTATTGTGAACGAAAAGGTGGGTCTCTTAGTACAACCAGGGAGCATAGAGGAGCTTGTGCAGGGAATCCGAAAAATGCTCACCAAGCTCGATCAATACAAATCCGCTGAACTTAGGGAATATGCGATCACCCACTACAGTGGGCAAGCGATAGCGGTTAGGTTAATGGAAATTTACGAGAAGGTTTTACAATGAGACGCGTAGAAAGGAACCATGATAACAATGGGTTTTACCAAATCCGTTATGATTACCTTCTTAAGCAACTTACTTTTATTCTTTCTTTCAATTATCAACACGACAATACTATCTCGAGTCCTGGGTCCCGCAGGGAAAGGGGTCGTTGACGTTGCGAATAACTTTTTAAGTTTTGCCACACTAATACTCGGAATGGGATTCGCAGCTTCTAACATTTATTTTTTGGGTAAGAAAAAGGAAAATGTAGATAAGATTTTCGGGAATAATATACTTATCGTTGTTTTAGGACTTATAGTTTTGGTTCCTTTCTACTTTATTCAGATTCATTGGCAATTTAAGTTTTTGCAAGGAATTACAAACTTCCAGTTACTTGCTATTTTAATTACAGTTCCCTTAATTACCTTTAAATCGTCGGTGATTAATGTCTTTCTAGGTTTGCAGGACATTGTGGAATACAATCGAATTAATATAGTGGATAAGGTATTAAGCCTTGTTTTGCTAGCAGTGTTTTTACTGATTGCCGTTAACCCCACAGCGGCTATACTGTCCATCCTAGCAGGAACGACCCTGATCTGTGTTTGGCAAGTGTATATCTTTGTGATCGGGCGCGGAATAACCCCTAAGCTGGATTCGCCGCTCATGAAGGTGATGTTGGGGTATGGGCTCAAAGCTCAAGCGGGTAACATCATTCAACGGTTGAACTATCGCCTGGATGTTTTTATCGTAGCTTACTTTTTACCGATTGCACAAGTAGGAATCTATGGGATTGCCGTGGTTTTAGGGGAAACCCTTTGGGGGATTACTGGAAGTATTGCTACGATCGTTTTCCCGATCGCCTCTTCATCAACAAATAAAGAGGAAATGGTTACTTTTACAAATCAGATTACCCGCGTTAGCTTTTCAATCATAATCATTTTTTCAATAATAATTGCTTTCATCGGGAAAACGTTTATTATTCTTTGGTTCACGCAAGCTTTTGCGCCAGCATCAGGGGCACTGCTGTGGCTATTGCCGGGAATTAGCATTTTCTCCGTCTCCAATATTCTAGCGAGCTATTTAGCGGGGGTCGGTCTTGTCGAGAAAAACATTTATTCTTCGATCGTTTCGGGGATCGTGACTGTCATCTTAGACATTTATCTGATACCGAGGATCGGAATTAACGGGGCTTCAATTGCGACGAGCCTTTCATATATCATCTTCACCCTAATGACAATTTGGTTTTATATCCAACACACTCAGGCGCGTTGGCAAGATATTATCCTTCTCAAAGGGTCAGACATTGCGCAAATCAGATCGTTTATTGCCAATAAAATGAACAAGCGGTAGTATACATAAACAGAAAATACTAAGTAATGGGGAGGGATGAGCTTGTTGTGGGTTATATTAGCCATTAGCATTCTGGCAGTTGGCTGGGGGTGGAAAAACTCACGCTATTTGCTTCCCCTTTTAATTCTGAGCCTACCTTTGGAAATTTCCAAAACTTGGTTTCCTCACTTGTTAATTTTAGACAAGTTAGGTGAATTCGTCGGGGTCATCGACTTTGGTCGAATCCTTACCCTGGCGGTTATTGCCTACCTTATTTATAAGCTTCTAAGGTCGAGGCGCGCAGATCAGTACTTCGGTAATGCCCGCGATCATTTGGCTGAGTGCTTCCGTTCTCCATTGTTTATCGTCTTAGGGAGTTATATTATTTGGGGTGCCTGCTCACTAATCTGGTCGATGGATCGACTCCAAACTCTAGTTGGTGTAGCTCGTTTAGGCCTGCTTTGGCTCTTAGGAGCAGCTGTTTATTCCTTGGTCAAACGTAAAGATGGGCGACTAACAGTACCGGTTGCTTTTGCAGTGGTATCTTCTTCTTTAGCAGTAATCGGTGTCTATGAGCTATTCAGTAAACACTTCATCTGGTTAAGTGATATTTATCAGCCGATTAGTCGGATAAATGCAACATTTATAGACGCCAACATTTACGCGCGTTTTCTGCTCATCGGTTGTCTGGCTACTGCTATTTTAATGCTCAACGCGACTAAAGAGGGCAAGCTAATGGGCACCCTAGCTTTAGTCTTCCAGATAGTGGCCCTGATTGGGACCGGATCAAGAACGGGTTTGGTTGACTTAATCATTGTAGCTTTAGGTCTTGCAGTTTTGGTTCGCCGTCGAGAAGTGATTTTACCGGTCTTAGGAACATTAGCTGTAGCAGGGATAAGTATTCTGGTCAATTACGGATTGCGTATGCGTGTCCTGGAATTAACAAATTTTTGGGCAGCCTCTACAGAGAGAAAGTATTTGGTTACTTCTGGTTTCCAGATGTTCAAACAACATCCTATAGCAGGAATAGGTTTAGGTGGATTTCCACATACCATGCTAACTACATATGCTTCTCTAGTCCAAAACGGGGTGATTAATTCCCATACAGCTTTGCTTACCACGGCCGCAGAGTTGGGGATCATAGGGTTAGGTATCCTGACAGTCTTTTTCATATATCTCTATGGGCGACTGCCCAGAGTACGTTCTGCCCTTCGCTTCTCTAATCAACAGTTTCTTGACACCAAGCAATATTATTGGGAGATTTTTGCGGTTCTCGCCATTACAGCAATTTTTATTAGTGCCCAGGGCGAAGGCCGATTTCTAGAAGACCCGTACTTATGGATATTAATAGGTTATTTGACAGCAGTTCGAAATGTTGAGGAGGTGAGCTAAAGTGCGCTTATGCTTTCTTGGGGACGCCGGCAGCATTCATATGCAACGCTGGATTCACTATTTTTTACAGGCAGGTTATCAGGTGGACGTGATATCCTTTCGTCCGTGCGAGATCCAGGGGGCTATAGTGCTCCTTGTGGCTCAAGGGCACGGTGGAAGGCTGGCGTATGTCAAGTCTGTCTTTAAAATCCGCAGGCTTATTCGTGAGATTCAGCCGGATTTGCTCCATGCCCATTATGCGACGAGTTTCGGTTTACTCGCCTTAGTAAGTGGGTTTAAACCGCTTGTTGTCACGGCCTGGGGATCAGATGTTTTGGTTGCTCCTAAGGAATCCATGGTTTTGAAATTAATCGTGGAGCAAGTCTTGAAGCACGCTGATGCCCTGACCTCAGATTCCTCAAACATGTCGGAACGAATCCGGGAACTTCTTAACGGGCACGAATGTATTCTGAAGACAATCACGATGGGGGTTTCACGGGACTGGTTTGAGCAAATTCCAGATCAAGAGAAGAAGCCATTACAAATCGTAAGCTTAAGAGGGCATCAGACAAACTACAATATTGACGTACTCATCCGGGCGATGGTCGAAGTGACGCGAGCAGTTCCCGAGGCTCAACTGATCGTAGCCGGCGAAGGTCCGGAAACGGAAGAACTTAAAGCATTAAGCTCTTCGCTGGGAATGGAAGCCAATGTCCATTTCGTAGGCCAGCTTCCCCACGAGGCAGTTCAAAGTTATCTGAATGAATCCTCCATCTCCGCAAGTGTGCCCACCTCAGATGCTACCGCCGTTTCCCTCTTGGAGACAATGGCTTGCGGTTCATTCCCCATCGTGACGGATTTACCGGCCAATAGGGAATGGGTCGAGGATAATGTGAATGGACTCCTAGTTCCGGTCAAGGACTCTAACGCCTTGGCGGCGGCTATTATTCGTGCGCTGGGAGATGCAAGTTTTCGAGATAAAGCTGGAGAGATCAATCGTCAGCGCGTTGGGAATAAGGCGATCTGGGAAGATAACATGGGCGAAGTAGAAGAACTCTACAAACAACTGCTGGGGCCCAAGAAGGGGATTTCATGAATATAATTCAGATGGTCAAAGCCTATTCAGGAATGATCCTGGGAAAAACAGACTATTGGCATCCCGATATGAATACGAATGAGTCGCTGAATCGAGAGTGCGTTGCTAAGTACCCTGTCGACATGTCGGCCAAGGCTGAATATGCCGGGGTGTTTGATGAAGAACAGATCCCGCTGGTCGAAATCGATGGACACTTAAGTCATTTATCCGTCACGATTGCCCAGTATGCCTTGGGTAACTATGACGAGTATCTGAGAACGCACAATCCTCTCTATCGTAAACGGATGCTAGGTTCGGCGGATTGGCTCGTTAAGAATCTGGTAGAGTACCGAAGCGGGCAGTGGGGATGGATCAATGATCATGATAAAATGGTCTATAACCTGAAAAAGCCTTGGCTTTCAGCCTTATCACAAGGGCAGGCGCTCTCCGTTTTAGTAAGAGCTTATCAGGAAACAAACGATAAGCTGTATTGGGATACTGGTCAAAAGGCGCTCAAGGCGTTTAGTGTTCCGGTCGCCGAGGGGGGATTGCTCGCTAAATGGCAAGGCTTAGATTATTTCGAAGAATATCCGTCACAAACCCCTTCCTTTGTTTTGAATGGCTTTATCTTTGCTCTTTGGGGGTTATGGGAATTTTATTTTATCACCAAGAACTCAGAGGCCAAAGCCTATTACGACTCCGGGCTAAAGACGCTGGAACGTTCTCTGCCAGAGTACCAGGTTCCTTATCTAAGCTGGTCAAGGTATGATTTGTACCCTTTTAAGGTGACGGATATTGCGAGCATCTTTTACCATAAGCTCCACATTCAGCAACTGAGAGCAATGGCATTACTTACAGGAAACGAAAGGTTCAAACAACAAGCAGAAATTTGGGAAAAGGGACGCAAAAACCCTGTCCGATATGTTCTGGCCACGGCCTATAAAATACTTCATAAGCTCTCGATTAGCAAGCAGAGCAGTTATGTTCCCAGTGTAAAAAAAGGGTAGACAAAGTCAGAGGCAAGTCAGTTGTCTTGAGAAACAGGTGAGGAATACGATGAAGAAAGTCCTTGTGATTGCGTACTTCTTTCCCCCTCTGGGAGGAAGCGGAGTACAGCGAACCTTAAAGTTCGTCAAATATCTGCCCAACTATGGGATACAGCCGCTTGTCAGTACGGTGAAAAGTGGTCATAACTTCGCTTATGATCAGAGTCTCCTGAAAGAGATCCCAGACACGGTACAGGTTCACCGCTCAAGCAGTTTGGAAACCCTTTGGTTGCGTAGTCTAATCGAAAAGTTTGCTCACTTGCGCAGGTCCCAAGACGTCTCGGTGAACACCTCAGAGAGCAACTCGGAGAATGTCACTGAAATCGTTAAGGAGAGCAACTCGGAAGAGAGCTTAAATATAGATCCAGGAAAATCGATCAAACAAAGACTTTTTGAGTTCGTTGACAATTATCTCTTTATTCCCGACTCAAAAATACGATGGCTCCCGTTTGGATTTCTGAAATCCTTACAGCTTGCTCGCCGAGAACACGTTGATTATCTTTTTTCTACCTCTTACCCGTATACAACTCATCTCATTGCTTTATTGGTCCATAAGTTGTACAAAAAGCCGTGGATTGCTGATTTTCGAGATCCGTGGGTGGGTAATAAAGCGATGCAAAAACAGCTTCCCTTTCGGATTAAAC
Organism: Desulfosporosinus sp.; assembly: GCA_031292095.1. Lineage (GTDB taxonomy): Bacteria > Bacillota > Desulfitobacteriia > Desulfitobacteriales > Desulfitobacteriaceae > Desulfosporosinus. The sequence goes on from JARLHU010000218.1 coordinate 23,840, forward strand.
TTGATGCTTGGCTAGAGAATAAGATCGTTCAGAATGCAGATCATCTTGTGAATGTCACACCCTCCCTGACCGAGATGTACAAAAAACGCTATCCTAAGCAGGCGCAAAAGATGATTACCATTACCAATGGGTTTGATCCCGACGATTTCATTGGGGTCAGCCCGGTAATACAGAAAAAGTTCACGCTGATACATACTGGAATTATTGCTGAAGCCTATGACATGGAAACCTTCGTAGCAGGGGTAGCTTCTTTCCTTCAGAGCCAGCCGGAGGCCCGGAGTAATTTCCAAGCTCTTTTTATTGGTTATGTTCCACCAAAATATGAAGAGCTTCTCAAAAATAAATTGCCAGAGCAGGTTACGATCCTACCTTATATGAGCCACAAAGAGGTTCTCAACTATCAGGCCGGAGCCCATTTGCTCTTTCTCACGTTTGATCAGAGCGTCGATATCGCCTATTCTGGAAAAATCTTTGATTATATAGGGGTTGGGAAGCCGATCCTCGGGCTCCTGCCCAAAGGGGTAGCCGCTCAGCTTATCCAGGAACGAAAGCTCGGTACGGTGGTTCCTTTAGGAAACTCTCTTGAACTTGCCGACGCAGTGAGCCAATATTTTAATATTTGGCTAGATCGTGGGCTAGAAGGGGAACGAGCAGGAACGGTTATCGATGCTCAAGAAAGACAGCGAGCTAATAATGCTCAAGAAGTTCAGAGTACCGGGGTTCAGGCGACCGCGACCGAAAAGTGCGCAGATTTTAACCGGGTGAACTTAGCCGGCCAACTGGCCAGCTTAATGAAATAGTAGATAGCTAAGAAAAGGAGACCAAGGCGTGCGTATTTTGATGCTGACTCAGTATTTTTACCCAGAAAACGGAGCGGCGCAAGTTCGCCTGTTGGAAGTAGCCAAGGCCATAAAGGAGCATGGGCATGACATCGAAGTCGTGACTGCTTTTCCGAATTACCCATCCGGAGTGATTCCGGCGGAATACCAAGGTAAGTTTTTCATGAAGGATTCCCACGCTCAAATACCCATTTACCGGACTTGGATTTATCCAGTTCAAAGAGGTAAAATATGGAAGAGATTACTAAACTACTTTTCCTTTGTGTTTTCAGCCTTTTATGGGGTCGTAAAAGCAGGAAAAGCCGATTATATTTTCGTAGAGTCGCCACCCCTTTTCATCGGATTTACAGTGTTTTTTGCCAAGTGGGTGAAGGGTGCCAAAGTGATCTTAAATATCTCGGACCTCTGGCCTGAATCGGCGGTTTCCTTAGGTCTGGTAACAAATCGCTCTGTGATTGCCCTTACCGAAAGGTTAGAAAGGTCCATGTATAAAACAGCCTGGCGAATTTCCGCTCAGACGGAAGGAATTATAAAATCCTTAAAAGACCGAGGAATTCCGGAAACTAAGCTCGTTTTCCTGCCCAATGGAGTAAACCCCGATCTTTTTGCCCCGCAAGCGCCAGATAAGGCTCTCCAGCAGAAACTGAAGCTTAAGAATAAGTTTGTCATCCTCTATGCAGGAACTATGGGTTATGCCCATGGTTTGGAGGTAGCCTTACAAGCTGCCAAGAAATTAGAAAACGTAGCTCCAGAGGTTGTTTTTCTCCTCGTTGGGGACGGCTCTGAAAAACCGCGTCTCCAAACAATGGCTCAAGAATTACAGCTCGCTAATGTACGCTGGGTAGATTTCCAACCGATTACTGAAATGAAGCGTTACTATAGTTTAGCAAGTCTTACGCTCTCGACCCTGCGGCGTTATAAGCTTTCCGAAGGAGTGCGTCCTTCTAAGGTGTTTCCTGGCTTGGCTAGCGCCAAACCTCTGATCTATGTCGGAGAAGGGGAAGGGGCAAAAATCGTGGTCGACAGTGGCGGGGGAATCGTCCTTCCGCCCGAGGAACCAGAACTCCTTGCCCAAGCCATTTTAGAACTTAAAAAGGATCCCGAGCGTTGTAGGAAAATGGGCAAGCTCGGACGGGAATTTGTGTCTCTGCATTATTCGTGGAGTTCGATTGTCGCTCGTTGGTTAGGAGACTTAGGCTTATAATCTAAACTGGCAATAAGCAATTTAATGTAATTTTGGGAAGATGGACTGAAGAAAGGGGGGAAACTGAAATGCCAAAACTGTGTTTATTAGCGAATGCAGCCAGCCCACATACCCAGAAATGGGCGATCGAGCTATCCCGGCGAGGATGGACAGTTGAGCTGATCAGTTTCCTACCTGCAAAAATCCCCAATATTCCGGTCCATGTTGTCCCAAAGGGCTTAGGCGGCAAGGTCGACTTCATCCTGCGCCTGCATTGGGTTGAGAAAAAAGTCCAGGAGTTACACCCTGATTTGCTGCATGCTCATTACGCCACCAGTTTCGGTTTTATTGGAGCCCTTTCCAGAGAACGTCCGTTTATTATCTCGGCCTGGGGAAGTGATATCTTTTCTTTCCCGAGAAAATCTATTTTCCATCGTCTCTTGCTCTCCTGGATTTTGGGAAAAGCAAACTTCCTGTGTTCAACGAGCGAAATCATGGCTAAGGAGATGTACCGCTATATCTCTAAAGATAGCAAGATTGAAGTTATTCCGTTTGGAGTGGATCTTGAGCAGTTTTCTCCCCCTAAGTTGAGAGAGGCTCCGTTGCAGAAACAAGTGGTTTTTGGAGTAGCTAAATACCTCCAGCCCATTTATGGGTTGGACTATTTGCTGAAAGCATTCGCCCGTGTGGAGTATTCTCACCCCGGTCGCACTTTATTAAAAATTGCAGGGGACGGACCCGAGCTGGGCCGCTTACAGAGCATGGCCGAAAGACTCGGGATTTCGGGTAAAGTTGAGTGGTTAGGGGAAGTGACGAATTCAGAAGTCGCAAGATTCTACCAAGAACTTGATGTCGTTGTCGTCCCTTCACTGGAGGAAAGTTTTGGAGTGACGGCGGTAGAAGGATCTGCTTGTGGTCGTCCGATTATTGCCAGCCGTGTGGGGGGGTTGCCAGAGGTGGTTCTTGACGGGCAGACAGGAATCATGGTGGAGTCGCAGAATGTCGATAGTCTCGTCGCTGCCATGGAATATATGCTGGAAAATCCCCAAGAACGGGTGCGAATGGGCCTGGCCGGTCGGGAGTTCGTCCTGAAACATTACGATTTTCAAGATAATGTGACTCAGATGGAACAGGTTTATAAAACCTTGATAAAGTCAAGGCTCATAGGTATATAAAAGGAAATAACAAGTCAAAGCTGCCAAAATAGATTGGCAGACTGACTGGTTATTTCCTTGAATGTGCCATAATATAAAGGAGATGCATGCAACGTGGTACGCAAAGAATTTTTAGCCTATGGGTTGCCTCTTATTGAAGAGGACGATATCGCGGAAGTGGTGGACAGCCTTAAATCCAATTGGATCACGAAGGGACCAAAAACCAATGAGTTTGAGAAACAATTTGCAGAGTATATCGGAGTCAAACATGCAATCGCCGTGAACTCCTGCACTGCTGCTTTACACCTTTCCCTGGTTGCGGCCGGGCTTGGCGCAGGGGACGAAGTGATTACCACTCCCATGACCTTTGCAGCCTCAGCGAACGTAATCATTCATACGGGAGCTACACCGATCTTCGCCGACATTGATCCAGTGACCATGAATATCGATGTCAACGAAATTCGTAAAAAAATAACCCCTCGTACTAAGGCCATTATTCCAGTCCATATGGCCGGACATCCTTGTGAGCTGGATGAGATTATGGACCTCGCCCGGGAACACAATCTTTTTGTCCTAGAGGATGCGGCCCATGCTGTTTATACTCAGTACAAAGGAAAATTAATCGGCTCGAACGGCAATGCCACCGCATTTTCTTTCTATGCTACCAAAAATCTGGCGACTGGAGAAGGTGGCATGGTTACTACGAACGATGATACCCTAGCTGAGAAAATCAGAATCATGAGCTCACATGGTATGAGCCGGAACGCTTGGAATCGTTACACGGCGACAGGTTCCTGGTATTATGAAGTTCTCTATCCTGGTTTTAAATATAACATGACCGATATCCAAGCGGCGCTCGGGATAACTCAGCTGGCTAAACTGGAGCGTATGCAGGGAATCCGTTTAGAAATAGCCGAGCGCTTTAACGAAGAGTTCAGTAAAATGCCCGAACTGGAAATTCCAGTGACCAAAGATTATGCTCGTCATGCTTGGCATTTGTATATCCTTAAGTTAAATTTGGAAAAACTATCCATAGACCGTGCCGAGTTTATCGAAGAATTAAAGAATGAACAAATAGGCACGAGCGTGCACTTTATTCCCCTACCAATGCATCCCTACTATAGAGATACGTTCGGGTTCAAGAAAGGGGATTTTCCACAAGCGGAAACGACCTTTGAACGGATTATATCCTTGCCGCTTTACCCGAAGATGAGTAAGCAGGACACGGAAGATGTCATTGAGGCGGTGCAACGGATCGTTGGGCGTTTTCGCAAGTAGGAACGGAAGGGAGAGAAACGGATGGGACAGAAATCGGCGGTATCTGCGGAAAATGAAGAGTTTGAATATTCCCGGTGGCAACTTGTTCTGAAGCGGTTGCTGGATATTGTAGTTGCCGCGATTCTGCTTGTGCTCCTCTCCCCGATCTGGTATGTGATTGTCCTCTGGATTCGCATGGACTCCCCGGGACCGGCAATATTTAAGCAAACACGCGTGGGACTTCGAGGTAAGCCCTACACCATCTATAAGTTTCGGACGATGATTCAGAATGCAGATACGATAATGAAGGCAAGACTGGAAAAAGTGACGGATTTGGAAAACTTTGTTTTTCAGGAGAAGGATGATCCCAGGATCACGCGCAGTGGGAGGTTTTTGCGTAAGACTAGTTTGGACGAACTGCCCCAGCTCCTGAATATTTTCAAAGGGAATATGAGTCTCGTCGGACCACGTCCAGAAGTTATGGATATCGTAAAACACTACACAGCGGAACAACGCCGACGTCACGATGTCTTGCCAGGTGTGACCGGTTGGGCACAGGTGAACGGACGAGGGGAATTAACCTTGGGAGAAACCTTGGCCTATGATCTAGAATATGTCAGACGCTGGAGTTTTCGACTGGATCTCCTGATTCTTTGGAAAACCTTAGCGGTTGTCTTCTCAGGAAAAGGAGCCTACTGATCGCTCCATCCCATCTCATTCGTAGCGTTTCAGCTCGGTTTATTTATTGACAAGCCCCCTTTGGGGGAAATTGAGTCGCAACTTTGAGGGACGAGGGACGGTTCTGAGGGACGAGGGACGGTTCTCAGTTGCATAAACTGCATACTTGACTTGTAATGTGCTCCATTCCGCTCCATCTCATCTCATCTCATTCAGAGTTCCAGCTCGGTTTATTTATTGACAAGCCCCTTTGGGGGAAATTGAGTCGCTACATGGATAATTAGTTCGTTGGTTATGTTAGTGCAGATGCAACAAGAACCGTCCCCGATTGCACCCGATTGCACCCGTTTGCACGAGAGGAGGAAAAGATATGGTTAGAGAAAAAATTCTTGATATCCTAACAGATATTTGTGGTACGGATGAAATAAAACGCAACCCAGATCTCGAACTGTTCAAGAACGGGTTGTTAGATTCTTTTGGAATCATTGAATTATTTGTGGCTATTCATGAGCAGCTTGAGATTGAAGTGGCACCGACAGAAATGGAACGTGAGGAATGGGAAACTGCCAATAAAATTATTGCCTATCTTGAGGAGCGCAAGGCCTAATGATGATTCACCGCCGTTTCTGGCCCATGTTCATTGCTGGTCTTCTTTTTGTGCTAACGGTCTTGGAGATGGGTCCCATCACAAAGTGGGCAGTAACTCAGTTCTATTTAAGGGCGGGGGTTATCGAGCAGGTAGCAGGGTCGCAAAGCAACGAGGTGTTTAAAGGAACAATTCTGCAACAGCAGGGACTGGAAAGCCAGGATATTTTGCCGGTGTATGGGTCTTCGGAATTCTCGTCAGTTTCAGAGTTTCACCCATCGTACCTCTTTGCGGGCAGCCCTACCGGCTTTACGCCTTTTTTGATTGGGCACGGAGGGTGTCAGGATTTGATCCATGTACTGAATGTGGCCTCACAGAGTCAAGCCTTGCGAGACAAAAAGGTGGTTGTAATTCTATCCTCTCAATGGTTTGTTCCGAAAGGGCTTGCTCCGGAGTATTTTGCTGAGAATTTTTCTGCCTTGCAAGCTTATCGTCTGCTTTTAAATAACCAATTAAGTGTGGCGACGAAGCAGCGGGTTGCCTCTCGTTTACTACAATTCTCTTACGTTGCGGAAAATTATCCGTTATTAGCAAAATTATTGGCGCACTATGAGCAGACCGATGCGAAATCACGTGCCATTAACCTAATATACAGTCCACTCGGGCGCATAGAACTGGCCGCTCTTGAGGTGGAAGATGCTTTTAATAGTGTTAAACTATTAAAAATCATTAATGATAACAACCAAATTGATGCGCGTCAGGGTAAACTACCCGTCCCTAAACCGTTACCTTTAAAGTCCTGGACGGATTTAGCCTCTCAGGCCACGAGAGCCGGGCAGATGGCGGTAACTAATAACTCATTTGGGATTGAGGACTCGTATTATTTAGACTACATAAATAAAGATTTTGCCAACGATAAAGGGTCTGCCCAAAACGACAAACTCACAGCTTCGCTTGAATACCAGGATCTTCAGCTCCTGTTAGATGTTCTGAAACAAACGGGCGCTAAACCAATGTTTGTTATCGTCCCAATAAACGGACGTTGGGCTGATTACACGGGCTTTCCCCTCCTAGAACGGCAGAACTATTATCAGCGCGTTCACCAGATGGTCGCACAGCAGGGATTCCAAGTAGCAGACTTTTCCGGGCATGAATATGACCTTTACTTTCTGAAGGATATTATGCATTTGGGCTGGAAAGGATGGGTGGATGTTGATGAAGCAATGGACCATTTCGTTCATTAAGAGATCACTCGTGGGCAACGCCAACGCTCGTTTTATCGGCAGGGTCGCTTATTATTACCTCATCATGATGGGACTGTTTTACCTTTATCTGGTCCAAAAGCAGCATACGCCTGCCCCATTTATCTACAACAATTTCTAAAGAAATTAGTGGATATAATAACGCAAGTCTAAGCGGAAGAAGGCAGCGGGAGAAGGCACGGTTCTTAGCGGGAAAAGGGACGGTTCTTGAGTTGTATAGTGGGATAGATTAACGTAAGTGAGAAAACGCAAGTAGGATTATAAGAATGCAACGAAGAACCGTCCCCAGTTGCACAGTTGCATTTTCCCACTTGCATTGGAGGGATTGACAATGTTGATCGAAAAAATCAATGCCTGGGCTGAGCTTTGTCCTGAGCGCATAGCCCATCGGCATCGGGAACAAACGTTGACTTACGCCCAGCTAAAAACCTCATCCGATTCCATGGCGGCTTGGCTTTATGATGAAGGGGAGCGCGGAGAGATCCGGCGGGGTACCCCGATTGTCGTGTATGGGCACAAAGAATCTGAAATGCTCATCTGTTTTATCGGCTGCGTTAAAGCTGGATTTCCCTACATTCCCGTTGATTCTGCCACCCCTCCTGAACGGGTCCGGCAGATTATTGAGGTTTCCGGAGCATGGCTGGTGCTCTCGCCGCAGCGTGTGCCGCAAGATCTGGTTCAAACGGGGACGATGATCGTGGACTCCTTAGTAATGGATCAAGAAGGAAACCTCCGTTGCCCGGGAGCGGATAATCTCAGCGAACTTTCGTTTCCTTCAACTGAGTTGCAAGTCCCTGAGCGCAACTTGAGAACCGTCCCCGCTTGCAACCAAGAACCGTCCCCAATTGCATCCCCTGAGCGCAACTCAAGAACCGTCCCCAGTTGCATCCAAGAAGATGAAGTCTACTACATAATCTATACCTCCGGTAGTACCGGCGTACCCAAAGGAGTTCAGATTACTCTCCGGGCTTTAGAGAGTTTTCTTAACTGGGTCAACCCAGCGTTCCAACCCGAAGCAAGCAACGAGGTCTTTCTCAATCAGGCTCCGTTTTCCTTTGATCTTTCAGTCATGGATTTATATATGTCCTTAAGCACGGGAGGGACCCTTTGGAGTGTGGATAAGGACCAGATTGCCAATCCAAAGGAGCTCTTTGCCTCTTTTTACTCCTCCGAAATCAGCTACTGGGTATCAACCCCTTCCTTTGCGGAAGTTTGTTTGATGGATCCAAGTTTTAGGGATACCCTTCTGCCAAGGGTCAAGCGGTTTCTCTTCTGTGGAGAAATCTTGACACATGATTGCGCCGCCAAACTCATCCAGCGCTTTCCGGGGGCCAAAGTGGAAAACCTGTATGGGCCGACGGAGGCCACCGTGGCCGTAACCACCTTGACGATCACCCCAGAAATTCTGAGTGCCTTTAATCCCCTTCCTGTAGGAGAGGTCAAACCCGATGCTTTGGTTTTGATCTGTGACACAGAGGAACTCACCGCTGGGATTGTCGCAGGAGGAGGGAGTTTGCCCTTCAGACCAGAGGTGCTTCCAGAAGGAAAACAAGGGGAGATGATTATCGCAGGCCCCAATGTCAGTGTCGGTTACCTAAATAATCCGGAGCAGACGGAGAAGGCATTTTTCAGCTGGCAGGAAAGTGGCGTGACCTGGTTGGCCTATCGGACAGGAGATGCAGGGACGGTTAAGCAGGGCCTCCTTTTCTACCAGGGCAGGTTAGATTTTCAAGTTAAGCTCCATGGTTATCGGATTGAACTCGGAGAAATTGAGGAAAATCTCAGACAGCTCCAAGTGGTCGAGAATGCCGTAGTCCTGCCCATTGAACGCCGGGGGAAAATTGAATACTTGCAGGCTTTTATAACGACAAGTAAACCGGTGGAGGACGAGTTCACAGCAGTTCTTGCCCTTCGGGAGGGTTTGCGCCAACATCTTCCAGAATATATGATTCCGCGCCGCTTCAAGTTCCTGGACAAAATGCCGATGACCCCGAACGGTAAGGCAGATCGACGGGCTTTATTAGGAGCGCAGTCATGACGCCTTACGAGAACTTCTCCTTCTTTGTATATTTACTAATCCCGTTAGTGCCAGCCGTTTTGCTCGGGCTCCTAGGAGTCACGAGTCGAGTTCGGGCGGCTTGGGTTTTGCTTTCCACCCTGGGGATGCTTCTCGTTATCGCGAGGCCTCAGAGCATACTCTACCAGATATTAGCTTATCTTCTATATGAATGGATTCTGGTTTGGCTCTATTTGGTCTACCGGAAGAGGAAAGATGGGAAAAACCGAGCGGCTGTCTTTTACTTGATGGTCGTCTTGTCCATTCTGCCGCTAGTGGCTGTGAAATTGAATCCCAGTTTTATCGCACTAGGTGTTTGGCACACCATGCTCGGTTTTCTCGGGATCTCTTATTTAACCTTTCGTACGGTCGGGATCATTATAGAAATCCGCGATGGCTTAATTAAGGACGTTCGTCTACTAGATTTCGTGAGTTTTGTCCTCTTTTTCCCTACTCTAGCCTCCGGTCCGATTGACCGCTACCGACGTTTTGTCACGGACCTCTATCAACCGCTCACCCGGCAGGAATATGGGGAGCTAGCAACCCAGGGAATAGACCTCATTTTCCGAGGGTTTCTCTATAAATTCATCCTCGCCTATCTGATCAATAAATACTGGCTTGAGTCGCTGAACCATGCCTTTGGCTTCCTGCCGACTTTTAAATACATGTACGTCTATAGTCTGTATCTCTTTTTCGACTTTGCAGGGTACAGCGCCTTTGCCATCGGAGTAAGTTACCTACTGGGCATCAAAACCCCCCAGAACTTTGATAAGCCCTTTCTGGCCAAAAACATTAAGGATTTCTGGAACCGTTGGCATATCTCACTCTCGTTTTGGTTTCGGGACTACATCTATATGCGCTTTGTCCTCGACTCTGCTAAGAAAAAGCGCTTTAAAAATCGCTACACTGCCTCTTACGTTGGGTACATACTGCTTTTTGGCCTCATGGGGTTATGGCACGGAACCCAACTCCATTACATCGTTTACGGGCTCTATCATGCCGCTCTGATGATTGGTTTTGATGTTCTGGCACGGAAGAACAAGCAGTTGAAGTTTTGGGGACAAGGAAAAGGGTGGGATTTCCTGGCTATCCTTCTCACGGCTCAGTTTGTGATGTTTGGCTTCCTTATTTTTTCGGGTCGTTTAGGGTAATTTGGAGTTGAAGAATCCTCCTTCTGACGGGCGTGTCCTCGTCGGAGGGGGGATCTTGTATTTTCTAGTACCCCATATGGCATCTTTGACTTGTTATTTTCTTTCATATGCCTACAACCTTTTCATAATGAAAAAGGGTTGTAGGAGGAACTAGCTTCTTTCTTGTCGAATAAGGAATGGAATGTAGTCTATGACTTATCGAATAGTAAGGAAGAGGTAGGATGTATGTTTTCACGCCAACGCCCATTAAGGAAGATTATCGCTGTACTTATCACCGGGCTCTTTTTTATACAACTAATCCCGGTCAACCCGGTTTCAGCTTCAACCTCAGTCACAGTTGCCCAAACCGCTTATTACAATAATATCGGCCATAAAATTGAGGTTATGGCCAATAAATATAACATTCCTCCTGTACTGCTCAAATCCATCGCCTGGATGGAAAGTGGCTGGAAACAAGATCAATTAGATGCCACTGGACAACCCATTCTAGATCAGCCGTTAATCGGGAACGACGGGATAGGCATCGGGATTATGCAAATTTCCTCCTATGATCCCAATGACAAAGTAACGATAGACAAATTGAAAAATGATATCGATTATAATCTTGAAGTGGGTTGCCAAACCCTTAACCAGAAATGGCGGGCTAATCCCAAGCTAGGAAATGGGGATCGCAATGTTTTAGAAAATTGGTATTTTGCAGTATGGGCCTACAACTGCTGGGGTGCCAGAAATAACCCCAATAACCTCACGGGTATATCCGCCTATCAGGATTCGGTATTTAGCCTTATGGGGCAGAAATATAATAGCGCTATTACATTCGCTCCAGGAGCTACAAAACCGTCGAAATCTCTTTTGCCACTGCTAGATCCCCCTACCCTATCAAGCCTCTGGAGTACACCAACTCCTACGCATACTGGTGATCTCTTGATCGATCCGAATGGATTGCTTTCTACTGGCGGAGGATCTGGTACGGACGCCGCTAATGGGGATTACTGGTACAACTTTTATATCGATCCCAAATGTAGAAGTAATTATTACATACAAGCCTTAGGATTTTATGATACAGCCTACAATAGCACATCAGTCGCTGATAAGTCGGTTGTCTCGCAGAAAATACTTAGCACTTATAGCAAACTTTTAGCTGAAGCGGATGCTTTGCTCCTTAATAAGACGGCTTCCTCAAACGTGAGTGCTGCAAAAGACTACTGGACTGTTCTACAAGGCCCCAGCTTGGATGCAGGGATCACACAACGAGCGAATATAGGATTACAACAAGCAAATACTCCAATCACTGTCCCAACACCAACACCAATACCGACACCAACACCAACACCAACACCAACACCAACACCAACACCAACACCAACACCAACGCCGACGCCAACACCAACACCGACTCCTAAGTTCCCATCTTTTGTCCGGATAGCAGGCACAGACCGTGTGGATACCGCAATTCGGCAAGCCTTAGCTGGTTGGCCACAAGGAGCTTCCGCAGTCGTGTTAGCTCGTTCCGATGATTTTCCAGATGCACTGGCCGGAGTGCCCTTGGCCGCTCAGCTGGACGCCCCAGTCCTCTTAACCTCACCACAGGGACTAGATAGCCGGCTCACGGCGGCTCTCAAGGCGCTTCATCCTGAGAAGGTCTACCTACTAGGCGGAGAGGGAGCCTTAAGCGCTAAAGTCAGTACTGACTTAAAGACCCTCGGTTGGGACTCCGGGAAACAGATTCGGTTAAGCGGAGCGAATCGCTACGCGACAGCGGCCAACATTGCTCAGGCTATCACAGGAGTGCATCCGGTTGTCGCCATTGCTACCGGCGAGAATTTTCCAGACGCACTAAGCATAGCCTCCATTGCCGGACAGGAGAAAATGCCAGTGTTACTCACCTCAAAAACTCTCATTACGCAGGAGACCTTGGCTGCTCTGAAACAAATGAAACCTTCAAAGGTTTATCTTATCGGTGGCACAGGGGTTATCTCACCAGCGGTTGCCCAAGGAATTAGCTCGAGTTTGAATTTGTCATCGTCCAGTGTTATTCGCCTAGCAGGAGCTTCCCGATATGAAACTATGGCAGCTGTAGGCAAAGCTTTTGATGGAGAAGTCAAGAGTCTGAGTTTTGCCACTGGAGAGGACTTTCCGAATGCTCTGACAGGAGCCGCCCTAGCAGTTCACCAAAATCAAACGTTGGTCCTTCTTCCGACGACATCCCTAGAGAGTTATCCAGATCTGGATGGATTCATAACTTGCCATTTGTCACAATCAGCGAATCAGTCCTATCTTTCCGGGGATCTTACGGCGATCCCGCAAGCCATAGAGGATCAATTGAATAGTATGTTGTAGTGAAAACAAAACACACGGTAACTCATGTGGTGTGCAGTAAATTGTCAATACGTATTCCATCTGTGGTATAATCAAATTGTTAATATGTGTAAGAATAGGAGGAGCCATATGGCCCTGGCAGAAAACAAAACCGTTTCTTATGAGGATTTTCTCGATCTTAGAGAAGCAAATGACGATAAATTGGAGTTTATTGATCATATCGTATATATGACTCCGGCACCAACACCTCTCCATCAACGAATATGCTTTAAAGTGGCTAAAATTTTGGATGGGTATGTTGCGGATAAAGATTGCCAGATGCTGCAAGGCGTTAATATCAGGTTTATAGATGAGCAAAAAAGAAAAATAGGGGATGTAATCCCTGACATTTCGGTGTTTTGTAATTATAACAACCTAGAGGCAACCTTTATTGAGGATATCCCAGTACTGATTATTGAGGTCGTTTCGCCATCTACGGTATATACCGACAATATCAAAAAAGCAGATTTATATAAACGGGCAGGAGTAAAGGAATATTGGATTATTGATCCTAAATCAAAATGCATCACAGTCTGGAATTTTATTTCCGATGAGCAGATGATATACCACGAAGTTGCCAAATCCTATTTATTTGAGAGTTTAAGTTTAGAATTAAGAGATTTATTTATTTCATGTGCCTAAAGCAAATGAACCGACATTTTAAGGACCAATAGTATTGAATTACAATTGGTCCTTTTTGGTATTTATGATAAAGCTATTGTTTGTAATCGGTTTGTCTATAATTTTAACCACTTCTTGGCTGAACCCAAGTGGTTGAGGGAAGAGGAAAAGCAAATTCTTGGTTTTAATCAGTGGTTTAAATAATTCAGCGTAGCATCTCAAGGATGCAACAAAGAACCGTCCCCGCTTGCATGCCCAGTGTGATAGAAATCGTCCAAGACCTGGTCTAGCTCAGCCCAGCCTTTCCAGCCTAGATGAGAAGCATCTTGCATAAAATAGAGTTCTTTCTCATGAGAGGAAAGATTAACGAATTGAAATCCTCCCCCTTGGATGATTTGAGAAATCTTGGCATAATAAGCCTGCCGGATAACAGAAGATAACCCGGTGTAATCACGGAAAAGGCCATTATAGGGAATCATAACAAAAAGAGCCTTCACATGGTTTTCGTGAAGAAGGTCCAACATTAGTTGAAGATCATCGTATTCTACAGAAGGAGTTAATTTATTTACGCCTTTTTGAGAGTCCTTAATATTCGGCCTGTCATACTGGGCATAGAGATTATCCGCGATATTAAGGTTGTTTTGCATGTTTGTTTGGGCTTCAGTCACAGCTAGCTTGTCGAGTTTCTCCCAATTGATTGGCTGATCCGGCGTAGGGGAGGCGAGTTCTGTAACCATCCGCCGGTCCAATTCAGAGGTGGTCCTTTTGACATCTCTAGCGTCTTGAACCTGCAGTGAGGCATATTCCAGACGTGCCACAGGCCACAGGAACAGGCATTGCAGGGTTGATTTCCAGTTGGAGCTTCGATAGGCTGCTAAGTATTCGTGAAGAAGGTAGTCATCATTAACAACTTGAGGAAGGTCCGATATTCGAAGGAGGATCCGGTCTTTGAGCTGACGAGATAAGGTTGGATTAAACAGGACGTCATATACCTTTAGTGGCGAAGAGTTCATGGCGAGCCTGTCGTTAGAGAGTCCGTGCAAGTCTTCGTACCAATCAGGAGAGAAGGTTATGACGATTTTTTTATCATTAATGTCATGGTCAGCGGCGATATTAAGGATATGTACCAACGTTTGGCAGCTACCCCGCCCAATAATAAACGGGGTAAAGCGGGTCGGACGATTGGCAAATACGCGGGTGGGGTTAAAAGCGTGACCAGTTTCCAGTTCAGAAGAGCCGTAGATTGGCAAGACGTCCCCGGTTTCCATAGCCTTACGCTGAAAGATACTACCTAACAAGACTTCTTGATCTTTGGGAGGAGCTAAACCAACTGTTTCAATCACACCAGGCGTCAGCCAGAAATGGTTGGCAACTATTTGGGTAATCTCTCCCGTGTATAAGATGGTTAGACAAAATAGGAGGAAGGCGATCAGCAGAGGTCTTAACCGTTTATTTTTCACTATTACAACTCCCAAAGGTATTTGCGACACTTAGAAACTAATTTACTAGTTTGGAAATGATCTGTCAACTCACCAGCGGAATCCCTCGCTTTTTGAAAACACTAATAGAAGTTCAACAGAAGCATAAAAATCCCCCTAAAACCTTATTAAGGATTTGGGGGATTATTCCATTGAATGCAATATCTCTCACGGTAAACGTAGATGCTCTTTCAGCAAAGAATTGAGGGAAGGGGCAGTATCACTGCTTACCCAGTATAGGGACCAGGAACCGATTCCCCCCAGTCCATAGGTGTCAAGAAGGGCCAGTTTGGAGTCCCAACTAGCAAGGTCATCGTAATAGACGGTGTGTTGAGCCAGGGCATTATCAGTATACGTGTAATAGGGTATACCCGCCGTATCACCGTTTGAAGTATCGCGCTGAATGACCGCATGGTTGCTGGTTGCTGTGTTGGTTGCGTTGGCAAGCCCTACGGATTGGGAGGTATAGGTAGTATCTCCAGTCTTCGTCCAGTCCCGTCCGTAGTAGGGGATGCCGAGTAAGACTTTGCTCATATCTAAGCCTTGACTCTTGGTAAAACTTAAAACATTTTTCATCCAGGAAATAGGAGCAATAGCTCCGGGATTTGAGGTACTGTAATCATAAGTCATGATATTAAGATAGTCGACATACTGAGCCAAGTCATGATAATTATACTGAGTGTACCAGTCAGCGGACGCCGTGCGCGACGGCACAGCTTCGATCACAAGTTTATTCTGAGCATGGAGTTCGGCATAAAGTGCTTGCATAAATTTCGTGAGGTAGGGGCCAGTAGGAGCACTCATACACTCAAAATCAATGACAACCCCGTCTACACCCGTTGTTTGAACCATGGATACCAGTTGTCTGACCAGCGCAGCGCGCGGAGCATCCTGGGTCAAGGTTAAATCCAGAGTGGCTTTACCTTCAGTACTCCAGTCCGAACCAATGAGAGGCAGAAGTTTGAGGCCTTTCGCATGGGCAGCAGTGACAAGCTGAGAATAGCTCGTGTCGCTTAGGTTCCACGTCCCGGTGATAGAACCGCTGGGCACTGTCTGCCCGGTGGCTAGATTGTCAAGTGAAAATAAATTAGGAGAAAGGTAATCCACAGAATCAGTGGCCTTAGCAGGAAGTAAGGAAAGCTGATTAAGATAGACACTTAAAGCGGAGGCACCGTAAGCCTGCATATATTGCAGGGAAATACGAGGATGAACTGAGCCGGTTCGAATGATGTCCTCTATCCCAAAGTTGATCACTCCCCATCCTCCGAAGAGGGTAAATACGGAACCGTCTGAACGTCGGGCGTTCAGATAAGCCAGCGTAGTAGAATTGATATCGGCAGGAGGAACAAGCATAATGGGATTGTTCCCTTTAGCAGCCAGGATGGCTCCAGACAGAGCGTCCGGGAAATCCTCGCCCGTAGCCGCATAAACAGTGCTGGTAGAATAGTTCAGTTTATTCAGGACCGCAATATTTGTTAAATAACGATCGGCCCCAGCTAAACGGTCGACAGCAAAGCCAAGGCCTGCTAACTGACTTTGGACAGCGGGAGAAATTACCCCCTCCCCTCCGATCAGAGTAAGAGAATGAACCCCTAATTTTTGCAGCGCTTGGAGAGTAACTGAGGGAATGGTGCCTGAATCCGTAAGTAGAAGGGGGACGCCGTGCGCAGCCGCATAAGAGGAGACACTTAAGGCATCAGCAAAAGAGTTCCCAGAGGCTAAGAACGCTTGAGAGGAGTTAGCAACCGCTGCTAAGGCAATGTTGGCAGCGGTTTCGTAACGGTCCTGCCCTGTGATCCGATGCACTGTGAGGTTATTTTGAGTGAGGGAATTTTCCACGGCCGCGGAAATAGCTCCGGTACCGCCCAGAATGTAGACCTGTTGGGCATGAAGGCGTTGAATTTCCGCCAACACTTCAGGCAGGAGTTGCTTGGAGTCCGTTATAAGTAGAGGACCATTGACCTGGGAACTTTTTGCCAAAACAGCTCCGGCCAAGGCATCCGGAAAATCGTCTCCCCGGGTTAGCACGACGGAATTTGCGCTGGACCAGGTGGCCTGGGAAATCTGAATAGCCGTAGCGTAGCGGGTCGCTCCAGCAATGCGCAAAGGTGTACTTGCTGTATCTGCCAAAGCTGGGGTGGGCAAGAACGAAAAACAAACTATGTTTATGAAAAAAAGAACAAGCACTAGAAAAGAGACCCTGTTAATGTAAGGTTGCTTTCGGTAACGTTCACCAAAGTTTATTTGTTTTGACATTTTTGAACTTTCCTCCTTGAACTAGACTGTTGAAAATATACACACCATTCTAAACCATTCGCTAAGATTTGGAAAAACCCTTCGTGAAACGAAAAAAATATTTAGAACGGATAAATTAATATGCGAACTATCGAGATATTTAGATGCTCCCACTTTAAATAGTTTTAAGGGCATATGACACAAAATATCCTTGGCATACTGACTTGTTATTTTTTTGAATGTACCTAAGCAAAATTAATCGAGAAATAGCAGGATTCATGCAATGTGTGTCGAAAACGATATTAGGAGAGGAGGGGATAAGGCTGCGAACTAAATACATTAAATTGGGGGTGCTGCTTGGACTATTGCTGACATTTTGGCTACTCGAAGTTGCTATTGCTAGTGCTACTCCTTTAAGTTGCCAAACGACGAGAGTCTTTGGAGATACGCGTATCGAAACGGCCATTCATATTTCTCAAATAGGCTGGCAACAGGCTGGAACCGTTCTGATCGCTCGCGCAGACGACTTTCCGGATTCGCTGGTATCCGTGCCCTTGTCACATCGCTTGAATGCACCTATCCTCCTGACCTATCCAGCGCAGTTGGAACCGTCTGTGCTGACTGAAATTAAGCGTCTCGGTGCCAAGCATGTCATTCTGATGGGTGGAGCGGGTGTTCTCGGCCCTAGCATCACTAAATCCCTGGAGCAAGCCGGATTGACCTGGGAACAGATCGGTGGAACGAACCGTTATGAAACGGCCGCATTGGTAGCCGAGCGCCTAGGTATGAACGGGCAAGTAATTATAGCAAACGGAGAAAATTTTCCAGATGCCCTGGCTATAGACCCCTATGCAGGTTTTACAGAAACACCAATTTTACTGGTAAACGCTAAAGAAATGCCTGCTGAGACCGCAGCAGCGCTACAGAATCTAAGTGTCAACGGCACTCAAAACGGTGGCGAAGGAACATTTACACCCTATGTCATCGGTGGGGAGGGGGTCATCCCTTCAGCCATTTTAAGCGGGGTACAAGGATATACCAGGATTGCCGGCAGTGATCGTTATGAAACGGCAGCCAAAGTATATTGGTTTACTCAGACACAACTAGGAGATACAGCAACCAACAGTGTTTATCTTGTCACGGGTGAGGATTTCCCAGATGCGTTGGTTGCCGGTGCTTTAGCAGCCAAGCAAGGAACCTCTCTGTTCATGTCCGCAAAGAACACTTTGCCCCCTACAACCTATTCTGCCCTGAGGAGTGCAGCAGCTAACGGGTTGGCAGTAACAATGGTCGGTGGGAGCAGCGTGCTTTCGGACAAGATCAAGGGGATGCTGGAAGGAACGGTGCAACCGCCTTACCTCTTAGCAGGAGTTACGATCGTGGTGGATCCTGGGCATGGCGGGCAAGATACCGGGGCGATCGGGGCGGCAGGAACGTATGAAAAGAATAATACACTTCCCACTGCCTTAGATCTCGCGGATTTATTGCGTTCTGCCGGCGCTAATGTCGTCCTGACGAGGTCGACAGACACTTTGCCGACCGGGGTGAACTATACCGAACTATCGGATCTCAAGGCCAGGGTCGCTATTGCCGCTAAGAACAAAGCGGATATTTATGTGAGTATTCACAATGATTCTTTTAGCAATCCAGATGTTTATGGTACGACGACCTATTACAGCTCGAGTAATCCACAGGCCGATAAGTCTAACACACTCGCGAAAGACCTTCAGAAGGAAACCATAAGCATCCTGGCACCTTACAAACTCGGGTTAAATGAAAATCGAGGCGTAAAAGATGCCCCGGATTACGTAATTAAATATACTTCCATGCCCGCGGTGCTGATTGAACTTGGCTTCATTTCCAATCCTGTGGAGGAAAAAAACCTTGGTTCGTCGGTGTTTCAAAAGCAGGCTGCCTTAGGAATTTACCAAGGAATCTTAGATTTTAAATTGTGAAGATTATATGAAGAGCATATTAAGAGCATATACAGATTAAATTATTTTCCTAAAAAGACTAGCAAACTAAGCTTCATTAGGTTAAACTATCAATAGTGCTGGGGGATATTCTTAGTTTCTTAATGGCAAGAATCTAGGCCTTGATTTTCCTCGAAAAAGAGCACAATTCCTAGAAGAACTGGATGTTTGCTAAAACTTTCCCAATATTTTTTAGGTTAGCAGCAGGAATTTCCAGATTTTTGCGGAATACTTACACTATAATGTAGAATCCATACTGGGTTTCTTCATTATTCAAGCCATCTAAAAGGCAAACCCATCTTAGGTACACTCCTTGAGGAGGGACGCCCCCTCTTAGGTAAAGGATGGATGCTTTTAGATATTGCGCAATGTCTAAAGATCTTGCAGCATATAGGGGGGTGGCGGAAAAACCTATAATCA
>JARLHU010000219.1 GCA_031292095.1 Desulfosporosinus sp.
CTCCCCCCTTTTGGCAATCCCATGTTCTTCATAACTGGAACGTGCTAGTGTAACTTAGGTTCTTCACTTATCACCTTGATTGAGCTCATTGCTCAACGTCCTACAATCTTGGAGTTCCTCAGACGAAAGATTTATCTGAGTATATTGTAGGCAGGGAGTTTTTAGATTGTGTATCCCTGAATGTAAATTTCCATCACTGGTCATTGAAGTTTAAGCAGTTTAGCCTTAACCATATTACACAGAACTAGCAAAGCGATACCGTAACAACCTTCGGATATCCTCTGCGTTACCTCCATGCTGTTGTCCCCTCGCCCTTTCAGGTCTAGGTAAGGAGGTTGTTCTCAAAGCGTTTCCAAGAGCTTTGGTCCGTTGCTCGGACGATTCCAAGTCTTGAATGACATGGCGCACTCTCTCGATTTACACGGCTCGTATCAGCCATTCTTTTGTAGCCTCACGGCCATAAAACGACGCAGAAAGTAACTGCTCCTCCCAGTTTCCCAGTTGGCAAAAACTTTCCTTGAACTGATTCATCCCCTTTACTCCCCTCTCATTACAAGAGATTCATCATTGTAGAGTCGAAGGAGGTCGGCAGATGCCTTCCTCCGTCCGCTCGTTCAAACGGATCGTACAGTTTTCCCGTAATCCGCTTTCCTTTATGTCATCTAAATAGATGCAGTCTTTTGGTTCAAGTCTGGAATGAGAGACGTCAGGTTTTCTAGACGATACACTTCGTAGAGCATCTTAACCGGGTATTTCTTCCACCCTGCGTTCCGCCACCGTTTACAACGATGACTCCATATCCTCCGTAAAATCCATCTTTGTAACTTATTGAACAGCCTGCGCACATGGGCTTTGCGATAGTAGTTACCCCATCCTCGTATGACTGGGTTGATGCTCTGAATGAGCTCGTTAAGCTTTAGAGGTACCCGCCGTTTCGTTCGGTTACGGATCGTACCCACAAAACGATCGAGAGACTTTTGGGTTGGAATTGCATAAAGATTAAGCTTGTTTGGACCCTTCTTGATCTTGTGTGATGGCAATCTAAGTCCTTTTTGGGCCTGTTTCACTTTGTACCCAAGAAATTCAAACCCCTTACTTATGTGGGTAATTTGAGTCTTTTCCGGGTGCAAAGTTAAACCTAGCGATTCTAGGATTTCCTTAGCATCACGTAAAGCCTGAGTAGCTTCTCTTCGCGTTTTGCAAAGAATGACCCAATCATCCGCAAAACGAGTTAAAAGGTGTCCTTTTTCCACCATCTTGTGGTCAAACGAGTTAAGATAAATATTGCTAAATAACGGACTAGCGACCCCGCCTTATGCGAATTCGTGCATAACCCACCTTGTGGGGTTCCTTTCGTCCGTTCCTCGACTGTTCCATCTGGCATCTGAAATGGAGCTTTAAGCCATCTCGGGATGTATAGGATGATCCACGGATTATCCGTATGTTTACAGACGGCCTTCATTAGCAATTCGTGGTCAATATTATCGAACAGACCCTTAATGTCGAATTCCAGTACCCAATCGTACTTCCAGCATCGCTGGCGAGTAACCTCGAGTGCATCTGCGGCGGATTTCCCCGGACGGTATCCATATGAGTCAGGATGAAAATGTGGTTCCACCTTTGGCTCAAAATAGATTTTCGCCACCATTTGCGCTACACGATCGGCCACAGTGGGCACTCCAAGTATGCGCGTTCCGCCGTTTTTCTTCGGTATCTCTACCGCCTTAACAGCTGGCGGAAAATAGCTACCGGATGACATCCTGTTCCAAATCCTATAGAGATTGTCCTTTAAATTGCTCTCGAACGTTTCTAGACCTTCTCCATCAATACCCGCTACGCCCTTATTCGCTTTTACTCTCTGAAATGCCTCTAATACTACATGTTTGGAGATTTCATAAGACTTTGTTTCGTCCATTGGTTCCTCCCTCGCGGTTGACCGCTTTTCAAAACTGGATAACACAACCCCTTCGCTTCACTTCCATTACGAGGCTTCATCACTAATACGGGTTGTTCCGCCCCTATCTCCGCATCGGTACTTTCCTCCTCGTGGGTCTTCCACTTGTGAGTTTTCCCTTATCATCGGAGCGTAGGTTCCCATGTTCCAAATCGAAGCCTATGCCAAGTTCACGCCGCCTCTATGCCGGACACCGCCTAGTCAGTAAATCAGGTTTCTTCTAGGCTTATCCCGAGCCAGCCCCTCCTCTCGGTTTTGATGACTTCCTTGAGGTTTCGACACGTCTTCAGCGGTTCAGTTTTATTCGTCTCCATGGCACTTACCTGACAAAGTTCTTGCTCTGCCTTTTTCCATAACGCTCACCACCATGGATTTTGGACACAGCAGCTTATGGTGGTTTGGAGCCTCCACCTGTATAGCGGCTCCGAAGGGTCTTTTTCCTTCATCTTCGATTCAGCTTCCATGGCACACAAGGGCCTACCTTCATCTCGGGTACAGCATCGTGCTCTTCGAGCACGTTCTTGGCACAACCCTGTCCCACACCGTGCATGACAGTTTCCCATCACACGGCGTTCAATCACAATTAGTAGTTAATCAAATTTGCATAGTTTCCAACTCGAAAGAAGATATTAGTTTACAGCAAAAATTACCAACGACTATACCGAAAAAAACACTATGCCGAAAAACATGAGATTTCGCTTGTAAATAAGCGGTATCCCATTTATTTCTCGGCATAGTATTTTGCTTTTAGTCAAGACTATAAAGCAGGTCTCTAATATCTTTGGTTTTCCAAATAGGAGCTTCTGTCACGGCTTCAGGAGTTGTTTTCTTCATAGCTTCGTAAATCATGTCTAATGTTGCAAAAGCATAGAAGTTTGATGTGGTTGACAGATTTTCGTGCCCTAGCATTTCCATTATGACAGTTAGAGGCATTCCTTGTTGGTATAAACCCATAGCCCTTGTTTTCCTAATTAAATGACAATGAACATGCTGTGGAATTTGGGGGCAGATAGATCTTGCCTGGTCCGCATAATGGCCAAGAAGTAAATTTACCGAATCGGTAGATAAAGGATGAGTTTGCCCGTCTCTCATTGAAAAGAACAACGGATCTTTACCATCTGAACTCGGATGTGGATGAAATTGCTGAAGATAGAGGTTAATGTGCGCAACGGTTTTCTCCATCAATGGAACATTGCGGCTTTTATTGCCTTTACCGGTCAGGGTGACAAAGGGCGACTTGACATTGACAAGGTGAAGATCACGTAGGGTAATGTCTACAAGTTCCTGAGCTCTGGCAGCTGTATCATACAACATTATGAACATCATGCGATTGCGCCTACCCTTTTGTGTATCTGTTCTTGGAGTTTTTAGTAAAGCTTCAATTGCTTCATTCGTCATATACAATATTGCTTTCTTGTGTTCCTTCATTCCACGAACGCTACATACATCGTTATAAATGGTAACAAGAGTGATGTCTTCGTCTGCACAATATTCCATAAATGATTTAATGGCAGTCAAACGCAGGTTACATGTTTTAACCGCCAGGTTTTGTACTTCGTTCATCCAGATGAGATAGTTTTTAATGTTTTTTCTATTCAGACAGTCAAACGTAACATCCTTACGAACAATTCCCAATTGGTTGTTTAAGTAGTCAATATAGTACGTAATGGACTGCTTATACGAATCGATGGTGTTCTGACTTAGGTTTCTTACCTTTGGCAGGTATATATGAAGAAAACTTCGTGCATAAAGCCAAAAATCAGGACCATTCTGAGTTTTATTCTTCCTCACCATAGCCCACCTCCGGTAGGAGCCTCTCAAGCATTTTTGTCTTTTCGGAAAAAGTTACAAAAAACTCGGGCACAAGATGAAGATAGTAAAAAGTGCTTTCTAAACAGGAATGTCCCATGTAACGCATTAAATACGGAAGCATGGAGTTTACATCAGTTTCTTCCTCAATCCACCTGTTTAGGTTAGAAAGGGCAAAATGATGACGAAAATCATATGCCCTTGCCTTAGAACCTGACTCTTCACCAAGGCCAGCGGCTTTCCAGATTTTATTGAAATTTTGTCCTATGGTTCCGCACTGGTAACCGGTATTTAATTTTGCTGGGAAGAAATATGTTCTGTTCGGAAATATATCGTTTATTATGACATCATATTTCATATACAATGACCTAAGGTCTTCTGGAAGAAACACTCTACGATCTTTTAGACCTTTCGAATATAATATATCGATATAGCCAATTTGGAGGTTCGCATTTTCCCTCATAAGCAGCCGCGCCTCGCATGTTCTCACTCCACAGCAGTAAAGCAATCTATAGAGCATTGGGAGGACAAGGTGGCGGACGATATTTTCCTTTCGTTGGGGTAGCATGTCGCAGACATTAAAAAACTTTACAATTTCATCGTTTGTGAAAAAATGAGGTATTGTCCGACTCTGCTTTTGGCAGACCTTTTTGGGAATTACATACGAATCAGAATATCCCGATGACTGAAGGTATTTCCCGAACTCACGAATAGGTGCCACACGCACATGCTGAGTATTTGGACATTCAGTATCCCTAAGGATTACCCAACTCTTAATGATATCTTTTAAGGAAGTGGCTTCAGATTCGTATTCTGCACAATACCGGTCAAATCCATGAAGGTAGAATTCACCTGTTGCATACTTCCATCCTAATGAATGCTTGAATTCCACAAAGGCCTCTATGAAAGGAGCCAAACTACTTACATATGTTTTTTCCATCATCGTAGTCCTCCCACTTTCATAGGAATGACCGAAAGATTTAATGCGCAGTCACGCAGGTTTTTATCGTCAGTAGTTAAGTAAATGTCCGCTGAATTTGGATTGACATGTCCAAGTGTCAGTGAAATAGTTTGTACCGCAACACCTTTCTTCAGCATTTTTGATGCCATATGGTGCCGTAGGAGGCGGGTTCCTTTAAGTTCATTTCCAAGTCTTACTCCTGCACGTAAGAATATATTTCTGACAATGAAGTAACAGCTCGAATGGTCCTTAAGTGGCTTATGCGGTGCTAGATAGGATAGAAACACATACTGTGAATCAGTTTTAGGACGGTCATTAACGATATATCCTGCCATTGCATTACCGATAGCTGGAAGAAGCGGCAAAACCAAAGGTTCATTAGTTTTTCTCTGGCTGATGTTGATTACATCACATTTCCAATCTATATCACTTAACCTTAGGTTCACTATGTCAACGGCCCTTAGACCGGTAAGGAGGGACAATACCATTATTGCTTTGTCTCTTGAAGATACTGCATCCGTTTTTAACACATCCCAAATCGCCTGCTCTTCCTCCTGAGCCAATACGGGAATGATTGCGCTTTTCCTTAAAAGTTTATCGGGAACTTCTGAAAGGAGTTCTGTTCCACCTTCTGCAAAGTTCAGAAATGATCTGAGTCCGGAAGCCGCTGTTCGAAGACTTCCAGAGTCCCAAGTGCCCCTTAATTCTAGGAAGAACTCATGGATTAATTTCAAAGGGACAGTTATTAAATCTGTATAGCCCAACCTTTCAATAAAAATAAGGAATTTGCAGGAAATATTCCTGTACGAATCAACCGTGTTTTTACTTTTCCTCCCTGCCTTAAGATACTCCAGAAATTCAGCATGAATTTTATTAAATTCGATGGTTACAGGCTTATCAATTTTACTTTCCACACATGGTTTCCAGCCAACATATCCCTTTCCCTCGCATTCTCTAAGCTTTCTTATGCTGGAACTGTGTAGGCGTTTACGCAAATGGCAGTACTGCCCAGTCCTTACGTTTGCCGAATCATTAACGAAATGCTCAGCCAACGCATCATTAAAAGTATCCGTCTGCATGATAGCTGCAGACCTTAACAACCTGTCATATGCACGCTGGTAAATAAGAATTGTGGATTCACAATAACCTGCCTTTCTAAGCGCTTCAATAACTTTTTCTACACTGCTTTCCAAAGCCGTTTTCTTCTCCATAATTAAACCTCCTGTAGTTTAGTTGGACATAAATCCACCTATATTTTACAGTAGAGATATTAGGAGGCAACTAAAACACTATGCCGAGAAATATACCGGGAAATGCTTATTTAAAGCCATCCAGCATATTTCTCGGCATAGTGTTTTTTTCGGCATAGTCGCAGCTATGACGAATTCGTCATAGCTGCGACTATGGTGCGGTTTTTTTGTATAAAAGGACAGGCAGATTCTCAAGTTCAGCTAATTACCACATTGCTTTGCACTAAGAACCAATATGTTCGATGGAGTAAGACAAGTAAGTCAGCAAATTTATCCACAAAGTTCGGGATGGAGGAAATTAATGTCATTACGACCAATTTTATCATTGTATTTCACGCGTAGGAATGAGAAACCTATTATAGAATTAATCAAAGGAGAAATATAAAAAAATGAAGTTATTTAGAATTTTCAATGTCGAAAAATAATTATTTTGTCCATTTTAGAGCTGGAAATCGGGAAGTTGGGTTATGTTGGGTGTTTTCACCTCAAGGCATTGGGATATGTTTAATTAATATTTCTAGGATAAAATCTATGCAGAGACTCATAATAATCTTGTGTGTACACAAGGTTTTCTCCGCGCAACGCTTACAAGCACTTCAGGGCCTAATATTTCCAGTTTATCATTTTACAACAAGCCTCTGTAAGCATAATTCATGTCAAGGGCGCTATCCGGAAAACCTTATGAATCGCCCTTGACATGAAATTATGCTCTACTCTGCAAATGATTTGTTTCACTGAAAAAGGTAAAAATTAAAGGATAGCCTCAGGCAACAATCTTCATAACGTTTGTTGTGCATTGAGAGTAGCGAAAGTAATGATATAAACATGGTCACAAAGGAAATGATTAGTAGCACGAAAAGCCAATTGCATCATTATATTATGACAAAGTGGCTCGCCGAAGAGGTTTTCTCTACGAGATGGTGGTTGATGATAGCAACTATCGCATTGTCATATATATTGGTCTTTTGGCTTTTAGATAAGCGTCGGTATACCGAATTACTTTTATTTGGTTCGCTGGTGACCGTTACTAGTCTTGTATTAAGTATTTTTGGATCAAATTTCAGTTGGTTCACCTACAACATCCGTATTCTACCGTTAACACCAAGTCCGGTTCTTTATGACTTAACTATTATTCCTCTTTATTATATGCTTGTTTATCAGTACAGCCCTGATTGGAAACGTTTTTTGCTCTGGAATGCAGTTTTATCTGGTCTGATTGCATTCGGCTTCTACCCAGCTTTACAAGCCTTTGATATTGTTAATTTCTCAAATAATTGGATACCTGCATACTTTTTCCCGATTGTTATTACCTTTAGTCTGATTTCCCGAGCAGTAGTCTTGGGGACATTAAGGCAGCAGAACAAATAACCTAATCTTGGACCAATTTGATCCACCCTATAAATTTATTATAGAGATCTAATAATGACTATGATAAATTATAGTGTGTTGATCGCAAGTAATATATCAATAGTAGAGAAAAGTAGCGAAAGCCACCTAAATATGGTGAGCTTTTGCTTTTCCACGCCCTTAACCGAGGCGTTATCCAACAAACCTGTTGTTAAGTAGAGCAAATATCTTTTAGAATCCTGAACGATAGGGTCAATCCATGCAATCCATGGTATTGTTCATGTACTAATTTTATACTTCCTATTTTTTCCTAACTGAGGAACAATTTTACTTATTAGACATATTATATTTGTATAAACAGGATTGGTCTACTTGAAGGAAATTATACCGGTCAAAAAAAATTGTGTTATTGACACCTTAGACGGATGAACAATGCTTTCTACTGCACAAAAACTTGAGATCAATTTATTAGCAAAGATATCGTTCTTGTCCTATTTCTTTATTTATAAGGAAGAGGAGCGTGAGAAGGTTGAGAACACTGATGATAAAGAAAGGAGGAACATCGTGATCATCCGACATGACTGTGGACCACCGTTGCCGGCGGCACCTTTCTCTTTTTCAATCTTAGTGACCAGCCCCATCCGGCGCAATTTACCGTTTTGCCCTGTTGGTGCAATTATCTATCCTTTGGCTAGTAGGGAAATTCACTTTGCTTCAATTATTGTAGCTGGCTTGGATCTACTCATGGCGTTTCTTTTCAAACGAGCCTTGGCGCATCCCCCAGATTTATCCCGCACAACCACAGACCTTTATCCCGTGACCCTATCCATGGCACAACTAACCCAACTCATGCACGCAGCCATCAACGGGCAAATTCCCATGCCTTCATCCATCCAAGCTGTCCCCGGGCAAGGCTTTGGCCCCGTCGGACCGGATCAACCGCTTTTCCCCGATAATTTAAGTATCTCCTTGTTTGTCTCCGCCCCTTTCGCTCCATTTGACGGTAGTCCAGATACTTCGTTTAACGTACCTTTATTTGAAATCCCGGGAGCACCCGGGAACCTGATTATCGCTCTCGGTTCACTCATTGCCCAGTTTATGATCGAACGTGCGGGAGTAGGAACTCCAGATGGAAGTGGGGACGGAAACGGGTCCGGGAGTGGAAATGTAAATGGTAATAGTACTGGTTCTGGTTCTGGTACTGGTACTGGTTCTGGTTCTGGTTCTGGTTCTGGTTCTGGTTCTGGTACTGTAAACTTAAGCTCAGATGTAACCACGAACAGGCTCGGAAATGGAGGAGTTGCATATGCCAACGCAAACTCGAGCCTCTGATCCCTCCTTTCTTAAAGTTTCCCCACAGGGATGCCCTCCATTTCCGCCGTGTAGATGTTCGGATTCCAAGGTTCCAGAGACTTGGGATTATGGATTTAATCGCCTCGTGACGTTTCCAGAGTCCCCGCCCGTTGGAGCAGGTATATTAGCCATAACTATTTTCTTTTTAATTGTATTTTTTTCCAATGTCCTCTTAGACCAAGTATCCGTCGCAACACTAGGCATAGTCGTTACCTTGGGCACGATTGGGCTACTGGCTTTGCTCGTACTCATCCTCTTTATTGTCTAGTTTTGTGGGACCACCCCTTAAAGACTTGAAGTAATGAAACGTATAAAACATAAAAATAACTTTTTGGTACACGGCACTCCTACCTTCCATATATTATTACGACAGGTGGTGTTTAAGATGTCCAGTAGTCCGCCAACAAGCCTTAGTGGAGAACCAATCAACATGGGAGTAAGGTTATTTGCTCCCATCAGTTCTGTGGCCGGGAGTGCCACGGTTTATTTTAGCCAACCACTTTTAAGTGGTGTCGTTTTCGCATCATCCGATATTATAATTGGATCAGAATTATTCCTCCGCATCACCCAACGCCTTTTCGGCCTTGAAAGTTTACCTGTTCTTGACGTTCAGACTGGACAAACAATTCAAATGCCCCTTCCAGAGCTTCAAGCATTCTTACGATGGATAGCCGACAGATCTGACCCCTCTCAAAAGTCAAATCCAGTAACTAATGTAACAAACATGCCTACAACTACGAATGGAGAATTCACCGGAACAATGGGCCGTCGGGGTTTTCCAACTCCCGAAAGCCCGGAGGCCCCCATCGTCGTTGCTCTATTCGTCACTGCAGACTATTCAAGTATGACTGTTTCACCCTACGTAACTTTGACAATCCCCATTTTTACGGTTCCTGGCGTACGAGGAGCACTCCCACTTCTTATACTTGTACTGCTTGGCACCATCTTAGTGCGAGCCGTCGTCCCACCAGAATCCACAGGCTCAAAGCCGCTCAGCAAACCCGGAGCGACGATGAATGATCCTCCAACCTTTACACCAAACGATCTCCTGCAATTGCTCACTAGGTTCGGAAAACATTTCGGGTCAACGTAGCCTTCTATCGAACCCGATATTTAAACTGTCTTAAAACAGAAAAAGGCTATGAAAATGAGGAGGCCTCAAAGGCCTCCTCATTTTCACAATTTGCCGAGTAAGAACATAAACTGGAAATGAGCAAGGAGGAGAGGGCATGGCTATCATCGAAGTGACTCCAGTAAGCATTCAATCAGGCATCACCACCCCTTTTCGGGTATTGGCATTATTTGTACTAGCCGTATTGGCTGTGATCATCGTTATAACCGCAAGCTAAACAGCTAAACGTACAAGTTAGTCTATAATGTAGAACTTGCTTAAATCGCGAAAACAAAACGGCCTCAGCAGTTATATAGTTATATATACTGAACAAACAGAATGGCTTTATGTATACAACGAAGCCACTCTGTTTGTTCAGTACTGTGTTGAAGAAAGGTAGATACAGTAACTTCACACTCAGTGGCTCACCTTGCATGAAGGTTGCTAGTTTCTGCGAGACGCTGACTCAACTTGAGCGTATCGGTGGCTCTCTCAGAGCATATTATTCAATCTACCGTAACAAGGCAGTAAGATAGCATGTGGCTATGCCTTAATTTACGTACTATATTACACAACATCACGGTAAATTCACGAGCCCATTTTTCACCATGAAACATTCATTTCCTACACCCGTTCACGCCATCCCTTCTTAATCCCTAAAAATCACCTTTTTTCTTACCATTCCCACAAACTGTTTTACACCAATACTCCTTCTATTACATACTTTGTATAAGTATAAAAGGAGGTGCATCATGCATCTTATTAATGATATCACGCATCCTGTTACTTTAATCGCATTCCTAATCGTCATTCTGTTAGGGGGATGGGTAACCATTCACACTTGGTATTGATAGCTTGTTTAGAAAAGAGAAACGGCGTGATCAACCGAAATGAGCGTACACACCGTTACTGGTGACTCCTTCCTCTTTTTCCATCTTACTTGACAGTCAATAGTTCTCACCACAAAATCGCACAATTATCTCCATGTTTTGTGCAAACGGGCAAGTTGGCTTTCAATCGTAGCCAACGCCTGTTGTGGGAATAGGCTGGACTTGTTTGTACATTAAGTTTTCGTTTATTTATCGTACTGTTCATCTAACTTGTGCAATGACCAAGCTCCAAGTATGCCCCAAATACTAGAACTGATCAAAAAAGAAATAGCTGAATCTATATCCATTATTAATATTTTATGAATTCCAATGATATAACATATTGACAAAATTGCGAACCAGGTTCCAATCCCAATACACAATCCTCTCAATAAATAATTTCCTCTTTTCTCCTTTAGAATAACATAACTAAAAATGACAATTAGTGAAGTAGCAAAACAAATTTGAGCAAAAGAACTAACTATAAACTCAGTAGAGTTGTCAAATTCTCTACCTAAAATCATTAGCGCAGCATAGTTTAAATAACGTCGATGACTAAAGTGGAGTATATAATAAGAAAATATATTTAAAGTATATAGTATTAGAGAAGCAAAAAAACCAGCAACCAAGCTCCTTGCAAATCTGTCTTTAAGATCAATTATTTTCATCTTGCAGTTCCTCCCTAAATTTATGTTTGACTTATTTTATCCCCCGTTTCTAATAGTATTCTTTCCAAAATCGGTATTTAAATCCTCAAAAATAATATCCATAAAGAACTAGTTTGTTAAATTCAGAACTCCGGACATGACTTACCAAAATATATAATTGATGGTGATAATATCTTGGAAGCTACTCGATTTAGAATCCTGAAATGGCATAATTAGCGGGTTTCTATGATTTACGAAAAATATCTTATCACCATTAATTAA
>JARLHU010000220.1 GCA_031292095.1 Desulfosporosinus sp.
GCATTGCTATTCGCTTGACGCTAAGGCTAAAAAGCAAAACCTCTGGGTTTTCTGCATGTGCGCCGCTCCTTGCCATCCTTGCCACCGCGGCATCAGTCCATCCATGGACAAGTCCCGTTGCTTTTCTTCACGCCTTATCGCCTGCGCTCATTGACGCAATTCCGCTAAAATGCTTCACTAAGCTAAGAAACTTCCTCTTGGTTTTGGGTCGACGGGGCTTGGAACGACGGGGGAGTTTTTGCATGCAACAAGGGACGGTTCTTCGTTGCATTTCTAAGATGTGCGTCACTTGTGCTTGCATGTTTGACATCTATTCGCCTGGGCCGGTCCTTTGGAACTGTTTACGTCGATGACGCAAAGATGTGAAATGCGGAGGGGAATGCAAAAAGGGACGGTTCTTCGTTGCATTTCTAAGATGTGCGTCACTTGTGCTTGCATGTTTGACATCTATTCGCCTGGGCCAGTCCTTTGGAACTGTTTACGTCGACGACGCAAAGACGTAAAGTGCGAAGGGGAAAAGGGCAAAGTTATTTGGGATTGGCTATGCTATAATAGTATTATTATGGGATGGAAAGAAGGCGAACGAATGGAAAGCAAAATACTTAAGGCCATAGAAGGGTTAAGAGAAGATTTTAATGGTAGATTTGACGCCTTAACGAGCCAAGTTAATGAAAATACGCAAATATTGAAGGCATTGGAACATCTCGCTCAGCTCAATAAGGCGGAGCATGATAAGATGTTGGTCGATATAGCTGAAACAAAAGGCGAAGTGATAGCTATACGTAAGGAATTATCTGCAGTTGAATTGATTACTGCTAATAATTGGAGTGATATAGTTAAATTAAAATCTATTAAGTGAAGAAGGAACCATTTTGTTTTTGGAGAAGGAAAGAAAAAAACCAACTTGACAGTTCAGTTTGTCAAGTTGGTTTTTTTCTTCTATGTAGGAGCGTTCTGAGATCGACATCGATCCTTATATTGAGCTATCGAGTTTTATCCCGCATTGAGGGCAGTAGGCCGTGCCTGTATTTTTATTCCCGCAGGAAGGACAGAATTTGAAATTATCTTTTGGTAGAGGGTGGTCTGGGTCTAACCCTAGTTCTGGTTTTTGTAATTCCGAAGCTGAGAATTCAGGTGCTGGCTTTTCGAGGGATATTGGGCGGTTAGCGGAGGGGGTAGAGGTAGTAGGGGCGAGAAAGTCAGTATCAGAAACATAATTGTTTCCGGTGGGAGCTTGGGTAGTCGGATTAGTTAGTGGAGGATCGTAAGGGGAGGTTGCTAAAGGAATGGCATAGGGCGGATTTTCGTCGTCTTCCAGAGATAGTACCCAAACAATCGCTAAAACGGCTATAAAGGGGCTAACCACAAGGGTAGCTATGCCGGTGAGACCTGGTGAAATTCGGCCGAGAATTTGTAGCGCAATCGCTATTAAAATAACGGTTCCTATGTATCCCCAAAGTACACCCATGTGTCTTCGGAAAAATCTCCAACTGCCTCTAAGCGCAGTCCAAAATCCTTCTTTCCTGTGAGCTAAGAGGTAAATGGTAGAGGTGAAAAGCCACGGTAAGGCAAATAGTCCGGCAGCCGTAATAAAGAGACCATATAAAATCAAGAAACCCACGAGCGCACCAGTAGAGTGATGCAAGGCAAGGGCGCCGACCAGCCCGATGATCGTGAGGAGCACCTTAATCAACAGAAGAAAACCCTGCCAGCAGAGAATACGGGAAAAACCCGTAAAACTAAAATCTTTGAAGGACACATTTTCGTGATAAGCCTTAGCGGTCAAGTTGAATAACCCCGTATTAAATGCGGATCCAATTAACCAACCGACAATAAGGATCAATAAAAAAATTCCGGCTAAGCTACTAATCGTCGAAAGAAGATGGGGGAGATTATTCCATGGTCCACCGTAGGTCCCAAAGGGATTCTGGTTAGATGAACCAAACGGGCCAACGTAGGGAGTCAAATCTGGGGTAGGAGGTATTCCGGGGACAGGCATTCCAGGAGAAAAGGATCCGTTATCGGCATAGGGAAAATCCCAGCCCGATTGGCGAAGTTGGGCTAAAACCCCTATAACCGTGGCAACTATAAGAACAATACCAATCCCTGTGAAAATGAAGGTCCAGCTATACATGGGGAGAGCTTCTCTCTTAAAGGTTGTCCAAGCCAATTTAATACGTTCGGACCAAGTCATGTAGGTTCCTCCCTATCGCGTTACTTTCACCATATGCCTTATATATTAAACGGATTCCTAAAGAAGGTGGCTTGAAGGTATTACTGTACCATTATATACTGAAAATAGTTACTTTTACTATTGTATTATTATACATGTATAAGTATAATAATACATAAAGAGAGGATGGGTGATATATGAATATAATTGACCGATCTATATTTAAGGGACGGGACTTTATATCGCTTCATGATTTTTCACAAGCTGAATTAAGTTGCGTTTTAGATGTAGCTAGAGAACTTAAAGCAGAGCAAAAAGCTGGACGTCCTCATACAAGTCTGCAAGGCAAGACTTTAGGGATGATTTTTACGAAGTCTTCTACTCGGACCCGGGTTTCTTTCGAAGTAGGGATGTACCAACTCGGGGGACATGCGCTCTTTCTGAGCGGACGGGATATTCAATTGGGAAGAGGAGAAACAATCGCTGATACGGCGCGTACTCTTTCCCGAATGGTCGACTGAATCATGATTCGTACCTTCAGTCATCAAGAAGTATTAGATTTGGCTAAGTATGCCACGATTCCGATTATTAATGGACTAACCGATCTGCTTCACCCCTGTCAGGTTCTGGCAGATCTTATGACTATACAGGAGCACAAAGGACGCTTAGCCGGCTTGAAACTAGCCTTCATTGGAGATGGGAACAACATGGCCCATTCGCTGATGTTTGGTGGAGCGAAGATGGGCTTGCAGGTCGTTATCGCTTCTCCTCAGGGATATAAGCCGGATCCTTTAGTCGTGGCCATGGCCCAAGCAGACGCTAAAGCTAACGGCGGGAGTGTGGAAGTAATCGATGATCCTTTAGAGGCCGTTCAAGGTGCTGATGTGCTTTATACGGATGTTTGGGCTAGCATGGGTCAGGAGGAAGAGTCAAAGGCGCGTATGATAGCTTTTGAAGGGTATCAGATCAACTCAGACGTGCTGAAACGCGCGGACCAATCCGCCATCGTTATGCATTGCCTTCCGGCCCACCGTGGAGAGGAAATTACAGACGATGTCATTGAAGGAGTTCAGTCTGTCGTCTTTGACGAAGCAGAAAACCGTCTGCACGCTCAAAAGGCTGTTATGGCGTTGGTTATCTAGGACAAAGGGTCGTTTCAGGATATAGTAGTGAGTGCAAGTTAATGGATGCAAGTTGAGAACCGTCTCTGTTTGCACTAGGGAAAATTTAAAATAAATAGTTTTTGCCGAAGTTGTATACTATAGTCATTAGATTTACATGATGGCATTATTTCAAGGTAAAGGGAGATCAGACATGAAAAAAGTTGTATTAGCATATTCCGGTGGGTTGGATACCTCTATTATTATCCCCTGGCTTAAGGAAACCTACGGGTATGAAGTGATTGCCATGGCAGCGGATCTCGGGCAGGGGGAAGAGTTGGCGCCCCTTCAGGAAAAGGCGATCAAAAGTGGTGCCAGCAAACTGTATATTGAAGATCTAAGAGAAGAATTTCTCACGGAGTTTATCTTTCCAACTTTAAAGGCTGGAGCTGTTTATGAAGGAAACTATCTTTTGGGGACCTCATTTGCCCGCCCTCTGATTGCTCGTCGTTTAGTGGAAATTGCCGAGAAGGAAGGCGCCGTGGCGATAGCCCATGGCGCAACGGGCAAAGGGAATGACCAGGTGCGATTTGAACTGAGTGTGAAAGCACTAAATCCAGACTTGGAGATTATCGCTCCTTGGCGGATTTGGGATCTCAAGTCCCGAGAAGATTGTATCGACTATGCCGAAGCACGTGGAATTCCCGTCCCAGTAACAAAGGATCGCCCGTATAGTATGGATCGCAACCTTTGGCACTTAAGCCATGAAGGCGGAGACTTAGAAGATCCGTGGAATGAACCCAAACGGGACCTTTATTTACTAGGCGTTTCCCCTGAGGATGCGCCCGATCAGGCGACTTACCTCGAACTTGGGTTTGAACAAGGAGTTCCAACAACTTTAAATGGTGAGAAAATTGCTCCGGTCCCTTTATTAGAGACCCTCAATGAAATAGGCGGAAAAAACGGGATCGGAATTGTCGATATGGTCGAAAACCGTCTCGTTGGGATGAAATCACGCGGTGTCTATGAGACGCCAGGCGGAACGATCCTTTATATGGCGCATCAGGCCTTGGAACATCTCACGCTTGATCGTCTTACCCTTCATTACAAAGAACAATTAGCCTTAAAGTATGCCGAAATTGTTTATGACGGAGTATGGTATTCTCCTCTGCGCGAAGCATTAGATGCCTTCGTCAATGTGACCCAGAAAAACGTCACAGGTACAGTGCGGGTGAAATTATACAAAGGAAATTGTACCTCAGCGGGTGTAAAATCCCCTTATTCTCTTTATAATGAAGCCTATGCAACGTTTGGTGAGGATGGGGTATATGATCAAAAGGATGCGGGTGGATTTATTAATCTCTTTGGATTGCCGTTAAAAGTAAGAGCTTTAATGGAGAAACAGTCGGGGTTGCGTAAATAAGAGCAAAGATTAGCGCCGGAATCCGGCGCTAATCTTTATATTTAGTAAGAGAATATAAGTTTCAAGATCCTGTAAGACATTTCAAGGAATTTATGGGTAGGGGCATTACATGAATTGCCCCCACAAGGTACCCTTTTACTTGTTGGTGGATGAATTTAAGGTTAATATATGAAGATAACACTCCAGGAATACGAAAAGTGTTATCAACGTTGAAAGGAAGATGCAAGTGAAGCTCTGGGGTGGACGTTTTGAAAAGACTACGGATGCATTGGTGGAAGATTTTCATTCTTCAATTCGCTTCGACCAACGCCTGTACAAGCAAGATATCCTTGGGAGTATTGCCCATGCAAGAATGCTCGGCAGTGTGGGGGTCATCTCTGAAGATGAAGCAAACTCTCTAATTGAAGGACTAGGAGGGATCTTAGAAGATATTCAGGCGGGAAATGTGGAGTTCGAGATCGGCGCAGAAGATATTCATATGAATGTTGAGAAAATTTTAACCGAGCGAATTGGAGCAGTGGGGAAAAAACTACATACCGGTCGCAGCAGGAATGACCAAGTCGCCTTAGATCTGAGGCTATATTTGAGGGAAGAGATTGACCATACCATGAACTTAGTGGAACAGTTAATTCAAACGCTCCTTCATATAGCGGAAGAGCATCTTGAAACTTGGATGCCAGGATATACGCATTTGCAAAAGGCACAGCCAATTACGTTGGCCCATCATTTTATGGCCTACGTACAAATGTTTTTGCGTGACATCGGTCGGCTCAAAGATACACGGAAACGTTTAAATAGCTCTCCCCTCGGATCAGGGGCTATGGCCGGAACGACGTTCCCGCTAGATCGGGAGAAAGTGGCTCAGGAGCTGGGGTTCGACGGAGTAACCTTAAACAGCTTAGATGGAGTAAGTGACCGGGATTTCGCCTTGGAATTTCTAGCAGCCGCGTCCATCTTGATGATGCACCTTAGTCGTATTTGTGAGGAACTAGTTATTTGGTCTAGTGGAGAATTTCGCTTTATCTCCATGGATGATGGGTATTCCACAGGGTCAAGTATCATGCCTCAAAAGAAAAACCCAGATGTGGCAGAACTGGTGAGGGGAAAAACTGGGCGCGTATATGGTGATTTGGTTGCCCTCTTAACCGTTATGAAAGGACTTCCGCTCGCTTATAATAAAGATATGCAAGAGGATAAAGAACAGGTGTTTGATGCGGTGGATACGATTCAAAAATGCTTGTTGGTGGTAGAACCGATGCTGAGAACCATGCAGGTACACCGGGATACGATGGCGTATGGGGCAAAAGGTGGGTTTACCAATGCGACGGATCTTGCCGACTATATGGCTAAAAAAGGGGTACCTTTCCGTGAAGCCCATGAGTTAGTTGGACGGATTGTTTTAGATTGTAGTAAAAAAGGAATTGGGTTGGAAGAGTTAGGTCTAAGCGAATATCAGGCTCTTTCCCCGATCTTTACAACAGATTTGTATGAATCTATCGGGATTGAGCATTGCGTTCGGGCTCGAAAGATCACTGGAGGCCCTTCGCCGGATACCGTTGCTGAGGGAATTCGAATTAGTCGTGAAGTATTAAGAGGACTGCGTTCCGGTTTTGCACCGAAAAACCCTGAATATTGAAAAATCTGTGCATAAGGTGGATAACTCTGTGGACAATATCAAAATACATTGGTTTTTTCGTGGATAAGCTTAGGATTGACGGGGATAAACGGACAGAACCTGTGGATAACCCTTCAGAGGGTTCTCGTAAATTCGACATTATAGACCCTTTTAGCTTTGAAGAATTCCCCTTTAGATTTTTAATTTGGGCTAAAAGAAGGAAATATTGGCTGAGAGGTCGAAATTCTCACGCATGATTTCATCAAGATATTACATGCTATAGATTAGAGCCATGTAACGAATTACGGTGTGAGTGTGAAGCGAGGCTATTGTCAATGGAAAATCTAACAATGTTAACAGATCTTTATCAATTAACGATGATGCAGGGTTATTTAGTCAACGGATGTCGACATAAGGAAGCCGTATTTGATGTTTTTTTTCGCACACTTCCGTTTAAAGGGGGGTATGTCCTAGCCGCAGGGCTCGAACAGGTCGTGGAATATCTTGAGAATCTGACGTTTAGTGAAGAAAATCTGGCATATTTGAGAAGTCTAAATCTTTTCAATGAAGATTTTATTGAGGAACTGCGTAACTTCCATTTTACGGGGGATATTGATGCGGTTCCGGAAGGGACGCCGGTTTTTCCGTATGAACCACTTATTCGGGTGAAAGGGCGCATTTTTGAAACACAGCTCCTCGAGACCGCTATTCTGAATCTGGTAAACTTTGAGAGTTTGATCGCTACCAAGGCATCACGGGTTGTGACAGCTGCCGACGGGAGGCCAGTTATGGAATTTGGTTTGAGGAGAGCACAGGGTCCGGATGCTGGAATTCTGGGAGCACGGGCGGCTTTTATCGGGGGGTGTCAATCTACTTCCAATGTTCTAGCCGGAGAACGTTACGGTATCCCCGTTTCAGGAACTCAGGCGCACAGCTGGATTCAGTGTTTTCCATCAGAATTGGAGGCATTTAGAGCGTTTGCACGTGCTTTTCCAGATAGTTGCTTGTTGCTGGTGGATACGTATAGTGTCCTTGCATCTGGAGTCCCCAATGCTATTAAGGTCGGACTTGAACTGGAAGCAGAAGGGCATCATTTCCAAGGAATACGTTTAGATAGCGGAGATTTAGCTTATTTGTCGAGAGAAGCCCGTCGCATGCTCGATGGCGCGGGACTCAAGGGTGCGATTATCGTAGGGTCTAATGATTTAGATGAGGAAACCATCTTCGCCATTCGGGCCCAAGGTGCGAAAATTGATGCCTGGGGTGTTGGAACAAATCTTATTACATCTAAAGATAACCCTTCTTTGGGCGGAGTTTACAAACTGGCCGCTGAGGGAGAACGGGGCATTTTTAATCCGCGTTTAAAAGTCTCTGAAAATATTGCCAAGATTACAAACCCGGGAATTAAGAAAATAGTGCGTTTTTACGACCGGGCGGGGAAAGCAATGGCCGATGTCATTGCCCTGGAAGATGAAGTCTTCACAGAGGGGAACTCCCTGACGATTTTTGATCCCATTCAGACGTGGAAACGAAAAACATTAACCAATTTCCGGACTAGAGAACTTTTAATTCCTGTCTTCAGAGGCGGAAAGCGGATTTGTGAATTACCAAAGCTCAAAGATATTCAAACCTATGCCAGAAAGGAATTGGATACCTTTTGGGATGAAGTGAAACGATTAACGAATCCGCACCGCTATATTGTCGATTTGTCAACCAATCTTTTTGATTTAAAACAACAATTACTTTTAACGATCCATAAAGATATTAAAGCAAATAATCATAATTAGGGGGTAGAGTAAAATGTGGACAGATGAGGAATTAACAGGCCGTATCAATCAAGCGGTGAACTGGTTGCGTGAAAAGGTCACGGAGGCAAACGCGGATGGAGTAGTGGTGGGGATCTCCGGGGGTGTTGACTCCTCCGTAGTTGCAGGGCTTTGTCAACAGGCATTTCCTAATAATTGTATCGCAGTGGTTATGCCTAGTCATTCGAATCCGGACGATAAAGAAGATGCCTTGTGGGTGGCTGAAGGCTTTGATTTAAGACCTTTGGAAGTGGACTTAGGTACTGTCCATACGCAGATATCTGAACAGGTTAAGAGGGGTCTTGAAAATCAAGGGTGCAAGTTAGTGGGGGAAAAACTAAGCCAAGGAAATTTGAAGGCCCGTCTACGTATGTCCACACTCTACGCCGTGGCAAATACCTTGAATTATTTGGTGGTGGGGACAGATAATGCTCCTGAAAGTTACACCGGGTATTTTACGAAATATGGCGACGGCGGTGTGGATATATTGCCGATTAGTTCGCTCACAAAAACGGAGGTCCGCGCTTGGGCGAGGATGTTGGGGCTTCCTGTGAACATTGCTACCCGTGTACCTACGGCAGGACTTTGGCCTGGGCAAACCGACGAATCAGAAATGGGACTAACCTATGATTTGCTTGATCGTTACTTACTAGGAGAAGAAGTCGCTCCTGAGATACAAGAACGCATCGAAACGTTACATCGTCGGAGTGAACACAAACGCCAACTTCCTCCTAGCCTTGAGCTCCCTAAGCTCGAGAAGATAGACTAACATGCGTGTTGGAGTAGATATTGACGGCGTTATTTCCGATAGTTATCCAGTTTGGTTACAGGAATTGAATCTTCACTATGGAAAGAACATTTCAGTCATCAGCGATTATGAAATGCATCTGGTTTTTGATGTTCCTAGAGATGATATGAACAACTTCTTTGTAGGCAATGTGGAACGTTTGTTTATGATGCCCAAACCTGTTGCCGGTGCTAAAGAAGGGATTGAAACCCTTCTTAGGGAGGGGCATGAAGTTATTTATGTTACGGCTAGAACACCTGAAGAGAAGGACCTGACAGTGCGGTGGCTTACGATGTATAAAATCCCCCACGAACACGTTCTTTTCTCGGGGTTCAAAAGTAAAGTGCATTTAATTAAGCAATGGGGCATCGAGGTCTTTATCGAGGATTATCAAGTGAATGCTAAGGCAATTGCTGAGAGCGGAGTTCCGGTATTATTGCTGAATACCAGTTATAACCAAGAGAAGCACCTTCCAGCGGGCATAACACGCTGTCAAAGCTGGCATGAAATTTTAGAAGGAATGCGTCAGTTCAATCCAAAGGAAAAGGGTTAGCCACTATATAGATGGCTAACCCTTTTCTCTGGACAATAGTCAAGAAGATTAACTGACAATTCCTAAACCAACTTTATAAATATCCCCTGCGCCTAAAGTAAGGACGAGATCATCGGGTGCGATCGTTCGGGCAAGATAAACTTTAATTTCATCCAACGTTCCGATGTAGCTAGCTTGAATCCCTTGCTGCTGGATTAACTTTGCTAAAGTTACCGCAGAAACGGTGTGATGACCCTGCTCACGAGCGGAGGAAAAAATGTCAGCGACAACAACTTCATCTGCCCCTTGAAAAGCTTGTGAGAATTCAAGTAAGAGTTTTTCTGTTCGGCTAAAGGTATGGGGCTGGAAAATGGCGCGGATGCGACGGTCTGGGAAGGAGAGCCGGGCTCCTTCCAAAGTAGTACGGATTTCCGTCGGATGGTGTGCATAGTCATCGACGATTAAGGCACCATTTTTGTTACTACCAATATGTTCAAAGCGACGTTTCGTCCCACTGAACAGGCTCAGACTAGCTAAAATTTGTTCGATGGGGATACCGATCCCATGACATAAGGCGATCGTAGCTAAGGCATTAATAATGTTATGTCGTCCCGGGATATATAGATCTAGATCCCCGACATATTGCCCTTTAAGCATAATTTTCATAGAACTTCGTTCGTCTTTGAAGAGGATCTCGGTTGCCCTTACATCAGCAGATTCGGAGAGACCAAAGGTCGTAATTGGTGCGGATCCTATAATGGATGCCCGGTTGGGGTCCTCAGCCCAAATGTAAATATGTCCGTGCGCAGGTACCTTTATTGCTAGTTCAGCAAACGCCGAAATAACATCCCCAAGGTCTTTGAAATAATCGGGGTGGTCAAATTCGATGTTGGTAATAATCAGGTGCTCAGGAGAGTAATTGAGAAAATGGCGTCGGTATTCACAGGACTCCGCTAAGAAAAATTCCCCTTTTCCGGAATGGGCATTGCCACCAATGCTAGGGACGTCACTTCCAACAACGATGGTCGGATCTAATTTAGCTTGGAGCATGACCAGACCAATCATGGCGGTCGTTGTAGTTTTGCCATGAGTCCCGGTGACGGAAATACCGCGTTTTTTGGAAAGTAAACGACCGAGATATTGTGGGTAAGTCAATACAGGGATATTTAGCTCAATCGCTCGAGAAATCTCCGGATGTTGATTTGTATAGGCCGCGGAGGTGACTACCAGGTCTGCGTTTTCCACGTTGCTAGGCGAAAAACTTAAAACGGGAATTTGGGCACGTTTCAGGACACTGTCTGTATAAAAACTTTCTTCGACATCAGACCCTGAAATGGTCGCACCTTCAATTTGAGCGCTGATCTGAGCTAAAGCACTCATCCCGGTACCCTTTATTCCAACAAAATGAATATGTAATGCCAAAACATATCGTCCCTTCCGTGTATAAACTCTACCCACCATTATACCCAATCTTAAACTAAAAGGTATCATATTATGTGAGGAAAATTTTACTAAGGCATATGAAAGAAAATAACTAGTCAAAGATGCCAAGGATATTTTGTGTTAGACAAGGAGGTATGTTTACCTCATAGTGGGGCTATTAGGTAAACATACCGACGCAGTATGACGCGAAATAGACTGGCATACTGACTGGTTATTTTCTTGAATGTGCCTAATTGTTATTTGGCGGGGGCTTTCGCTCGTATCCTGTGATCATAGCCTGAAGACGGCTGATGTCTTCGGTAAGACTTAGATAAATGTGGAGAAGGATCGTAGCCAGAAAATAAATGCTAATAGTAAATTTTATCCACCGAAGGATTTGAAAACCGCCCACCAACCGCCAAACCCAGATCAGATGTTGTCCTTGCCAATAAGTAGTTAAACCGAGGAGACTGGCGAACAGAAAGAGCAGGATCCACGAGCAATAGATCAAAAGTTGGCCGACATTATATTTTCTGCTTGGCGGGGGATAAGAACGAAGGAAGAAATAATAAGTCATCAGTTTAGGGAAATGCTTGATATCCTGAATTTTTGGGATT
The DNA here is from genome assembly GCA_031292095.1 of Desulfosporosinus sp. Classification (GTDB taxonomy): domain Bacteria; phylum Bacillota; class Desulfitobacteriia; order Desulfitobacteriales; family Desulfitobacteriaceae; genus Desulfosporosinus. The sequence goes on from JARLHU010000220.1 coordinate 11,475, forward strand.
AAAGAATGATCCCGCCGGATGAAGGCATCCGCAATACGTATCGCTACAAATCCGAGGGCAAACCAGCCAAATACAAGATGAGCGATTAATACCTTACCATAATTTAAGGCCAAAAAGCTTGCCGGTTGATGTAACTCTAGGCCGGACAGCAGGACAACCGTTAGACTAAGGGTGAATCCCCAATGGAAAACCCTAACCCAAATCGACTGAAACGGGATAATCTTGCCCTTGATGGATGCTCGTTTGAGTTGTTTCGGGAGAGGCTTTCTCATTTTGATAGATTTCTTCATAAAAATACCTTACCCTCACAGAATATACGAATTAAGCATTACAATTTAAGGGGGTGATCCTAGCATAATCGATAATTAGACCTGAATTTTTAAGGCGTATAAATTTTCTCCGTCAATGATATGAACGCTACAAGAAAAGCAAGGATCAAAAGAGCGTATAACTCGGCCCGCTTCCTTAAGATCCTCAGTCTGGATTTTTAGTCCGAGTAACGACGTTTCGCCGACACTACGGGTTCCAGTTTCATCACGTGAGCCGAAGTTTAGGGCAGAAGGGGTTATGATTTGATAGTGATCGATTCGTCCATCTTTGACAGATATCCAATGCCCTAAGGACCCACGCATGGCTTCATGAAGACCTATCCCGACTCCGGAAGCTTGCTCTGTTCTTCCATCAAAAGTTTCCGATCCAGGTTCGAGGCGATTGAGCCATTCCAGAGTGGTTTTAGCGATCTTTTTAGTTTCTAGTGCACGAGCCCATATTCGGGCAAGGACCCCTTGGCCGATGACCTCTTCTTTGGCAATCATTGCCCGTGCTAAAGGGCCAACTTCTACAGGTTGACCGCGATAACGAGGAGATTTAACCCAAGTATAGCCTTTGGTTTGATTCCGGTCGGGGACAGTATCTTCTTCCATGGGATGTAGAGGACCGTGGGGTTTGTACCAGGCTGAAGTAACATCTTCCGTCACATGCTTTTCGTCAAAGTTTTCTCGTTTTCCCTGCAGGATTACGCCTTGAGGAAACAATGTACTTCCCTCTGGATTCGGAAAACCCCCGACCGACATATAATTTCCGATCCCTTTTCCCAGGTCAATGTACTCCGGATAGCGGTCTTTAATCAAGGCAACATCAGGAAGCAAGACATTGTCAATAAAGCCCATGATTTCCATTAGATACCCCCGATAACGGTTCACTCTATCGGCATCCACTTCCATACTGGCCCCACCGGGGACAATCCCATGACCATGAGGGGCCTTGCCTCCGAAAACTGCAAAAGCGGCGTGGGCTGCGCGAGAGATATCTATGGCCTTGAAATAGTGTTCAGTCATTGTGGTATTTTCTTGACTGGATAACCGTAGGTCTGACTCTGAATGGGGAATAAACGGAGCAATATCTGGACCGCGGAAATAATCCGGCAAGGCATATAAGTAAAGGTGACGAATATGGTTCTGAATAATATCACTGGCAAAAATCAGATTGCGTACTAACAGCCCATTAGGGGGGACGTGCATTCCTAAAGCCTGCTCTACCGCAAGTGCAGCCGTGATGGCATGAGCGGAAGAACAGATACCGCAGATGCGTTGCGTGTAATAAGGCATATCCATGGCGGAACGTCCCAGTAAAATTTGTTCGAATCCCCGATAAAGTGTATCAGAAATAAAGGCGTCTTTTATTTCCCCAGCTTCGAGCCAAGCCTCTAATAACATGGGATTGTGAATTCGAGATACAGGGAAGATGGTTCTCTTTTCCAGAACGGTCACTCCTCGATTTTTGTTTTCTTTAACCTATACTGATGGTAGGTTTTCACCTTTTTAACGGAAGGTCGAAGTTGACCCTTGACAGAGGACTTAAGCAAATTCCTTTGAATCCGTCCCTTAGAGAGAGAAGTCACAACATGTCCTACAATAGCTACGGAGGTTAATCCTAAAACTCCAAGCCCAATGCTGTCAGTGGTGACTTTTGTCCCTCCTGGGAAGGGGATGTCGGGTGAGTGAGTGGTAAACGGCGACATTAAATCTGGGAAACCGGGTTCAGTACACCCGATACATGGCGTGTTACAGCCGATTGGCCAATTGAAGCGGTCGTTCCAACGGCGTATAGGACAGTCCGCATAGGTGACAGGGCCTTTACACCCAACCCGAAAAAGACACTCTTTCTGTCCAATTTCTGTGGCGAAAATTCCCTGATCATAATCATGTCTGCGGGGGCAGCGGTTATGGACGGTTTCACCATAGAAAAGTTTTGGTCGTCCGTATTTTTCGAGTTCAGGTTCACCATATAAGGCTAAATGGAGTAAGGTCCCCATAATCCAATCTGGATGGGCAGGACAGCCGGAGATGTTAATGACCCTTCGTTCGGGAAGAATATTCTGTACGCCAGTTGCTCGACTCGGATTTGGGTAACCGGCAACCACGCCGCCGAAAGTGGCGCAGCTTCCAATGGCAACAACGTATTTCGCTTTTAGCCCCAGGCGGCGAACAAGTTCCAGCCCCGTAATTAGTTTGCCGTTTTCATAAGCAACATGGTTAAAATGGCCATCGTCACGTTGGATCATGGATCCCTGGACGATGAGAATATATTCATTGGGTATCTTTTCATACGTTTCCTTAAGAACTTGGTAGGCAGCATCTCCGTGAGCCTGCATCATACTCCAATCGTAGCGCCAGTCCACAATATTGGAGAGGATATCTGAAAAAGTGGGCGTCCAAATATTATCAAGGGATATGCTGTCTCCGGTACAAGTACCTGTTTCAATCATCACCACGGGAAGTTTTTTGATCTCGCCTGCTGTTACCGCTTGTGCCAGTGGAGGGGAAATGAGCTGATAAAAGTTACCGAAGATAGCCCCTTTGACAACTAATTTCAAAAAGTCTCGTCGGCTTAGCATGTTACCCCCCCTTAAGAGGGTATTATTTCCAGAAAACGAAAGATTATCACTGATTTTAGAAAGTAAAATAAAAATGGAGAAAACCAGGGACATCTACAGAGACGCACCTAGCTATTGCTATTGTGGAATGTAAATACTATCATTGTTGTATTATAAAGATAATTCGATTTTACAAACTGTTAATATCATCATATCTGAAAAAGTGTCCCTCAACATTCAAGACGAATGTAGTCGGGTCCAAGTGTTAGTAAGGGGGTAGTATTAGCTGTTAAATATCTGAATATATCTATCTATTTCTAAACATTTCTACTATTAACTAGACGCTAAATATGGTAAAATATAGTAGAGGTGACTAAGGATGCAGAACAATTTAATCGATATAAGTGAAGCGTCTCAACGATTGGGTGTTACAATAGCAACGCTTCGACGGTGGGATACATCAGGCAAACTAAAATCGGTGAGAACGTTTGGAAATCATCGACGCTACCGACTTGAAGAAATTGAGGCTCTTGTTAATCCTACCGACGATACACCATCGACACGGAAGAAAGCCTTTATCTATTGCCGAGTTTCCACTAAAAAGCAACAAGAAAGTGGCAATCTTCAGCGACAACGAGACCGTTTAATCCTGTATTGCCAAGATAAGCATTACACGGTGGTTACCCTATATGAAGAAGTTGCCAGTGGACTTAATGACCATCGCAGAGAACTAACGAAACTATTTAAGAATTTCAGCAATATTGACGTGATCGTGGTGGAGTATGCCGATCGATTGGCTCGGTTTGGCTATGCTTATCTCAAGGAATTCGCAGAGGCATTCAATGTCGAGATTGAAACGGTCGAACAGGGTGTGAAGTTACAACCTAATGAGGAAATGGTCAACGACTTAGTGAGTATTGTCACCTGTTTCGGTGCAAGACTCTACGGTGCCAGGGGTGGAAGAAAGCTCACTCAGACGATTGTGCAAACCATAGAGAAACTGGAACAGGATAGAGGTGAGCCCGATGAAAACGACGCTGAAAGCGATTCTGGTAGACCTCACGAGTGAGCAAAAGGCGCAATTAGATCACATGATGCTCGTTTTCTGTACGGCTATTCGCTATTCGTTTAAGAGACAACTCGAAGGGCAGGTAATCGGTGAACTAGAAAAGGTTGTGGCATATAAGTACAACTTGAATATCCGACAGGCTAAAGACGCTGTGGAATCGGCGAGGCAAACGATTGCTTCACAGCATGAACTCGTCAAGCTCTACCATGAAGACTATACAAAAAAGGTTGAGGCACTTGTCAAGAAACTTAAGAATCCCAAACTGTCCGTTTGTAAGGTCAAAGCATTAACCTCGAAACTAGCAAAACGTCAGAGAAAACTAGCGGACTTGACGATGTTCAAGGAAAGCAAGACCTTCCCGCCGGTTACGTTTGGCACGAAGGAAATGTTTCTAAGACGGTGTAAGGGATTGATTTCAAAGCAGGAATGGAACGATCGCAGGAATAACCGGTTTTACAGTCGTGGTGATAAGTCGAAGGGCGGCAATCCTAATCTAAGAGTTGTCTTTAACGATGGAGTAAGCTACGTAGAAGTTTCAACGTTTGAGAAAACAGTTAATAACAGAGCTATCAAAGTCTTAATGCCGATTTACTTACCGCAAAAGCTCTCTAAAAAGACCGGCAGAGTCAATGGTATTGATTACAGGAAACTATTTATGGATTCGTTAGAACGTGGAGAAGCTTACCAAGTGGAGCTAATCAAGCGAGATGGTAAGTATTACGCTCATATTACGTTTGAGGAGCTTGAAGCAAAGGTCATCTACAAGGGGCACCTCAACATGATCGGAATAGATACTAATCCTGATGGGTTTGCGCTAACGATGATTGATAATACCGGTAACTATCGAGGAAATACCTACTTAAAGCACCAGGAATTAACCTTCTGTAGAAGTAACCGACGAACGAATTTATGTGGTGAGCTTGTGAGACAAGCAGTAGACGTGGCGAAGATAAACTTTTGTGGGGTCGCTGTGGAAGATTTGAAGTTCAAAGATGACCGCGATGTTTCAAGTAAGTTAGCGAGAGTGAGCAGTCAGTTTGTCTATTCAACACTACTCCAAATGGGGGAGCGAAGTTGTCTGCGTAACGGGGTTGAATTCGTAAAGGTGATGCCCCAATATACCAGTAAAATTGGGCTATATAAGTATTGTCACCAATATGGTTTGGACGTTCATAATGGAGCAGCCTTAGTTATTGCAAGGCGAAGTTATGGGTTCAAAGAAGCTATACCAAAGTTACTTCAAGATAAATTAGTACCTAAGAAAAAATTGATCTCTTTTAAGAAAATGAATGAATGGAGTCAATGGAATACGATCACTCGTCAGATTGCTAAATTATTCAAGATGCGAAAGGAAGTGAATACGCCTGGTTTATGGTTAGTACGTAGGAAACTCCTACTGGGGATTGCTTAAAGATTAACGATTAAACTATATAACTGCACAAGTACACTTAGTTGAAAGGCTTGTGCGGAGTATCTTTTAGGGGCTGACTAACAGTCGCACGTCTGTTGTACTCAGTTGATGCGCTCAACTAAGGCGTTATGGGCGTTTAATACGAAAGTGTTGACCTCAGTAGCTGAATCCTGTGATGCTACCGCTTTGTTTAGTCGGCAAAGTGAAGATATTGGGCAAATGTATAGAGTTGTTCAGTATCTAGAAACCAGGGAATTAAGTGAAACAGTTATTACTGGAAAACTGCATTAACATGGACACTGTTCTGTTTGATCTGGAAGGTAGTCCGTATACGGTAGAGATGTTTTTGACCTTGCTCAAAGATAAAGGAACAACTAAAAACGTCAAGAAAAAAATGGTTCAATATTTTGGCAAAAAGTTCAAAGTTAAGGATAGGGAAAAAGTCATTCCCTATTTGAAGGGTGTAGCTCATGGTGTTCTTGGGGCTAGTGAAGATGCCGTTAAAGAACTAGAAGAACAGACTGGGGTGATGCTCACACTACTCAGAAGCCAAGTTGACGTTGCCGAAGACTCCGTCGACTTCGAGGAGCTAGCTAAACAATTACCAGACATCGGAACTATTGTGGGGATTTATGCCAAGCTCGGTGGATACTTTCAAACATGTGCTGATTTCTTGGAACTGGCTGTGAGGATTCAGAATGGTGTAGGGGATCACAAGACTGCTCAGTTAACCCAGAAGGCCTTAGATAGCTACCTTAGAAAAGCTATGTGAGATAACATAACTTTCCAGTATTCCAATTTTTCAAATGGAAACTATAAGTTAATAGGATGTTCACAGGAACCATAAAAAGATTCTTCAAGGAGGCTCTGAAAGTGGCGAAAAAATTGATATTAGGTATTGGTGTTTTTCTGATCGGTTTTTATGTTTTATTTCAAATCGGTTACGTTGCCACATCAGGGCCTTCATTTTGTAGTAAATGTCATGAAGTAAATAAATATGTAACATCATGGCAAACATCGGTACATAAAAATTTTACTTGCCTTGAATGCCATCAACCTCGTGGTGAATTAGGTAAGTTTCATGCTAAGGCTAGAGGATTAAATTATGTGTTCCAACATTTAAGTGGTGATTATACGATTCCCACAAGAGCAGTTATGTCTGATCATAATTGTATTGAATGTCATTTGGGAGATAGAATACCTTATCCAAACACAATAAGACTAAGTAATACACCTAAGGTGAATCATTATGAAACAATCAAAAGGTCACAATCCTGTTTAGACTGTCATAGAGACATAGGACATGCTGTTGACATATATTTAACTCCAGAATTAAAGAGTGCTAAGTAATGGAAAATCAAGATGTAATGATAGTGTGGGGTGACCCGTAAAGATCATGTTTCGCTTTTTATTATAAATTTCATTGATTTTCCTTAACAAACGAATCCACTTATGTTATACTGTCTAAGTCGAATGATCTGCTCTACTTAGCAGAATAATGATTTGCTGTAAGTAAAAACAGGCTTAGAATCGACGTTTCACCTGCCGATGTGGCTCAGAGGTAGAGCAGCTCACTCGTAATGAGCAGGTCGTCGGTTCGATTCCGACCATCGGCTCCAGAAGAACACTACTCCCGCAAGCGATTGCGGGATTTTGTTTTTGTACAGAGAGTGCATAAAAGTAGGCAATGGGGACATTTTGGGGACAAGGGATACAAAACAACTCCGAAATATAACAAAAAAATCTTAATAAGATAGAACAAAGGACAGGTTTTAAGCCTGTCCTTTGTTCATAATTTGGTCAAGTTTATCGGCAGCCTGCCGGTCTACGGTTTCTAAAGCATGGGCGTAAATGTTAGCTGTGATCGTGGACGAAGCGTGCCCCAATCTTGCTGAAACATTTTTTAATGGAACTCCGCTTCCTAGTAAGATCGTTGCGCTGCTGTGTCTCAGATCGTGGAATCTGATGTGAGGCAAGCTGTGATCTTTCAAGAAGTCATTAAACCAACTTGAAGGAGTGTCTGGGTGCATAATGGTTCCATCCCAAGTGGTAAAAACAAAGTTGTCGTCTTTCCATATATCCGCTATCTCTAATCGCTCTACCGCCTGACTTTTCTTATGCTCACGTAAAGCGGTAATTGCAGTGGCTGGAAGTGCTATTGTGCGGCGGGAGCTCTTAGTCTTTGGTTCACGTACTATTACCCCTTGACCTTTTTCAACACAAGTAAAAGTTAAAGTTACACCGGATAACGTTTTTCCATCGGATGATGCTGTCACCAAGCCGGATGCGCTGAATGGGGTAGATATTGAAGATGATGATTCGCTAACTATTTGACCTTTGGCGATCTGGGGGTGATGCGGGCTGATACTAGAAGAAGTGCCTGTGAAGCTTAGAGCTGCGCTTGCGCTACTAAAGACTGAATATGCCGGATCAAATGAGTAACCCACTAACTTTGGTCTCACTCGGTAAATAGTGCCTGTTCGGAAGCCGGATTGAGTCCATCCACCATTAGTATTGGTCTTTACAGAAGAAGGAACGGGTGAAATATACTGAGCCTGTTTACTTACGGTTAACGTCCCCTTGTCAAAGTCTACGTCGTCCCATGTCAAAGCTATAAGTTCCCCGCGTCGTAGGCCCGTAAGGACAGCTAATATAACAAGGGTTCGAAATTTAGACGGCTCTTTTTCTAATTCTACAAAAAGACTACTGAGCTGTTCTTCATTGTAAAATCCAGTTTCCCTATGTTCGTTCCGTGGGACCTCCACACGTAAACAGGGATTTGTTGCAATGAGTTGCCAACGTACTGCCGTAGAAAGGATACTACTTAGGATCCTATGATATTTTTGTATGGTTGCTCCTGATAAGGACTTAGGATTTTTATCTTCAGTTCTACCATCTAGGCGCTGTTCGGGGTCTCTTAATTCCCTGTAAAACTTGGTGATATTTAATGGTTTAATATCATGTAACTTTAGTCGACCGAACGTAGGTTTTAAGCGTTGATCAATGATTTTTTGATAGTCCACTAAGGCCTTGAGGCTTAAATGTTCATTAGCATATTCAATTATCCATCGATCGCACAGATCCCGGAACAACATGTTCTCTCCATCACCAGTAAGGCCGTTTTCAATCGAGGCTACAAATTTGGCGAGTGCTTTATCGGCTTGTGGCTTACTGCCTTTAAAGATTTGAGTATAGCGGATCCGGTTGCCGTCCTGATCCCGGCCTTTGAAGTAGACCATCCGCCAGGAGTTTTCTCCACGCTTTTCTAATGATCCGGCCATTAGTTAGTCCTCCCCACAAGATTAATCCGATTTTGTATAACTCTAATATAAACAAAGGAATAATCATCTTTTCCCTCTACTCGCGGCAGTCTGGTCGTAATGGTAAAGCCTCCGTTACTCTTTATTTTCGTCAGGGATATGTTCGAGCAGATCGCCAGGCTGGCAACCAAGGGCAGCGCAAAGCTTATCAACTATTTCTAGGGATACATAGGAATTTGTATTTAATTTCGCCATGGTTGCATTGGATATTCCTGCGTCAGTCATGACTTGTTGCTTTCTTAATCCCTTATCTATGAGCATTTTCTGAAAGGGTTTATAGCTTATCATCTTTACTCTCCTCTTATCGTATTTTACTTAAAGTGTACATAAAAAAGTTAGCGAAGTCAAAGAAATGTTTACTAAGTTGCTTGACTTATTTATGAGATATGTTAAACTAATATTAGTTATAACGAAGAAATATTAGACTTAGCTAAGAATTATACTTAATAAAAAGGGGGGAATGCACTTTGACCAAGACAGTTACCATTACATCCGATAGTAACATTGCGGAAAAGGTAACTCAACTCGAACAACTCTTTGAAGAACTAAACACCCATGGGATGGTAGGACGCTCAAGCGTAGTATGGCCGGTAATCATAAGGCACAATTTCTACGGCGAAGACGCAGCACGCTACGAGTACGAGTATCCCCGGACCATCTTTAACAATATTCAATTCCAAAATAACATCTATGTCCCTTTTGGACTAAACCGAAAGAAGTCTGATCGACTGACCTTTACCAAGCTAATTATCGACAAACACATGGCTGGGGAGATTGATATCTTTTTGTATCACTTTGGGATGTTCTTGGTCTATGCCGATTATCAATCGAAGGATGATTTTTCTGAAGCGTCCATCGGCAAAAAGCGAGCGCAATTTGTTCAAACACTGCCAATTTCCCGCTTCCTGAGCACAGATGATTTCATTACAGCCGCTTGGTCCTATCAAATCGATTACAGGGATACCGATATCGGAGAACACCGACGAAATCCATCCATGGAAAAAGTACGCATATTGTTTGATCCGGATCAACTCGCCTCATGGACTGGTACCCATTACTCGAACGCTGATTGGGTTGAACCGATTTCCGGAAGGTTTGACCTCGAGTGTCGTAAATGGTCTGAGGAAAAAGATCCAATGACTCCCAATAAGATCCCTGAGGGCTGGATCGAGGGGCGTATTATCCTCGAAGAATCAGAAAACGGTTACAGGCATTATGTATGTGGTGTTCCGATCCACGCGGGAAGCGCCATTCAGGTCAAATTTGGCGATGGTTGGATTGCAGGTCGATATGAATGGAGTTTTGACGGAAAAAGTCCAGTCCGTCTTCACAGTGGGGATGATGTTTTCTACATCAATAAGGAGCATTGTGTCCGAGTACGAGGATAAGGTGAGGGAAGGGGTGAATTTCATGCTAAGACGTTTGTGTAATTTGTTTATGGCAAGCACCCCGGCCCAACGGAAAGCTCAGAACTGGAACCGATACTTTACAGGCCAAGTAGAAGTTTAGACGGAATAAGGAGGAAGATTAATTATGGAAAAAGAACCATGGCTTATGGCAAGCACTAATTCAGCTTTACAGGAAATCAATTTACGAGAGGCCAGAGCTACCAATCTTGTAGAGATGATTAGGAGTACTGATGCTGAAGAGTGGGATCTTGACCTTATAGAGCGAGTTTATAACCTCATTATTGAGGGAGGCTTTAGCCACAGATTTGCATTGGCTGCCGTGTATCAAATGGGCGTTATAGGCTAATAGCCAACCGAAGGGGATCAGCGTCCAGGAAAGGAAGTTTGATCCCCTTATCTTAGAAAATAGTCGTAAAACCATTAAGAAAGTCGAGGATAGGTAAACGTCTGTCAATAATTGAATTATCCTTTGTTATGGCAACGAATAAAGGAGGAAATTTTGTTATGAAAAAAAAATCAGTTTTCACTCTAAGTCTGTTTGATCACCTAGGTATACCGAAGAATGCTTTAGATTGCAGTGAATTCTCGGAAGTGTATGACAAAAAAGCCAACTCATACAATGCGATCGCTGATCTCTTAGAATCTAAGGGATTTACTGAAGAAGAGTTAGATCAATGTATGGGGCTAGTTAAGGATTATAGAGATGCTGAATTTGATTTTATTAATTTGCTATATGCGGTCAATATGTCGGGAGGATTTAAGATATACAAAGTTAACAAAAGCTTAGATGATGGGACATTCAAGGGCAGTACGTTAGATTATATTCAGGATATAAGTAATTAAGGTGGTAGATGATTATGAAAAATCACACTAACCAATTTGAAATGTTCAAGAATCTTGAAGCGAGAATGACAAGGCATGGTATCAGTATAATAGATGTAGCTAATTGCATTGATGTTAGTGAAAGGATAATGAGGAGTTACCTATCTGGAACTTATCAGATAGCTTGGGAAGATGCTCGAAAGATAAAGCATAAATTATTCCCTCAGTATAAAATCGAGTACCTTTTCGCAAAACAGATGTTGCCAGCTAAAAAAAGTGAAGGGAACGAAGTGCAGTGTTATTACACAATTTCAGAAGTGGCAAAAAGACTAAATATCGGTAAGTCGACAATTTATCATAATGGACCCGCGAATTATGGTGGTATCAAAATTGGTAGGTCATGGAGATTTCCAAAAGACAAATTAGGTATTGGACCAGAAGTTAAATCGAAGCAAGTTAACACAGGGTATATCAGAAGGTTTGGGAAAAATGCGGGAAAGCCGAAGGTAATTAAGGAGGTAAATGTCTATGAGTAATTATCCTGACCAATTAGATGTTCTGTACTTTGACCGGTCAGCAAAACTTTCAAATGGGGATTACCCAGTTGAATATAGAGAAAGTCTGGAAAAATTCACAGCCCTTTGCGAAGAGATTAAAGCTGCATTGCCAGAGGGCAAAGGTCATTTACTTACCTTTGAATTGGATTCTGTACTGGGTGCATTTGCATCAATTCACCAACAAACTGGCTATCGCTTAGGATTTAAAGATGCATTCAGACTGTCGGCAGCGCTTATGGAAACTGCATAAATCAATCCAAATTAGTCAGCGCAGACGAATATCGAATTAGAATTATCAACGTTGAGGGCGTTGCTTAGTTATCGGTAGCAAGCATTGCAAGTGTGTACACACCTTGCCCAAAGGATAAAATGTCCTGTTGGTTATATTCATCCTTTTGCTTCTTGAGGCTTCGCCCCAAACCCCCATAAAATAATCAGCAACGAGGTGTAATCAAAATGAAAAGAGAACCAGCAGAAACCATTTCTGAACTTATCGAAGAACTCTTTTGGGAGAGATCAAGAGCGTGTGATTATTACACCAGCGGAGAGGCCGATGAACACCTTACTAAGGGTATACAGTTAGATCGAAAGTTGAAAAAACGTCTTGGTAAAAAACAATGGAAAAAGCTATTTTGGTACGTTTCCGGAGTTGACGCATTAGAAGGCGAAAAGCTTGCTGGCCTTCAAGGTTCATGCTATAAACGAGGGTTCAATGACGCTTTGCTTTTGATGGGTGAGATTGAACGCGCCAAGAATGGACTTCCAACCATGTTTAATTAGGACCATGCAGAGTATAGCGCGGCCTAGAGAGAAATATTTTGTGCAACGCCTCGCCCGTTACAGCAAGTGAGGCGTGATCTGATTCAAGGAGGTTGTTTAAAAATGGTTGGAATACATGAGCCCAGAATAACGGAGAAGCGGTCAGTGGTGCGTGAGTTAGATGAGATTGACCACGAGAAGATGAGAAGGCTTATGGTCCTGCCTGTAAAGATCGCTAAGCGATTGAGATCGGAAGGACTTACGGTCAAGGAAGAGTTTAAACAGATATAACAATATGGGGTGAGCTTGACTAAATTCAGCGATTCTAGTCAAGCTCACCCCATATTTAAAAGTAACACTAAAAAGTTTAACAAATTACCCACATGGAGTTCATAGAAGTGTAACAAGTATGGTTTATGATAAATATAGTAGATAGCCACCCGCTAGCTTAGCGGCTTACATAATAGTTTCTTTTTTCACTTTCCATCCTCCTTCACTTATGCCCCTCCTCATGAGGGGTGTTTTTTTGTTCGTATCAGAAGTTATTCTTGCTAAGTTGCAACGAATAACGAAAATTAAAAGGTTATCGCAACGGAATTTAGGTAATTTTCTTTTGGTGGGAAGAGGACGTCGTTAATTTCCAGATACCTTCTGGTAGGCCACAGGATGGCGCAGGACAGGCGCAAAGGCTTGCCATTGGAAACCCACCATAAGTCTATGTTACTCATGACAGGAGCGTAGAGGCAGACCGTTGGCCTATCCATTCGAGGGGTATCAAACCGACCCATTCCCTAAAATTATGGTAAACCACTAACCTGCTTATAATCAGCGGTTTACCTAGGCTAAACTTTTTTTTCGTTTTCACTGGCTTTCTTTTCCCTAATTTCTCTCACGGCATTTAAAATCTCAATACAGCCTTCGCGTACCTTCTTAGGGTCATACACCGATGGAAGGTATACAACTTCGTATGGTTTTTCTACTTTTTTTGATCGCGCCATAATTACATATTCCCCTTTCTAAGATTTTTCGAATAATTGCCCGGTTAAGCTTTTATATTCCCCAGCGCAATAGAAAATAGCAGGACCACGCGGCCCTGCCTTTTTTATTGAGAGAGGCGTAATAGATTTCCTACTACTTTATGTTTTACAATGAAATGCAATATGCTAAGGATGGGTATGAATTAGTCTGTAGTAGCGAAGAGGGTTATATTCTCAGAACTAAAGTTGAAATTTAAGAAACCGAAGAATATTAGGATACAAAAGATTTATAATCGAAAAACGAGCCTCTATGGTTCGTTTTTTCTACTCCATCCACAAGAGTGAGTGCAGGTCTCCTCAATTTGAGGACTAGCAACGAATATTAATTTCGAAGTTGCGCGCAACACCGATTATCCAGAGGATAGTAGTCGCCAATGCGGAAATTGCGTATCAGCCGAGGAGAATCCAATTTTAGTTTTACCTAAATTAATTTGATTCATTGCGCTTTGCTGGTCCGTAAGGTTACGTAAAAGAATCAAAAGTGAGAAAATATATGAAATGATTAAAGTATTAAGAAAGGTTGTCTTTAATACGATGTATCGTAAGTTTTGTATCTTTAAAATGATATATCGTAATAGTATTAAGTTCCTACAAAAAAAGTCTTATATTTATTTACAAAAATCATTTTTATCGGAACTTTCGGAAAGGAAAATCCATGATTAGAGAGAAGTAATTATTTAAACAACTAATATAATGTAACGAAAAGAGGAGGAGACCATGAGCACGACAACAAGTATAAACGACCTTCCAGAAATCCTAACAGCCAAGCACATTTCCAGTTATTTAGGCATTTCCCTCCGGGTAGTTTATGCACTATTTCAAAAGGTACCAACACATGGCGGGATACCAAACTTCGACATTGGTGCAAGTAAGCGCGTCGAAAAGAAAGACTTTATTAAGTGGATTGAAGCTAGGAAGGGGGAAAAGGCACAAGGCCATGTGGGATGATTGGCTGAGTTGATAAGAGGGTCGAGTGGATACCTTAATATGATTCGGATTTAAATCAATTCTAGTATGATTTCCCCATTAGAAGGGGAACGGAATATCTTTCTACCTTATACTTGAGTGTATAGTTGCCCGCTGGAACCTAAATCCAGTGTGTGACCTAAAAGCCTTTAATCAAAATAACCAGCTTAGCTTAAATGGACTGGAGCGGGTTATTTCAATTGGATTACGAAACCGGCACACCAGGATTGGTCCTGGTGTGCCGGTTTTTTGCCCCGCTTTTTAGAGGGAATTACGGATGTTGCCTAGAATGATAAACAAAAATTGAATTATTTTAGAATGAGGAAGTTGATTATATGGAAAATCTAACTGAAGTTACTACCCAATCAGTTTTAACAATGAATCAGGAGGAGTTTATTAAGTTATTAAGGGGTGATAGCATTCCAGAGTTTTATGCCGATCAGTCGCTATTTAGAGCTTTAGTTCAAATGATACCAGCAGTTGGACCGTTATTCGATGCAGCCCTCGCTATACCGGGGACAAAAAGCAAGCAACAAAGACTAGACCTTTTGTTATGGTTGATGTACAAAGGCCTAATTTTAATTGAGCAAAGATTATCCACTGCTGAGATTGATGCAGGTAGGGGCTGGATGACAACAGAGACCTTTGAAGATATGGTTAATGCCGCAATCGAGTCTGCGCAGAAGTCTCGTAGTCGCGAAAAGATTCTTCTGAATAGCATGATATTAACCAATTTAATTAACGGCACCACTGATGGTGTTTATAGTCCAGAGGAATATATTAATGTTTTAAATGACCTAACACCACTGGAAATAAAAGCAATCCTGGTATTCTATAGATTATACAAGGACGATATTATGTCGCCCGGTGAGAATATACTTGGGCAGGCCAATAGGATACAAGCTCAAGAAATATTGGCACAGGAACTGAGTGTTGATAATGATGAGCTTGAGTTTATCATGAAAAGACTTGAGCGAACTGGGTTTATTAAGGAAATAAATGGCACGTATCTCAGCTATTTTGGTGGACGTTTTACTATTACGAAAACGTTACTCCGTCTAATGGACTACTTAAGAGATCACCCGTTTTCAAACTATAGTTTCTGAGTGGCTAATGCGAAAAAGAAAGATGCATTGTCATAAGCGCCTTTAAATTGTTGTTAAATTGAGGACACTATAAACTATATGGCATGATAGATGATAGCCCTATTGGTATTCATGGAAAAATGGGAGTCGGAAGAGAGTTGTTTGGCAATAAATATGTTTGTACTAAAAATATAATTTATGCCCGTTTATTAAACCATGAAATAGTTATTGAAGATATGGAGCTTCAATACCATGGGGTGTTTATGAAGCTGAAGAATTTACTTTAAAAAATATCGCCACTACAAAAACCGGCAGCCGGGTCAAAGGACATGGTGTGCCGGTTTTTTCCTTTAACAGACCATGCTTGGTTTTAAGATTGTCGGGCATGGGATCAATCGCTTTTTTTCTTCGGTCTTTTCTTACTCTTTCTCGTCCAGCGCAATCGGGATACTTGGTGGTTTCATCTATTCAGCTGCCCCCCTTTTCTAATAAAGTTCTAAGTCGGGTAATTATCGGATTTATAGCCCATCGTGATGGAACCTAGAATCAAAATATTATTTTTGAGTTTACTGATTATCAGTTTTTCAATGATTTGATGGTCGAAACACACTTGTAGATCAAGAAGGTACTTGATATTTGAAAATGAAGGGAAATTTTTATGCTAAATAATTCATCTCAAGTAATAAAAAGGCAAAATAAAACAGCCTCGATTTATTTCGAAGCTGTTTTATTTTCTAAAATATTATTTATATATAGTACAACCCCGTTGGTACCCCTGTTGCAGGGAATACCATCGGGTGCTATTCGGTTCAGATTAGTGATGTATTAAGAAGATTAGAAGGAATAAAAGGATTGATGTTAATTTGACAAGTAGTTCAGGAGAAATTTTGACATCAGTATCAATTTTGATTCTTAGCTTTACATATGATTTACTCATATCTATTCGAACAACTCCTTGTTCGAATAACACCCCATACTACTAATAGTATAAACTGTATTGGTTTATTATTAAAGGACCAGATATTTCCTATGCCTTATTCAGGTCCGATTCATAGAATATTATATTTAGCTTATCTAGGTAAGAAGATGCGACCTCAAAAGGAAACAAAGAAATAAGCCACTCATTAGAGCGGCTTATTTTCGTCTTAGGACTCCTTCTTTTGCTGACTTGTACTTTAGGTTGTTTCTGTGTTTTAGGTTACATGCTTTACATCGGACAGACCGACTCCCGGAATACTCAACCCCGCATTCTCGGCACACTTTGGCATTTGGAGTTCCTTCGACTTCGCTAATGTGAGTTAGGAAATGGAGCCATAGCCAGGAGGAGAAGCTACTCGCCGTTAAGACTGGGCGGATACGAATTTCTTGAGTAAAACGGTTTTCTATTTTGACATCAATAAAATATTTTGAGACCCTCCCTATCCACAAGTTTATACTTTTTCGCATAGTTTCCTGAGACCAGTTATCGATATTAGGTTCTTCCGTGCCCCTAATGCGATTACTCATGGCTTCCGGGGCTAACTCTGTTAGTCCGAACGTAATAAAAAAAGATTTATTATTAGTATCCTCGCGGAAGTTGTACATAGAGATTATATTTACCAATTCCCGGATAACTTTTCCATCTTTGGTACGGGATGACTCAAATAATTTCCATGCTAATGAAATTAAGTTAGCTTGCACAATAATATCATCCAGTTTCATACGGCTTGACTTATCCAATTTGACTCTGTTTCGATAGGGTGTTGCATCAGGGTAGAGAAACCCGTATTTACTAATCCAGTTTAGTAAATTTTGAAGGTCTTGGTCCCCAAGTTTACTTTTTGGATGCAAAAAGTAAATCCATTTCCTGTCTTTATCCTGATCAAAGTATTTACCATAATCACGTAGTTTGGCTGGATTATAAATTAGACCTGGATTAGAAATGCACGATGCGAGTTCCTTGAATGCCTTCCATGTATTGATATCTCTTAGCTCATAGGGACTAATGTCTGTTAGAGTAACGAGTTCCCCATTAATTTCAGCGTGCCCCCTGAACCATTCGAACGATGTGTCTAGCAACCATGTTTCCTTCTTGCCAACTCTGTATTCTTTTTCTTCATTCAGAAAAGTTTCCACTCTCCTCAAATTAAAAACCTCCAAAAAAATATTGCAATATGAACATTTGCGAACACTTGTAATATTGAAATAATAACACGACAGAGGTAGAATGTAAATAACGGAAGTACATTGCAATAAAAAATAAATACCCGCCTGTACTAAGATGACAAGGGAAAGCGGGAAATATAATTTTTCTTAAGGAGAGGGTAGACTTGTTACCTGAAACCCGTATGCGTAAGAAGGCTGTGCGGTCAAGACAACGTAAAGAGGCCGCGCTTCAACGATTGCTAGAAGCTAAGGAATCTTCCTATGGGCCAGTTGTTACTAACTATAATCCACTAAGGCCAAAGGGGAACCCAGAAGTCGAACGCGCGCACTTTCAGCGTGGGATCGATCATCTATCACGTGAGCTAAACCTGAAACTATAATTTTTCTAAATAGATTGTCTTAAACGTGAGGGGGAGAATATTGATGGGGACGGCAAAAAACAGACTAATGTTTGATGAATTACCCGATGTGATAGGGCCTAGGGAGATCGCACGATACCTAGGCTGTCACCTTACCGTGGGATACGAGTTAGTTAAGCGTCCGGGGTTTCCAGTTATTCGCATTGGACGCAAGTACCTTGTAGATAAAAATTCATTTTCAAAATGGCTCATTGAGCAAGAAACTCAAGAAACACAAAAAGCCGTCTCAATCTGAGAACGGCTTTTAATTTTTGGCAAAAAGAAAAACTCGACAATACTAGTCGAGCGAGGTGGTAGTGATCAATTGCTCAATACTATTAAACCCCAGGATCCCATGGAACTGGATGGAAAACGCAACAAAATGGAGCGGTTAATTAGCAATGGAAGGGTGTGAGACGATGTATGAAGCCGTCACGATGAAGGCCAAGGAAGCGGCCGTGTATGTCGGAATTAGTTATTGGTTACTTCTTGAAATGACAAAAAAAGGGGAACTGCCCTTTATTGCAGCTGGGGGAAGGAAGCTATTTCGTAAAGAATCCTTGGATCTTTGGATGGCAAATCAGGAAGCGCAAAGCCTTCAAACAAAGCCTGAGCCTACTGGTCACGGTGCGTTAAGGAAAGTTAGTAAATAATCTTCATCCAATGGATGGAGAAATGACAGACCGAGCACGGTCTTTTTATTTTGGTAAAGAAAACCCAGTGGGCGGCTGGGCGTTTGAAGGAAGGTTCCGAAAGAGTTTGATTACTACAGATATTGTACCACGGGATGCCCCCAAAAATATAATACTTGATGCTGCATTAGAATATGGGCAACGGGGCTGGCGGGTTATTCCTCTCCACTGGCCTCTGGTTAATGGGAAATGCTCTTGTAATATTGATGCTTGTGACAACGTTGGCAAACACCCAACAATAAAAGACTGGCCGAATAAAGGAACATCAGACTTAGGGCAAATCGCAAAATGGTGGGATCATTGGCCTCAGGCAAACATTGGAATATTAACAGGTAAAAAACACGGTCTATTGCTACTTGACGTTGATATTAAAGACGATGGTCCAGGTGTTTTGGCGGCGCTAGAGGCACACAACGGACCGCTTCCAGATACAGTCGAGGCTATCACGGGTAGCGGCGGAAGACATGTGTTATTTAAGTATCCAGAAAACCGTAAAATATTAAATAAGGCTCGTTTTAAGGATGGCCTGGACACGAGATCTGATGGAGGAATGTTTGTTGCGGCTCCCAGCCTTCACGCTTCTGGCAGAAGGTACGAGT
This sequence comes from Desulfosporosinus sp., assembly GCA_031292095.1. Taxonomy (GTDB): domain Bacteria; phylum Bacillota; class Desulfitobacteriia; order Desulfitobacteriales; family Desulfitobacteriaceae; genus Desulfosporosinus. The sequence continues at coordinate 30,619 of JARLHU010000220.1, forward strand.
GGGATGTAATGTTTCACCCTGATGAAACAGAGTTAGCTAATTGCCCGGAGTGGCTATTACTCTTAATGACCGAAACTAATACCAAAGGTAATGGAGAAGTGCCACAAAACAATACAGGAAAGTCAATAAATGAGGGAGCGCGGAACAGTACACTAACGAGCTTGGCAGGGACAATGCGCCGGCGAGGGATGAGTTACGAGGCAATTTTTGCGGCACTTCTTGAGGAAAATAAAAAATATCTTCCTCCGCTCGACGAGAAGGAAGTTCGGATGGTCGCTATGAGTGTTTCTAGATACCCTGCAAAGAGTGATCTCAGAAGTCAGGTGCGGAAATCATTTCCTTATACAGAATTGGGTAATGCAGAAAAATTAATCTACCATCACGGCGCTGATCTTCGTTATTGCCATCCGTGGGGAAAATGGTTGTTTTGGGATGACAGAAGATGGTCCACTGATACAACTGGTGAGATAAATAGGCGCGCCTTTGCTACAGTCAGGCAAATGCTCGCAGAGGCAGCCGATATAGGCGATGAAACCGAACGCAAGGCACTGGTTAAATGGGAGCAAAAATCAGAATCTGGAAAAGTCAGACGTGAAATGATTGAAACTTCAAAGAGTATCAATGGCATACCTGTTTTGCCCGATGACCTGGACAAGCACCTTTGGGCATTGAATGTGAATAACGGTGAAATTGACTTAAAGACTGGGAAGCTATTAGAACATAAACGCGAAAACCTGATCACGAAGTTAGCGCCTGTTACGTATGACCCGAACGCTAAATGCCCAACATGGGAATCCTTCTTACGCAGGATTATGAACGGTAATACAAGCCTTATAGGGTTTCTCCAGCGTGCAATCGGTTATTCCCTAACAGGTGACACAGGAGAACAATGCTTATTTATATTGTATGGGGCAGGAGCAAACGGAAAGAGCGTTTTCTTAGATACTGTTTCAGCACTGTTCGGTGAAGATTATGCTCAAAATACACCTGCTTCCACTCTAATGGTACGACGTAATGAGGGCATACCTAACGATATAGCTGCCTTAAAAGGAGCAAGGCTTATAACCGCTATCGAAGCTGAAGAAGGGCAAAGGCTGGCTGAAAGCTTAGTAAAAAGCATGACGGGCGGAGACAAAATGACTGCTCGTTTCATGCGCGGTGAGTTTTTTTCCTTCATTCCTGAATTCAAACTCTTCTTAGCAACAAATCACAAGCCACAGATCAAGGGCACAGATCACGCCATCTGGCGGAGAATTAACCTAATCCCTTTTGAGGTTACGATACCCACAGAGGAAAGAGATCGTAATTTACCGTTAAAACTCAGGAAGGAACTATCTGGTATCCTGAATTGGACATTAGAAGGCTGTCTACAGTGGCAGAAAGAAGGTCTCGGAATCCCTGACGAGGTAAAGGTTGCTACAAACTTTTACCGTGATGAGATGGATGTTATAGGTGATTTTCTTGCTGATCGTTGCCTGATCACTCCGGCAGCTAGGGTTGAAAATAAGGATTTGAGGATGGCCTATGAGAGATGGTGTGACGTAAATGGTGAGCGTGCAATTACTCAAAAAGCCTTTTCCACTCGTTTGATAGATCGAGGATTTGTATCTTCTCGGAGCGGTGCCAATGGGCGGAGGGCGTGGCCAGGGATCGGATTAGTAAACGAAGATTTAACGCTAGATAACCCTTTTACTGACGGGTTTTGAATAACTGACGGGTTTGAAGGATTTTCCGTATAACCTATACGAGATTAAAATACAGGCTTGTTATGCTGTATTTTTGATAATCCGTCAGTTCTATAAATTACCAATAACCTCAAAGCGTTGATACAACTGGCTTTCATGGCACTGACGGGTTGTGTTAAGGATTAACATACTGACGGGTTGGATTAAAATAACCCACAAATTACACCACAAGGAGTGCTCAAAAGTAAAGGAGAATTAATTATTTCATGAAAACCCGAGTAAAAGAAAGAACGGTCCGGTGTGAAGAGTGCGGATTTGGATACATCTTCCCAATCGACAACCGCATACACGCCAAGTATCACTACCGTTACCTAGACGCAACCTATAAATTTGGACAACTACTTTTATATCCCGAACGTGAAGAACTAAAGCAACAATCTTGGACAATCTTTATCGATGAGTGCAGTTCTGACGCCGAACGAATAATTGCAGTCGAACAGTTATTCCAGTCTCATTTTTCCCGATCAGTCGAAAGTAACAATTGGAATTTGGAACATCCGCCTTTTGAAACATACTGTCTGATGTTACTAGATCAAAAGCATTGGAAAAATCTCCTTAGCCCGTGGCTGGGATTACATGAGGCACTAGTTAAGAAAAATTCAAACACAAGGAGTTGCAGTAGTAAACGCGCGATATACGGTAGCATTCCTGATGGTAAGACAGTATGGCGTAAACCATTCACATTGCGTTCGAAGTCGCGGCGATCCTTGCACAAGCCAACTAAAGATGGAGGAAAATCAAGATGAAGTATGGACCAGGTGAATTTAGTGAACTATCGGTAAAAGCTGGAATGAAGGAATGGATAGAAAGTCGTCAGGACATGTGCGATGATCCTAAAATCTATGATGAACTACCTCATGAAGTAAAAACCGTATTGGATAAATGGATAGAGGCTAGTATTGTACCTAGTAAGAAGGAACGTTCTAGTTATGGAATCAAGACAGATTTCCACAGAGAGACTGGTATTTATGTTTACGCGGGGGTAATTAATGGGGCCTTACTAAAGGCAGGATATCAACCGATGAATCCCAAAGACACAAATTGGTACTTTAAGGTAGATGTTCTTAAAAGAAAAAACTTAACTGAAAAAAGTTATCGCCCCTGCCCTGCTTTTTAAGTGGGGCAGTCTTTATTACTGGAAACTTAATTCATGTTTAATTTTGGAAGAAAGGTGAGGGTTATCATGGAAACAAACCATATTATGGAGGACGCAACAAGACGTATAAAAAAGGAGGCATTTCTAACAGCCTTCCAAGAATGCGGAATGGTTACACTAGCCGCAGAGATTGCAGGGATTGCCCGGTCAACTCATTACCGATGGCTCGAAGAAGACCCTGCCTATCCAGCCTTGTTTGTCGCAGCTACCGAGCAGGCCAGTGAACGCTTAGAGCAAGAGGCTAGACGTAGAGCAGTGGAAGGCACAAAGAAGGATGTGTACTACCAAGGTAAGCCATGTGGTGTAGTCACTGAGTACAGCGACACACTCCTAATCTTCTTGATGAAAGGTGCCATGCCTGACAAATATAAAGATCGTATTAGCAATGAGTTAAATGTTGTTCAGCCGTCAACACCTGGTGGGGTGAATACACTTAAGCAACTTAAAGAAGCTGAGGCCATAGCAACAGCGGTTAATGGTTCAAAGGGATTCAGCTAAAGGGACATTGGCAGAGTTACGGGATATATTAACTAATCATCATTAAAGGAGATGAGGTAAAAATATGGACTATAAATCAGTATTGCAAGAGCAAATCAGAGAACTCCAAAAGCTTCAAGACGCAACCATGCAATCTAAAGATAACCTCATTCATAAGGTTGACAATGCGGTAAAAATAGCTGAACAAATCCGCGTACTTTGTAAAGATGCAAGGGGCTCCGTCAATTAGATAATCTCTAACTAGCTAAAGATTATCTCACAATTCTTTTTCTCGTAATTCCTTTAATGTATTAACTTCACTAAGCTTCTTCTCTTCTTCAAGTGTTCCACTTAGATGGCCATAAACCTTGTCATAAGCCTTGCAAGCGTAATCCAGAAGCTCATCACAGGCAAGCGTGCTCTTCTGGATTAATGCGACCACGATATCCTTTGTAATGTACTCGTATTCCAAATTATGTTTTTTAGACATTGTAAACACACTCCATCAAGAAACCCCTTGCATCAAAGAAGCCATTCGACACGCAAAGGGAAAAACCTGTAAATATTTTCTAAAAAGAAGGTGATCAAATGAACCCTTACCCCTAAACCCTTGCGTTTCAAGAAGGTGATGGAAAAGAGCGGAATCAAGCCCTTGTATCAGGGGTTAATAAAACAAATAATCCTATATGTATCAGGGGCTATGAGGTGTTTATAGTAAAAAATATTAAAATATATTTGACTAAATTCTCTCGATACAGTATCCTTAGATTAAGGGGTACAGAAAGGGGTTTTCTTATGGCAATGTTACCGCCAAAGCGCAAGGTTGTGGGATACGCCAGGGTATCGTCAGAAACTCAAGTCGATAACACTAGTATCGAGGAGCAAATGACCAGGATCAAGGCGTATTGCATTGCTCAAAGCCTTCAACTGGTAAAGATTTTCACGGATGAAGGGCGCACTGGCAGTAAGATTGAACCCCGCGAGCAATACCAGGCCATGATAGAATACGTGACAGATACGGCCAACGGCTTAACTGGCATAGTGGTCCTTAAGTCGGACCGGATTCACCGCAGTCTTAAGAACTTGCTAATAATGATAGAGGATCAACTAGACCCCGCCAGTGTTGCATTCATTAGTGTTAGTGAGAGCTTTGATACAAGTACCGCTCAGGGTAAGTTGTTTTTACAGATGCTTGGCTCCTTTGCTGAATTTGAGCGCAGACAGATAAACGATAGAACCAAAGGTGGCAGACTTAGCACGGCGCAAGCTGGTGGCTACGCAGGAGGAAAACCGCCTTACGGCTATTCGGCAACGAACAAGTCTTTGGTGCTAGATAAGAAACAGGCGGCTGTCGTAAAGCGCATCTACAAGGAGTACTTAGACGGGGCTAGCACTGGTAAGATAGCAGAACTGTTGAACAAGGACGGAGTAGAGACACAGCAAAGGGGCAAGCTGTGGGCTAAGCAAACAGTAGCGTATGTACTTAGCAATTCACTCTATACTGGGAAGATGACATATGATGGTCCTAAAGAAGGTAACGCAATAACCGTTAAGGGTGAGCATGAAGCGATCATATCTGTGAGGGCGTTCAATAAGGTTCAGGAACTAAAGAAGGCCAACACCAGAAAACATTGAGCCTGACTAAAATCCATAGCTATAAAGGCATTGCAAAGACGCAGTGCCTTTTCTCATGCCCAGAGCCAGCATCCCCACCCCCGTCGTAAGGCACCGTGAAGAAATGTTCGGAAGAATCTGCAGCCTGCCCAAACACATTTTTCACCCATTTTTTGAGACCTCAAAATTTGCCTTAATCTATCCCGTTATTTTTTCCCACTCATAGATGTCATGGGGAACATCAACTTGGCCGTCAAGGATGTCCCACTCATAGTATCCGGTTACGTGCATATAAACATTGTTCGCTGCTGCAATGGCTGAATTATAATTGCCGAGAGATTCACCATTAATTATCAGCGCATAACGATTTTCCTTAGAGTCGTACTTGATAATCATCTTTCCAACGGGGCTATCGTAAACCCACATAAATCAAACCCTACCTTCTTTTCGTCGTGAATTTTGCTAGCTAAACTGCTATCTCCTTGGGCATTTGTGCCTTTATTGAACAGGTTGATACATTAGGGCAACCGTGATGTATACATGTAACTAATCCTTGTATGTACCCATTGAAAGTCCGAGTTATTTCCATAAATCAACATCTCCTATCGTATCGGCATTGTAAGTTTAGAACAACTATCAATTCGACGCGAAAAGGAAAAAACCTGTAAATATTACGTTGCGAAGGGATCGCTAAAATGGATACCCAATGAGGTGAGTAGCGAAAAATGACGGGTTGCATAGTCGGAAGATGTCCTATCTGCGAAGAGTGGATATATGAAGACAAATGGGAAATCACTGGAGCCATTATGCATCATGAAGACTGCAAGGTGAATTGGTATGTATCTCAGTTTGCAAAGTTATCAATTGATGAGCAAAAACGATTGTTGGGATGTACCGGGATCGAGACGAAACTCCTCGTGAGATAACTTGTTCCGTGGGGAGCATTGAAGTGGTTACCTGTGATCATAGAGTAAGAATGGAGTTGTTCAAATGGCAGCCGCTAATATAACGAGAGGTTCTAGGCACAATGCTTAGGCTTCTCTTTTTATTATGGGCTGTACTTAGAAAGTACGATCATTACAAGAAAGGCGAAGGGACGGTCATGAGGCAAGTATCTGAAAACTGCGCTAATAAAATAAGGGGACCTACAAAGACGGATCTAGAGTGGACTTAAAATAAAAAAGGGAGTGGAAACGATGATCGAGGTAATTAAAGAATTTTTAATTAGTTTAGGTTTTCAGACGGATAGCTCGTCTCTTAATACCGCTAGACGAGCTATGGCGATTGCTGAAACATCCGTAGCACAGTTCGGAAGTACAACAGTAACAAACTTTGCTAAGGCCGAAACAGGGATAGTGTCATTCGTTGCAGTAGCTAGCCTTGCCCTCGCAAAGTACATGACTTCATTGGGGGAGGCCGATCTTAGCAATCAAATGCTAGCAAGGCGTTTCTGGATGAGCTCCGACGCTGCGCGAGCTTATACCAGTTCCATCGATGCCCTCGGTGTCAGCCTGCAAGACCTCTACCTAAGTCCCGAGTTGATGCATAAATACTTAGAACTTAATCAAATGTCCAAAGGTATGGCGGTTCCTTCAGCTGACTATGAGCAGTCCATGCAGGGCATACGCTCAATAACCTTTGAATTCCAGAAGCTTAGACTAGAAGGCACCTACGCACTGCAATGGGTTGGTTTTTATTTAACGAAGTACCTTGCAGGACCGATGGAAGATTCGAAAAAGTGGCTAGAAAGCGTTAACGACACAATCCAACAGAAGATGCCCGAGTGGACAGCAAAGGTTGCAGGGATAGTAAGCCAGGTGGTGAGGCTTGGCTCTGCGATATGGAGTATTAGAGATGCCATATTGGGAGCCTTTGCGGCGACCGCACTGATCAAGGTGCTTAGTAGTCCTATTGCAATGCTTATCTTCAGAACTCCGGACATGACTTACCAAAATATATAATTGATGGTGATAATATCTTGGAAGCTACTCGATTTAGAATCCTGAAATGGCATAATTAGCGGGTTTCTATGATTTACGAAAAATATCTTATCACCATTAATTAA
>JARLHU010000221.1 GCA_031292095.1 Desulfosporosinus sp.
GTTCTCTTTTGCCTAGTGTCTCATTTACCCTCTAGATCACTTTTCCGGCCTTGATATTCCCCTGAATCAATCTCGCCACGCGCATAGCGTTCGCGTAAGATGTCCATTCCACTTTGCTTACCCATCGTCCCTGTATGAACCCGCGATGTGCAGTGACGAAATAAATAGATACCAAGTAGGATAATCCCAATACCGAAGATGAGTGGCATAAATATTCCCATCCTACCTATCATCCCATAGCCACCATAACTGGTTCCCCATCTGCCCATCATGTTTCCCCAACCATTCATCATACTGAATTCCTCCTTAAAGAACTAATTATTAAGTACAAACCTTAAATTGACATATTAAAGCTTTATCCAAAAGCTAAGCACTATGCTATCCCTTTTTAATGGATATTGACTGCTTTTGTACCGACAGTTCTTGTTTCCGTTCAAGGTATTCCTCTCTATTAATCTCACCGCGTGCATATCGATCATTCAATATATCCAGTGAAGTATACTCCTGAGCCTGATAGTTCCTACAGCACGACCCTCCGTCTTTGGATGAATTAAACATGTAATAAGCAGCGATGGCTAATATAATTAAACCAAACATCATTTGAAATCACCCCTTTTAGTATTTCTCTGAGAAGTCAGTACATCACATGGAACCCATCATGTTACTCTTTCCAATCTCGTTCATCATAGTACCACGCGAACCGGTTATGCTACTTCCGTTGCTCATCATGCTCCCACCAGAATTTATAAGTTCTTGCTTCGTCTTAATATCCCCTGTTTGCATAGCCTTCTGCATCCCAGACGAACTGCGAAGATTTTGCATGGCGGTCGAATTCATCAAGGTTTGATGTTGCCCTGGATAAAAAGTGTTTTGCATAAACCCCTGCATGTGACCAACCCATCCGTTCTCTTTTTGCTGGTTCCCTGCCAAGACTGGAAAAGCCATCAATCCGACTGCTAAGGTCGTAGTTCCTACTATTGCCATGACCTTTTTATTAAATTTCTTCATTATGTATACCTCCCCAATAAATCTTAATTTTCAGCATTGCATCATTTAATTCTTTGAAGCTCTTTGATGTCCTTAGTGTAACTCTCTGATACGATTAACTCATGAAAAAATTGTGAATTTCTCATGAATAAGAGACCCTGATGATTAAAGCCCCAACGGTTGTAACGCACCTAAAAATTCATTCGCATATTTCGGCCGTGACCGAGCATAGGTCGTATTACAGGTAAAACCCCGTTTGGTAAAACTCAAGCAACGTCACAAATAACGATTCACGGATGATAATGGGTAATGCTAGCTGTTAAACATTGTGGCTTTAGCTTTTAAAATTTAGAAGGAGGAATTTGAATTTCTGTGAAAAATACTTTTTTCATAGAAAGTAATCGTTGTTTGATGATTGAAAGTGGTTGGCAAGAAAGAGTCCCTAGAACGGCTGACCGTATTAAATTAATACAACATTAATCGAGCACAGGGCAAGAAAATAATGTGTTTATTTATCGGGGGCTAATATTGATAGTTAAACAAATAGCACCCTCCTCCAATAATCAAGGAGGGTGCTATTTGTCATAACATTCGATTATCGGATACAAATTTAAAAAGTAAAGTATTCATTAAGACTGATTTCCAATTATAGTAATTTATTATCTCTTGCAAGTTAAGTCAACACTACTCGCAAGGAGATGATTATCTAATGCAATCAAATAAAACTTGTCCACTCGTTGAACAGTACCTAGGGTATCTTGTCGTGATAATATCTCAAGAAACAGCAGGCGCATGGGCAGGTCAGAAAACACAGTTAAAGAATACCGAACGGATTTACTTATGTTTTTCAGCTTTGTAATGGTATCCAGAAACACGCCTACCCCTGACCGAATCTTCGCAGGGGTAAACTTGGAATTCATCAAAACAATATCTCTTAACGATATGTATGCATTCATTGCCTATTGTCAAACTGAACTACACGCTGCTGCCGGTACTAGAGCAAGAAAGATCGTATCTATTCGACAGTTTTGGAAGTATCTCAAAACCAAAGCTCATCTAATTGATAACAATATTGCCGAAGAATTGGAGACACCAAAACTTCCTAAAAGAATACCGAAATACCTAAGTCTAGAAGAATCAGTCAGGCTTCTAATTCAATGTGAAAAGTCTCCGCGCGACCATAGCATAATAACTATTTTCCTTAACTGTGCTTTGCGTTTATCCGAATTAGCAAGCTTAGATATCGGCCAAGTAGATAATGAGGTTATTAGTGTCATTGGTAAAGGAAACAAGGAACGTAGAATCTATCTGACTCCTGCTGCCAAAAAGTCAATTAATAAATGGATTCAAATTCGGAGCTCCCTTGATATACCCAATGATGCATTGTTTGACAACCAAAGCTGTTCAAAATGTCGTTAAGAAATATGTAATTGCTTCCGGTCTTGACCCCAAATCTAAATCGACTCATAAGCTTCGCCATACGGCGGCAACACTTATGTATAAGTATGGCCCGGTTGATTTACGATCACTTCAGCAAATCCTGGGGCACGAGAGCGTAGCCACTACCGAAATTTATACATATATTGATGAGCATCAATTGCAGTCTGCTGTCAATTCAAATCCGCTTGCCATGATGTTTAACTAATTGTCATAGTCTCCGTTTGTACATAATTATGGATTATAGATAATCAGAATTCTATTTTTTGTTGTCATAAGTATGTAAACTATAACGGCACGAGAACACTCATTGTTATGAAGCTGCTATTTAGTACACCCAAAATTCTATCCCTATTTGTGCTCTACTATTTGATTTTTTCGTCTGATTACTGTTGATTTCTTGACTAGATTTACGAGATCACAATGTGTATTCAACCTAGATTGTATAGAAAGCTCAACCGCCTCCGGGCTATTCTCCCATAAGGCGGGATATTTTGTTTTTATAAAACTAATTAAAGCCTTTTTTTCTTTAGCATTAGGAACAACCAGCGCTTTTGGAATCGCTATGGGTTCCTCTCTTTTGCTTAATTCCTCCGCACTCGTTAATCCAAAATGGCATATATTATAAAACTTGCTTCCTCTTTCCTCCATAGTTAGTATATACCGACCATGCCCATCAAGTTGAATCCTGTCAAACCCAACATAGATTAACTGCCAAGGCTTTCTATTTTCAACCTCGTAAAATAGTTCAACTACCAGAACTGACTCATTCGCCAACCGTGGTACCGGTTTATAGACTGAGCCCTTTAAAGCCGGAATGGGGTATACCTCGCCTTCTCGGCTTATAAAAAGAAATTTAATTCCACTCAAAATTCTTCACCCTATTCTAATGATTTCAGTAGAAAACTTAAGCTTTGTAAGTTCAATTCTGCTCCTTATATTATCCCATATTTTAGCATAATGTTAGCGTTTTCAATACTAAAAATTTGACTTCGATGTCGTAAGTGCGGTTTATAAGAATAATGCGTATTTGGGAATTTCTTGAAGGCAGTAGTTCTATTATCCCAGTTCATTTGATTTAAGAGACCAATTCATAGTAAATAACCGTAAATGAGGGAATAAACGGACTTTTACATTTTAGTCTAAAACACGCTTCCGGCGTACAAAAAGTTGAAATGGAAAACGCCTAAATTGTCGCTCACGGTCAAAGGTCAAAACGAGGAAATTACTTTTGAATATTTGGACGTAATGATCATTCACTCCTATAAACGCCAAATTCATAAGCAAAAACGCACACTAAAGCCCATAGCCCTCCTACGGTCAAACTAGTGACCATCGCACCAGGGGTATGGATGCGGAGATAAACCGGGCTAAGAGCTAAAAGAACCATCAAGACAATTCCACCCATAAGTATAATAATCTGAGTAAACCACGGTTTATTTCGCCCACTAATGTATCCCAAGACAGCATAAAAAGAGATGGCAGCTAGTAAGAACCCTGAACTTGGGGCTTGAAATGGCGTAAGGTTTTCAAAGACGTTGATATTTTCACCACGGAAGAAAAACCGAAATAAGAGGTCGATCACTGTACCACCTCCCCACGCGAAGGCCAGGGGAAGCACATGTGACCAGCTCTTAGATGTGACTCGCAGGACAATCACTGCCAGCACAAACCAAAGCATTATTGTGATATGAGTTCCAAGGGCGTTAATCCCTCGCATCAGATCAATAACCCTGGGCGAAGATGTAACGTCCAACCAAAATACAACGAGGTTATCAAACTCACCAACCTCTTGGAAAACGAAGTCCTGAATTAAACCCATTAGTATAATGAAGAGCGTAATAAAAAGGAGACCACCAACTGTTACGAAAAAACGTTGCTTGCCTAGGGATAAATAACGACTGGGCAGTTGCGATAGATGTTTTTCTATCCAAGCCATTATAAGCTCGTGCTTCTTATATATCAGGTAGAAAATTATAGAAATCACTATAGCGGAAGTTCCTAACAATAGAGAATAGCGATGGAGGATGGGTAATACAGTTTTCCAACGACTACCTAAAAGTCGACCAAGGACAATAAACAGGGTTGTCCATAAAGCTGCTCCTAGATAGGCAAAGATTGCAAAGTTTCGGTAACTCAATCGGCTCAAGCCTGCAATGTATCCAGAAAGATGGCGAACACCGGGAATAAAATATCCAACAGTAAGAAGTTTTCCTCCATGCTGTTGATACCAGTCCAATACTCTTTCTAAGCGTTGGCTTCCTTCGTGTTTCTTGAGATGTACCAAGATTTTCTGTTGGAAGAATATTCCCAAAATGTAGGCGATTGTAATACCAGTAGCACTGCCTGTTGCCGCCGAAATGATGGCAAGAAAAGGGTTAAGCTGACCTGTATAAGTTAAGTAACCGACAAAGGTCAATAGAAATTCATCGGGGATAGGAATCCCCAAAATAGACGTCGCTAAAATTACAAACAATCCCACATACCCATATTGGGAAATAAAGTGGATTAGAAGCTGAGAAGTCATGGTTACTCCTTTCACCCAAAACTAATGTTCAAGTTTAAGACGCTTTGGAACGCTTAAAATGTGTCCAACCTATGGTTAAAGTAAGCCCAAGGCCAGTTAGCCCCATAACAATGAAAAACATTAACCCAATGAGTGGCAGGCTAACCAAGGCGACAAATAATATAGATTGAGCTAACCACCGGGTAATAGCAGGGTACTCCAATATCGTTGACGACAAAACCTTCGTTCCAATAAATTGCATAACAGGAATAAGCCCAAGAACCACTAAAATAATACCCAAGATGATAATTAGAACTGCAAACGGAATACCTAACACCGTCAGGGTAAGCAAGACCGCAAAAGAAACGAGTAACATTACAAAAGCCATGCCTATCCCAAATAAACGGAGAAAATCTGTAGAAAGTAAGTTTTCAGATGAACTTAAACAGTTTCTCATGAAGTAACCCAACCCAGTAAAGAAAACTATACATAAAAGACTAACCACTACTCTTAGAACCCAGATTCCCAAAAGAATGACTCCCCCAAGCAAGGAGTCATTCAGCAGCTTTTCCGAAAAGTTGACCTCAAAGACTCCCGTCTCGGGATAGTTTAATGCTGAATTGTAAACATGTCCTCCGAGGTCAACGACCAAATCAACTCGGGCTGTTGGTTCCAAATACACATTGCCATTAATCACAAGAACGGCATCGGTTACACTTCCGGAAATCCGTGCGTCAGTCCCAACACTGAGAACTGTTTCAACTGAATGACCCTCGGGGATCGTAATGGGATTGCCCCCCACCTGCGTTACGATCGCATCCGCTAAAGCATATTTAGGTAATAAGACCAGTAATACTGAGAGTATAATTATTCCTAAGCTAAATCTGTACCCGAATCTCATACAGACACCTCTTTAAAACGGCTTCCCCGTAGTAATACTCGAATCATATTAATACCGATAACACTTAAAAAGAACGATGTAACCCCTATTCCCCAACTGGTTGTCGTTGGCAACATCGTTAGGAGAACCGTTTTTACCCGCCAAAAAGCATAACCCGTAGTGTAAAGCAAATGAACGATTTTAAGAAGGAAGGGTGACAAAAGCAGTAGCGGACTCCCCAACAGAGCTACAGTGACGAGCGTGAAAACTCTCTGCTTGCTGACTTTTCGCTGTTCTCGCTCTATGGCGACAAGAATGCGTTGTTCTATGTCAACCGGAACAGGAGTGTTCTCAATTGATTGCTGAACCCTTTCGTGTAGCATTTGAAACTCCCTCGCCACGTTCTGGCAATTCTGACAGGAAAGCAGATGAATCTTAATTTCTTCATACTCAGAATCACACAATTCCCCGTCAATGTATTCTGAAATCCGTTCCAGTGATTCTTGGCATTCCAACGTTACCACTCCTTTACAGTTGTCCTTCAGAGAGGATTATTCTTAATTGCATTCTAGCAGTATAAATTCTCGACTTTACTGTTCCGACTGGAATCCCCAGAATATTGGCGATTTCTTCATAACTATAACCTTCCCATTCTCGGAGTACTAATGTTTCTCGATACTCAGTCTTTAGACTTCTTAAGGCTTCCAGAATGTCTAAGTGCTGATCCCAGTTCAGGGAAGTATCATGGAACTTCAAATCAAGCTCTGGGTCAGGGATGGGTGTCGGCACTTGTTTCTTTAAGTGGTCTAGGCAACTATGCGTAATTATTTTCTTAAGCCAGGAATTAAAGGCATGTAAGTCATTCAGTTGCGATATAGAACGGTGAATCTTTATGAAAATCTCTTGAGATATATCTTCTGCCTCGACAGAGTCATGGAGAAAGGCAAAAGCTGTGCGGTAAACATAAGGCGTATACGACTTTACAAATATCGCAAAAGATTCTTTATCCCCTGCACGGACTTTAGCAATTAGTTCACGGTTAAACTCTGTCACAGCATGATACGTTCCTCTCGTAAACAAAATCGTAGATTAAGGATTCCCTGTATACTATTTCCAAACACCTCATATCCTATCTCTAGCTCCTTTTCACTATGCACTAAGCTGACGGAGTCTTTCCTTATCTGTTCGTGACTACACAATACCACGCATTACTCAAAGCCCAAAACACCTTACATTCGCTTTGCTATTTGATATCTTTTTAACTGAATCACGGTATAATCAAAACAAAAATGATGGGTATGAAAAATTGTGCCAGTTGAGTTTAAAGAGGCTTCCAAAGTAATTCTCATCAAGTTAGAAGTGGTAGCTTATTACATAATGATCTCAAAAGTAAAGACGAAAAAAAGAGGCAAAAAGTTCGCGAACTTTTTGGCATCTTTTTTCGTCTTTTTAAATAGGTGAGTTTTCAAGCTGTTTTCGCTGTAACACGAAATCAACTCAATCACGTAACAGCTATAGAATGTAAGGTGGTATAAATATGAACTCGTTCGATCTATTCGGTTATCATTTGCTTAATCAGTTTGCAGGACATCTCCACAGTTTTGACCTCATTATGTCTTTTTTCGCCCAATATGCATTAGAACTCTATGCATCTTTATTTGTAATTGCCTGGCTCACCCTACCAAAACCAGATTCGGACCGCCGTCATGCCCTAGTCATCATGGGGTTATCTGGTATTCTGGCGCTCATTATCAATCTAGTTATTTCAAATATTTGGTTTCGACCACGCCCTTTTGTTACACTTCCCAAAGGCACATTCACACAGCTTATCCCCCATACAGTAGATGCGTCTTTTCCCAGTGACCACACTTCAGGCAGCTTCGGTTTTGCTGCTGGGTCTTGGAATAAAGCTCCTTCTTGGGTGAGATGGAGTTTTACACTTCTAGCCATCCTCGTGGCAATTGCCCGTGTTTACACAGGTGTGCATTGGCCAACAGATGTGCTCGCCAGTGTTATAATAGGTGTTGTAAGTGCTAAAGTTACATGGCTACTTAACCCTATATTTAGACCTTTATCTAATCTAGCGGATAGGGTATTCCGTTATGGGAAATACGCTAAAGGGCATTCGAATTAAGCAATTAAGGACGCTCTCAGACACAGGAATCTGCTGAAGTGACCGGCATAACTGATAATCGTGACCAGATCAAATCAATAATAGAGAGATAGTTTGATTGCTGGTGCCACTGCTGATAACACTAAGGGGAGGAGTTTTGGCTTTCATCAGGCTATGGATAATTGGGGAGCAATACTTGCTTGGTCCCCTTTTGACTTTTGGAATCTTATCGCTTTTAGGTGTGGAAGGGCCTGTAGATGAAGACCCTAATTTAGATGGGTAAGACACTTGATGGGAGAAGTTAGTTCTGCGAAATAACGCAGTATTCTGAGATATGCGCCAACCCCCAAAAAATATTTATCGTGAGGGACACAACAGCAAACAGGAAGTAATTCGTCGTTACTGTTCAGCAGTCGATGTAGAAGGTCATTGTCACTTACCTAGCATTTCGGAATAAATATCGAAAACATAAAAGAAAGCTGGTGTTCATTATCGATACACCTAAAAAACCTTCATTTAAAGAAGCAGCACTATTTTGGTTGAAGTTAGGATTCATCGGTTTCGGAGGTCCGGCAGGGCAAATAGCCATCATGCGTGAATATCTGGTAGCAAAAAAGAAATGGCTTTCTGATGCAAAATTCATGCATGCTTTAAACTATTGCATGCTGTTACCAGGGCCTGAAGCCCAACAACTCGCTACATATAGTGGATGGCTGCTGCATGGAACAATCGGAGGGCTTGTTGCAGGGATATTATTTGTGCTTCCATCAATGTTCATATTATTAGCATTAAGCCTTATCTACGTAACTTTAGGAAATATCCCCTTGATTCATGCTATGTTTGATGGCCTAAAGCCAGCAGTCATTGCCATTATAGTAACGGCACTAATGAAAATCTCTAAAAAATCACTGAATAGCTCCATTCATATTAGTTTTGCGCTAGCAAGTTTTGTCGCAATTTTCTTCTTCAATATTCCTTTCCCCTTGATTGTTCTTGGCGCCATTGTCATAGGATTCCTTGTGCAGAAATTCTCCAAGCATTCTACTAAAGATAACAGCAAGTCCGTCGCGCAAGCTATAGATGAGAGTTCTTACTATCTTAATACCGAGACGTCATTGCCTCATACGAAGTTCAAATGGGTACGTGCCAGTCAACAATTATTGATCGGTATCGTCTTATGGTTTTTACCTTTGGCAGTATTTTATCTTCTACTATCAGATTTCAGTTTCTGGAGGAATCTATCCATATTTTTCACAAAAGCGGCTTTTGTAACATTCGGAGGGGCTTATGCCGTGTTGCCTTATGTAGCACAAGTTAGCGTGGAACAGTTTCACTGGTTGACACACCTTCAAATGATTGATGGGTTGGCTTTAGGTGAGACCACACCTGGTCCCTTGATTATGGTATTAGTTTTTGTAGGTTTTATGGGAGGGTATAACCATTTTGGCGGCTCGCTATGGCTCGGTTCTCTTGCGCTGGTTGTTACAACTTTCTATACCTTTTTGCCTTGCTTCCTCTTCATATTTATAGGAGCGCCTATTGTGGAACAGACACAAGGGAATGCAAAGGTTAAAACAGTTTTAGGGTTCGTAACCGCAGCTGTAGTCGGAGTTTTGTTAAATCTCACGGTCTATCTCTTCAAAACTGTGGTGTTCCCTCACTCATTAAGTATAAGTCAGATGGAGTATGTGTATATGCTATGGATTATTTTATCCTTTGTAGCGCTTCAACGATTTAAAGTAAATATGATTATTTGGATTGGAATAAGCGCTGTTTTTGGGTTGCTCCACTATTTTGTATTTTAAATATATAAAGCAAAGCCGGTTTTCTCATAAGTGGGGGAAACCGGCTTTGCTCTTTCTAGATGTTTGCTCGGTCGATCTATAAGGAGTACACCACAATAGTATATAGAATTGGAGTAGCTATCCTCTTGGTGATTGGAGGAATACTCTGGATTTATCGTAAGAATTTGTGAGTATCTTCTGTGTCAAGGACGGTGGTTTTACGAAATTGTGAAGTTTTCGGTATTGAAGTACAAAGAAATTGTTAGTAAAATAATTGTTTTGTCTGGACAATTAGGTATCGTTACAACCATTGGGGTCTTTGATCATCAGGGTCCCTTCTTCATGAGAAATTCACAACTTTTTCATGAGATAGTCGTATCCGGGAGTTACACTAAGGACATGAAAGAACTTCAATTAATGAAATGATGAAAATGAAGACTTGTGGGGAGGTACATATAATGAAAAAAATGAGTAACAAGGTCATGGCAATAGTAGGAGCTGCGACATTAGCAATCGGGGTTATGGCTTTTCCAGTCTTGGCTGGAACGAACCTTCAAAAAGAGAACGGATGGGCTGGTCAAATGCAGGGGTTTATGCAGAACACTTTTTCTCCGGGGCAACATCAAAACTTGATGAATTCGACCGCCATGCAAAACCTTCGCAATTCATCTGGGATGCAGAAGGCAATGCAAACAGGGGATGTTAAGAAGAAGCAAGAACTTATAAATTCTGGTGGGAGCATGATGAGCAACGGAAGTAGCACTACCGGTTCGCGTGTTACTATGATGAACGGGATTGGAAGGAGTAACATGATGGGTTCCAGGTAACCTACTGACTTCTCAAAGAGATAACTAAAAGGGGTGAGCGCAAATGATGTTTGGCTTGATTATATTAGCCATCGTTGCTTATTACATGTTTAACTCATCTAAAGACGGAGGGGCGTGCTGTAGGAATCATCAAGCTCAGGTGTATACGTCACTGGATATATTGAATGATCGATATGCACGCGGTGAGATTAATAGAGAGGAATACCTTGAACGGAAACGAGAACTGTCGGTACAAAAGCAGTCAATATCGATTAAAAAGGGAAAGTATAGTGCTTAGCTTGTGGATAAAACTTGAATATATCAATATAAAGGTTTGTACTTAATAATTAGTTCATTAAGGAGGAATTTATATGATGAATGGTTGGGGTAATATGATGGGTGGATGGGGAACCGGTTATGGTGGCTATGGGATGATGAGTAGGATGGGAATATTAATGCCACTCATATTTTGCATTGGGATTATCCTGCTCGGTATTTATTTACTTCGTCATCGCACATCGCAGGTTCATACAGGGACGATGGGTAAGCAAAGTGGAATGGACATCTTACGCGAACGCTATGCGCGTGGCGAGATTGATTCAGGGGAATATCAAGGCCGGAAAAGTGATCTAGAGGGTAAATGAGACACTAGGCAAAAGAGAAC
>JARLHU010000222.1 GCA_031292095.1 Desulfosporosinus sp.
AACGTTCCTCCGTTCCAAGCCCGGGACGCAGTGTGACACGAGCACGACGTCTTTACGTAAGCAGCCTAGCAAACTTCCGTTCAAGCGACCGACCCCAAATACGGGGCAGTGCACAGGGAGGTGCACTGCCGCCAGTGAGCCAAGGATGGCTCATCTGGCACGATAGTCTCCAGTGGAGAGTATCGCCGAAGCCGCGATCCCGAAAGGAATACTTTCCGGCGTAGGATGCACCCCGCTCCCCAAAGTAGGAGCTTGAACGGTTAGTTTGCTCTGCGTCGTAAGACCGAGGGCTGTGTCACACAAGTCCCCCTATATCGAAAAATGAACGTTTATATAAAGTTGTTGAAGAAATAGGCGATAAATAATACTCATTATTTGTAATGATTAACGTTTTTTCTTTTCCAGGTTCTGCAACATAATTTAGTTTTTTATGTTCAAGATTAGTTATTAATTTATCGAAACTATGACTTTTTGCCGCCGTTTCCAAATCAATTATTGCAACTACTTTATCCTTTTTAATGAGAACATCACCACCAAGGTGTAAGTACATTTACAAATTCCTCCTTATATGGCCCTTTTCCACATAGTAAAGCGCACCTGACTCTAAGTGCGTTTCAGCACTTGTCATAGTTATTAAAGTCTGAATACGAGATGACTCAATAAACTTTATTAAGTAGTCTCTCCTAAATCGATCCAATTCAGACAACACATCGTCAAGTAAAAGTAGAGGATACTCTTGTTTTTCCTGTCGAATTAGTTCCAACTCAGCAAGTTTTAAACTCAAAACTATAGAACGTTGTTGTCCTTGTGAAGCATAAAGACGTGCGGGTTTATCGTCAAGTAATATCTGAAGATCATCCCGATGTGGGCCAATTAGCACCATCTGACGTTCCATTTCTTGTTCTAGTTTATCGTTAAGTAATTGAGGAAATTGAGAAATGGCTTCATTGGCATCTTTTTTACCTAAAGCAATATAATTTGTCTGCATAGTTTCCTTTTGAGAGGTAAGATTTGGATAGATCTGATTTGCTGCTTCCTGTAAACGTTTTGTAAGGTCTAAACGATTGCTAATTATTTTTTTACCCAATTCAATAATTTGTTCATTCCACAACTGTAATTGAGAATATTTAAGAGACTTTGCAACATATGATTTTAATAAAGCATTTTTTTGCTGAATAACTTTATTATACGCATTAAGTATACTTACATGTCCTGGGTGCATTTGAGCAATGTGTAAATCTAAAAATCTCCTTCTTTCTGAAGGTCCTCCTTTAATCATCACAAGATCATCTGGAGAAAAGAAAATTACGTTTATTGTTCCTACAAAATCAGATAAACGTTGACAAGGCACTTGGTTTACCTTGACCATTTTCTTTTTATCTCGATAATGACTCTCGAGAAAAACTTTATGGTGAGCTAATAAAAAATCACCATAAAGATGGAATTCATTTTGCTCCCAGCGCAAGAGTTCTTGTTCCCGTTGTACTCTATAAGACTTTCCTGTCAAAAGATAATAAATTCCCTCAAGAACATTTGTTTTTCCCTGGCCATTATTTCCAACGAAAATATTCGTTCCAGGCATAAATTGCACTGTTTCATCTTTATAATTACGAAAATTTTGTAGGCGAAAATTATTAATCATCATAATTTTAATTTAAGACGTTCGAACCGGTAATACAAGGTATAGATAATTTGGATTGTCCAAGGGTCTCATCACACCAGGGCTATAAGGCCCGGAGAGTTCAAATATTATTTGATCGCTGTCTATCACTTTCAAAGCATCAATCAGAAATTTAGCGTTAAAGGCGATAATTACATCCTTACCTTCCATTTCTACGTTCATTTGCTCCGCTATTTTACCCAATTCAGACGTTTGGTCAATTCTTAATTCGTTTTTTTCTACATTAATTCTAATAATATTGGCACCACTTTTATCACGGGAAAGTAATGAGGCCCGTTCAACAGCTTCAAGAAATATTTTTACGGATAAATTGACTTTAGTTTCGCACGTTTGAGGTATTACTTGTTTGTAGTTTGGAAATTGTCCCTCAATCAAGCGGGAAACTAAATAAATAGATCCAAATTGGAATACTACTTGATTATTACTAGAACTAATTTTCAAAACCTCATCCTCATCATGCAATAAGCGATATATTTCTGATAAAGTTTTAGCAGGAATAATACCGCTAAACTGTGATTCTTCTTGGTTAGGTATTTTAGCAATACTATAAGCCAAGCGATGGGTATCGGTGGCAACTAAACGGATACTTGATCCTTCAATTTGTAATAGAGTTCCGGTGAACACAGGGCGGTTTTCTTCTGCTGCACAAGAAAATACGGTCTGTCTAATCATATTTTTGAAAATTAAAGTCGGTAAATTGAATGATATAGGATCTATCAAGTCCGGAAGTAGGGGAAATTCCTCCGGATCGTAGCCGTTTAAAACAATCTCAGATTGATGATAACAAATAGTGATTATCTTGTCCCGTTCTTCTAACGTAATCATTGTGTCTGGTAATTTCCGTACAACCTCCGTGAAAAGTTTAGCGGGTACGACCAATGTTCCTTCTTCAGTAACTTGAGCCGGTACTTCACAACGAATCCCCATTTCAAGATCAGTCGCTGCAAATTGTAAAGACTGTTGCTCGGCTATTATTAAAATTCCTTGCAGGACGGATAAGGTGTTTTTACCAGATACAGCCCGTTGAACAGAATTTACACCGGAAAGCAGTGCATCTTTTGAGCAGAAGATTTTCATATGAATCGAATCCTCCTAAAAATTTTATCCTTATAGTTCTAAATTCGTTTATTAATAATAAGATATTAAAATAGTAGTTATAGTAGTATCACGTGTCAACAAGTGGATAAGTGAACTAATAGTGCTAGAATACTGCTCATAACGCTGTTGAAAAAGGTGTGGACAAATGAATTAATGTTATCCACATGTCCACAAGTAATAATGTACCCTTAATTTATTGAAAAAATATTAACAGGTTATGCACAAATCTTTATCCTATTTAATCGGATTGAATACGTTGAATCATTTCATTTATTTTTTTTTCTAATAGAGGATCATCACGCAATGCTTGTGAAATTTTATCGTGCGCATGCATTACGGTGGTATGGTCTCTACCGCCAAATTCATCGCCGATCTTTGGTAAAGAAGAATCTGTGAGTTGTCGCGACAGATACATGGCAATTTGTCGTGGAAAAGCCACGGCACGAGTTCTTTTCTTGGCTTTGAACTCACTTGGAGATAAGTGATAATAGCCCGCGACAGATTGCTGGATTATTTCAATGGTTATTTGTTTGGTGTTATTTGCTGGTAAAATGTCTTTCAATGCTTCTACTGCCACTTCAGCGTTGATCGGGATTGAACTAAGGGAGGCAAAAGCCATAACCCGGATGAGTGCTCCTTCGAGCTCACGTATGTTGGTATGAATTTTATCAGCTATATAGACCATGACTTCGTTAGGTACTTGTAAATTTTCCAACTTGGCTTTTTTTCTGAGGATGGCAATTCGAGTTTCCAAATCGGGGGCTTGAATATCTGTGATAAGCCCCCATTCAAAACGAGAACGCAAACGGTCTTCTAAAGTTGGTATTTCTTTGGGAGGGCGGTCAGAAGAGATAATAATTTGTTTATTTGCTTCATGAAGCGCGTTAAATGTATGAAAAAATTCTTCTTGAGTACGCTCTTTGCCGGCTAAAAATTGAATATCGTCGATAAGGAGAATATCGACGTTTCGGTAATGATTGCGGAATTCAATAGAGTTTTCGTCTCTGATGGAATCAATCAATTCATTTGTGAATTTTTCACTGGAAACATAAAGGACTTTAGTACTAGGAGATCGTTGCAGCACGTGATGACCAATAGCATGCATAAGGTGGGTTTTTCCCAATCCAACTCCTCCATAAATGAAGAGAGGATTATAGGATTTAGCCGGTGATTCGGCGACAGCTAAAGAAGCAGCATGTGCAAAACGATTGCTATTTCCTATGACAAATGTGTCAAAGGTGTATTTAGTATTAAGAGAATTAGGTATTATTTCGTTTTGTAGGGAAGTTATTGGGGTAATTGGCGTGGATAGAATGGGATCTTCTCCGTAGGAGCCATTGGGAGAGGGAATAATAAAACGGAGGCTAACGGAATGTCCCAAAACAGATTGAACAGAAGATCGTATTAAGGGTGCGTAACGACTTTCTAACCAATCTTTTGCAAATTCATTAGGAACGCTAATAATAAGCGTATCACCATCAATATGAAGAAGCCGGGTGGAACTTAACCAAGTTTCAAAGCTCGGCTTAGAAAGTTCACTTTTAAGTTTTTCTAATGTTTCCTGCCACAATAGTAGGGGGGATATTGACTGTGGTGGCATGAACGGACCTCCCTTGTCTAAGAATGTGAGAATAATGACAATAAAAAAGTTATACACAAACTTATGCACATTTGTGGATAACCTAGTCAAATCAAGTACTGTGTATAAAAAAAAACTTGATATGCTGTTGTCGTAAGGCGGTATGAAAATATAATATCAAGTTTTCGAAGGGTTATCAACAGGAAGATAATGAGTTTGCCAAAATTATTCACAGTGGATAACTTTTTATCCGGAAATGTTATCCACATCTTATCTGAGAACTTTGCTTGACAGAACAAAATTTTTTAGAGTATAATCTCTAAGTAAGTTTGATTGAATCGAATGTTTTTTTCGTTTGAAATAAAGGAGGTGTCGTTAAATTGAAAAGAACATATCAACCGAAGAATCGCCGTCATAAGCGCGTTCACGGTTTTTTAAGTCGGATGAGTACGCCAACGGGGCGAAATGTTATAAAACGCCGTCGATTAAAAGGTCGGAAGAAATTATCAGTTTAAGGCCGCAATTATGTGGCCTTTTTTTAAATATATTTTTTTTGTCTTAAACTATTTTCGGAAAAGGTTTAAACTTAGTCTTGAGGAGTTAGAATATTATTGAATCTAAGGTAATGTAAGCCTGGAGGAATTATGCTAAAAAGAATATTTCGCTTGCGCAAAAAATCCAGCTATCAAGCGGTATTTGCGGATGGGAAAAACTATTCTGTCAAACATGTTGCTATTTATATACTTAAAGGTCCTAAACGATTTGGTTTTATTGCCTCGAAGAAAGTTGGTAACTCGGTTCAGAGAAATCGTGCCAGAAGACTCATGCGGGAGGTTATCCGTCTTCACTTAACGGAAATTAGAAACGATATACAAATAATTTTCATTGCGAGGGCAAGGATCAAAGGAGTTTCCTATATGGAAGTCGAAAAGTCTATGATGAATATGCTGAAGAGGGCAAATGCCTTAATTAAAAGTGAGTAAAAGCTGATGAAACATCTTTTAGTTTTTTTGATTGGCCTATATCAAAAATTTATTTCTCCTTTAAAGGGGCAAACCTGTCGTTTTTACCCGACTTGTTCGGAATATTCTATTCAGGCTTTAGAAAAATACGGATTGATCAAAGGAAGTTGGAAATCGATGAAACGAGTTTTAAGATGTCATCCGTTTCATCCAGGAGGACATGACCCAGTTTAAGGAGGGCTTTTGTGAATATTTTTAGTTATATAATTCAAGGGATGACCTATCTATTAAATATACTCTATAATTTTTCTGCCGTCGTCGGTCTTCCTAATTACGGTGTTGCGATCATTCTCTTGACCGTTTTAATTAAGACCCTCATTTATCCGTTGACTTATAAACAAATGGTTTCAATGCGAAAAACAGTCGATTTACAACCGAAGATCAAAGCTATTCAAGCAAAGTATAAAAATGATAAAGAAAAAGCAAGCGCTGCAGTCATGGAGTTATACAAAGAACATAACGTAAATCCGATGGGCGGTTGCCTTCCTATTGTGGTTCAGTTGCCAATTTTTTGGTCATTATACAGTACCCTCCGTAATTTTAAATATGATCCTTCAAATGTTGGAGCACATATGTTTTTAGGTTTTGATTTAACTCATATTTATGGATTTATGCCTCCCACATGGCATTTGATCTTGCCGATCTTTGCTGCAGCAACAACTTATTTACAAACGAAAGTAACAAATCCGAATGCTTCAACGGATCCAACCCAAAAGACGATGTTATACATGATGCCATTATTTTTTGCTTATATCAGTGCCACAGTACCTTCAGGTTTGGCATTGTATTGGGTAACGATGAACTGTGTTTCAATTCTTCAACAACTTTATATTAATCGTAGATTGGCAAACAAGGATAAAATCGTGGCGTAGATAAGGCATATGAAAGGAAATAACAAGTCAAAGACGCCTTGGATATTTGACTTGTTATTTCCTTGAATGTGCCTAACGTGGATTACGTGAGGAGAGGATCGTTCATGAGGGTTGCGGAGAAAACCGGAAAAACGGTTGAAGAAGCGGTTACTGCTGGAGTTCTAGATTTAGCCGTTGATCGTGATCGTGTAAAAGTGGAGGTTCTAGTAGAGCCTACCAAGAAAGGTTTATTCGGTCTGTTTGGTTCACGGCTGGCGAAAGTACGAGTTTCTTATGAAGATAATCCGGGTATTTTGGCTACGGAATTTATTAGTAAAGTATGTCTAGCTATGGGAGTTAATGCGGATACCCAAGTGAGTAAGGATGGAGAACACTGGCATGTTGATATAAATGGACCAGAGCTTGGAATTCTTATCGGTCGACGTGGAGACACTTTAGATGCACTGCAATATTTGACGAATCTTGCGGTAGCCAAAATATTGTCTGAACGCGTTCGTATTGTTGTTGATGTGGAAGGGTATAGACTACGTCGTGAAGAGACACTTGTGCGTCTTGCCAAACGATTATCTGAAAAGGTCAAAAGAACAGGAATAAGAGTGATATTGGAGCCGATGAATTCCCATGAACGGCGGATTATACATACTTCTTTACAAGATGAAGCTAGGATTTCAACTTTTAGTGAGGGTGACGATCCCAATCGTCGTGTTGTCATATCATTAAAAAGGTGATAATTAAACCTCACTTCTACTTTTTGATGGGTATTAGATATTTTAGTTTGAGGGGGAAGACCCCTCATTTTTTTATACCAGTCAGAAAGTATCAATTTACGTTATATACTTTCTAAGCATAAGTGAAACTAAGTCTGCCGTCTCGCTGGAGGCTGCAAGAAGGCTAATTCGTACGAAGACAGTGTCTTCGGGCACCAGTAAAGTTTTCTTACGAAAATACATTTTTATTCTATTTTGTGAACGGATAGTTCATGGTTGTTTCTTTATGAAGTATTTAAGGATATTTAAAGTCTAAGGCCACTATAAAGTATAGGGAGATTCTGACTTTTTTAGATGGAGATGAGCAGGTTTGGAAGATACGATCGTGGCAATGGCTACGGCTATGGGTGAAGCAAGTATTCATATTTTAAGATTAAGTGGACCAGAAGCTGGTAAAATTATTGAGAATTGCTTTAAACCTCAGAATAAGGAGCGTTGGTTACTTAGAGAAAATTTTACCCTTAATCTTGGTGTTTTTATTGATGAGGGTAGAGTCCTTGATGAAGTTTTGGTTGGTAGAATGTTAGCCCCATCCTCTTATACCGGGGAAGACGTTTTCGAAGTGAATTGCCATGGTGGCCCTTTTGTTGCTCAGAGAATTTTACAAGCCTGCCTTCGTCATGGTGCGTATCTCGCGGAACCAGGCGAATTTTCTAAACGGGCTTTTCTTAATTGTAAACTCGATTTAGTCCAGGCAGAAGCAGTTATAGATTTAATTGGGTCTCGAACAGAGACAGCAGCCAATTTAGCTTTAACTCAATTGAGCGGGGGACTTTCGGAAACAATTATTAATTTACGAGAAGAAGTTTTGGGAATACTAGCATTTATTGAAGCTAGTATTGACTTTCCTGAAGATGATGTTGAAAGTTTGGATCGAGAAACCCTTGATTCCAGAATTAATATGGTTCTAGTGCACACCAAAAATCTTTTAGCAGGAAGTAAAACGGGCAAAATATTGAGAGATGGTTTACTCACGGTTATTGTAGGACGGCCGAATGTTGGTAAATCGAGTTTGCTTAATGCGTTATTAGATGAGGAACGTGCCATCGTGACCGATATTCCGGGAACTACACGAGACGAAATTAGAGAAACTGTCAGTGTGGGAGGAATTCTTTTACGTTTGGTGGATACCGCTGGTATTTGTGAAAGTAAAGATCTTGTGGAACGCCTGGGGATAGAGAGAACCTGGAATGCCTTAAAAACTGCAGAGCTTATCTTGTTGGTTGTTCAAGCTAATACTCCCTTGACGGAAGATGAGTACCACATTTTAGATATTTACGCTGAGAAAGTGGTTGTTATTTTTAATAAAATAGATTTATTGAAGGACGAGCATCTTGTCGTGGTTTCCGAAATGGGACAATGGATTCCCTTTTCTGTCCTTCAGCATAGAGGTTTCGAAGAGCTTGAATTAGAAATTAAAAGACGAGTTTATCAGGGGGAAGCTGCACTTTCATCAAACCCACTCCTCTCTAATGTTCGACAAATTTCTTCTTTAGAGCATTGTTATTCAGCTTTGAGGCAAGCCTTAGAGAGCATACGGCAGGAGATGCCGTGGGATATTCTCTCGATTGATGTTCGTCAAGCACTACATTATGTTTCGGAAATAACTGGACACAATGTCCAAGAATCTCTTCTTGAAGATATCTTTTCTCGATTTTGTATCGGAAAGTAGGATTAGCTTTGGAATATTTTGCTGGGAAATACGATGTTATTGTTGTCGGAGCAGGGCATGCGGGCTGTGAGGCTGCTCTTGCTGCGGCACGACTAGGCTGCGAGACACTATTGCTCACCTTAAGTCTCGACACGATTGCCCATATGCCTTGTAATCCTTCACTTGGGGGACCGGCCAAAGGTCATTTGGTCAGGGAAATTGATGCTTTAGGCGGACAAATGGGAATTGTAGCCGATGAAACATCTTTACAAGTTAAAATGTTAAACACGGGCAAAGGACCAGCGGTTCAGGCTTTACGGATTCAATCGGACAAACAGGCTTACCAGAATCGGATGAGGGATGTTTTGTTGGTACAGCCTAAGTTGACTGTAAGCCAAGGGCTGGTAGAGCGTCTCGTCGTTGACAATCATGCGATGACCGGCGTTGTAACTCGAACGGGGGCACGCTTCGAATCTGAGAATGTTGTTTTGACAAGTGGCACATATTTAAGGGGTAGAATTATTATCGGGTCCTCTATGTACGAAGGCGGACCCAATGGACAAATGCCGGTTATGACTCTATCGGATTCGCTTAAAGAGTACGGGATTGAATTGGGAAGGTTTAAAACTGGTACTCCACCGCGAATTCACCGTCAGTCTGTAGACTATTCAAAATTTCAAATTCAGCCAGGAGATGATACTCCTTGGTGTTATTCGTTTTTGCCTACAGAGAGTCAGTTCTGGCATAAGGACCCTGCAAAACAAGTTCCTTGTTGGTTAGGATATACAGCAAGTCGGACGCATGAAATTATTCGAGAAAACCTCTATCGAGCACCCTTATATTCGGGGAAAATCGAGGGGATTGGTCCTCGCTATTGTCCTTCAATTGAGGATAAAGTGGTGCGGTTTGCTTCACGAGAAGCGCATCAAATCTTTTTGGAGCCGGAAGGCTGGCAAAGCGATGAACTTTATGTGGCAGGTTTATCGACCAGTATGCCGGAAGAAGTCCAGGTTAAAATTTTAAAGAGCATTCCGGGATTAGAACAGGTTCGAATGTTGCGGTCGGGGTATGCAATTGAGTATGATTATGTCTCACCCCATCAACTTTCTCTTAGTTTAGAGGTAAAGCAATTACCTGGCTTATTTACGGCTGGTCAATTGAACGGAACTTCGGGATATGAAGAAGCAGCAGCCCAAGGATTATTAGCTGGAATTAACGCCGCACTGAAGGCTTTAGGAAAAGATCCTTTTATACTTCGACGTTCGGAGGCTTATTTAGGTGTATTAGTGGATGACTTAGTTACAAAAGGGGTGAAGGAACCTTACCGTCTTTTGACGTCTCGAGCGGAGTATCGTCTGGTTCTTCGTCAAGACAATGCTGATCTAAGGCTAACTGAGAGGGGACGAGCTGTAGGGTTGGTAACTGAAGAGCGTTGGCAACGCTTCCACAAGAAAAAAGAGGACTTTGCGCAGATTAAAGATCTTTGGAAAGCTACGGTTTTTTCTCCGCTGAGCGAAGATTTACAAACTGTCATGGCCGAGGCCAAATCGACTCCGACACGAGGTGGAATTAGTGCCCAAGATTTAATTCGTAGACCGGAAATTTCGCTTTCCCATTTAGTTAGGCTTCTTCCGGTTTTAGAAAATTTTGATTTGGAAGTGTTGGAAGAGGCTGAAATCGAAACGAAATACGCTGGATATATTGAGAAACAGTGGGCTGATATCGAGAAGTTTTCTAAGTTAGAAGCTCGATGTCTTCCGAAAACGCTCGATTATAGAGAAATACGCAGTTTATCTACGGAAGGTAGACAACGGCTTATGGAAGTAAATCCTCTAAATTTAGGTCAGGCATCTCGAATCACAGGGGTTAGTCCGGCTGATATTTCCGTCTTGCTCGTTTCTTTAGAACAAAGGCGTAGAGGGGGAAATTAATAATGTTTCAGGACTTCGCATCTTTTATGCAAGAGTCAACCTATAAGCATATAGGTTGTGAATTATCGAATCTGCAAGTCACGCAACTTTGTCAATTCGGTGATCTTTTGCTTGACTGGAACCAACGCTTAAACTTAACGAGAATTACAGATCCCCATGAAGTCATTTTGAAACATTTTATTGATTCGATGGTTCTTTCAAAATTTATCTCAGGCGTTTCTTTCGTAGACCTAGGGACTGGAGCTGGTTTTCCAGGTGTCCCATTAAAGATACTACGTCCAGAATTGGAAGTTGTATTAATGGATTCTCTAAAGAAACGCTTGGATTTCCTTGATATGGTTATTAAAGCATTAAATTTAAAAAATGTTAATACATTTCATGCTCGTGCTGAAGATTTTGGAAGAAATTCACAATATAGAGGATATTTTGATACTGTGAGTTCCCGAGCAGTGGCACGTCTTCCGGTTTTGCTAGAGTATGCACTACCAGTTCTTAAGCTTAATGGACTGTTCCTTGCCTTAAAAGGATCTCAGGTTGATGATGAGTTGATGGAATCTCAGAAAGCATTAAAGTTATTGGGCGGTACAGTTGAAAGTATTGAACATTTTAATTTCGGTGAAGGTGCGGAGCATCGTGCGGTCGTTTTGATAAGAAAGATCATGGCAACACCTTCGCAATACCCGCGTCAAGCTGGGACTCCTACAAAAGACCCCCTTTGTTATTTTAAAGTAAATAAGTCTTAGGGCTGAAAGGCATATGTAATGAAGGCAATTTATTGCTATAAAAGAACCGAGGATAATTAGTAGGGGCACGATGCATCGTGCCCCTACTACGAATATGATATCTGTGAATAATAAATGGACCGAGGCACCGCCGAGGTTTTTATTATTCTGATCTTACATTGAGAAAGAGGGTCCTTTTATACTTATTTATGAAGGAAATATGATTAGAACGTCGAATTGTGATATAAATAAGATAAAGTATTAATTTGTTAATAGATGTTGAATTGTTAACAGATGTAGATTGGTTTAGGGGGTGCGGTTTGGAAGAGTCACAAGACCATAATGTTAGACGGGGGAGAAAAGAAGTTGTGGCGACTAAAGTTTATGGAGAAAATCATGAACCCATTTTTACTCGAACTAAGTTTAATCGTCTTATCAAGAAGAAGTCCTTTTATATTCCAGTTGGAATTCTTTTCTGTACATTAGTTTTAGCTGGAACCTCGTTACTTATATATACTCGGGATCAACATACTATCGTTGAAGGGGTAACTATATCTGGAATTAATGTGGGTAATTTAACACAGGACCAGGCTAAAACTATAATTGATAAAGAGACTCAACGTTTAATGGCCCAAACTGTGAAACTGAATGTAGACCAACAATCCCCTGAGGTTAAGTTAGAGGATTTAGGCCTTACGGTCACTGATGATCTGGCCTTACAGAAAGCCTATGATATTGATAGGAAAGGTTCAATTATTAATAAGCTAACTACAAAATTGGCAGCGGCTAAAGGAGTAAACTTTGATCTGACCCAAAAGTGGGATGAGCAAAAATTGAAGGATAGCCTTAATCGAACTTTGGCAGGGTTCGGCAGTCCGGCAACTGACGCTTCTTTTAAGATTACCGATCAGAATACTATGAAGATCCAAAGCGAGCATGTTGGAACAACTATAGATATTGAGCCACTTGTTTCACAAATCAAAGAGATTAATATTTATAAACCGATCTCTGAGTTAAAGGTTGGTTTGAAAGAACAGATTCCTAGCCTTACGGCCGCCCAATTAGAGAATCAGAAAATTACGGGATTGTTAGCAAGTTATACTACTCACTTTGATCCATCACAAACGGCAAGGACCGAAAATGTCCGTATCGCGGCAAAAGCGTTGGATATGGCGGTAGTCAAACCAGGGGACACTTTATCTTTTAATCAGATCGTTGGCGAGAGAACTATAGAAGGTGGATACAAGGATGCTTACATTATAGTTGATGATCAATTTGTGCCAGGATTGGCTGGAGGAATATGTCAAGTATCTAGTACTTTATATAATACTGGACTGTTTGCAAATCTGGCCGTAACTCAACGCACGAATCATGACCTAGCTATTTCTTATGTTCCACTTGGCCAAGATGCAACAGTTGCTTACCCGGATCTTGATCTTAAATTCAACAATAATTCGGGAGGGTATCTCCTTGTTCGGACCAGTACCAGCGCGAATACTCTTACGATCGATTTGTATGGCAAAGTAAAGCCGGGACAGGAAGTGACGATTAATAATACCACAGAGTCTATCATTCCCCCCGAAGAAAAACGTTTAGTTGATGAAACCCTCGCACATGGAGTTTCGATTTTAAAGCAGCAAGGACAACCGGGTTCTATCGTAAATTCTGTCCGTATTGTCAAAGTGAATGGAAAAGTTGTGAGTAGTGAACCGCTTAAAAAAAGTATTTATAAGGCACTACCAAAAATATTTGCGGTTGGAGCTTAAATATCATAAGAATTTCAGTATTCGTTAAAAAAAGCGTTAATAGCGCTTTTTTTATTGGAAGGGTTTTGATACTATCTAGGTATGACTATTTTTGTTTTCATTGTGAACTCATTCTGTCTGTTCCTAAAGGAACACTTCGCAACAAAGGAGGAGTTTTCTGCCAAAGTAGAGAATGGTACTCCCACTTATTTAAGTGCGAGTCATGGATGTGAAAAAGGAAGTGTGTGCTAATTGATAACGAAAGTGGTAGCGATCGCCAATCAAAAAGGTGGTGTTGCTAAGACGACAACGGCGATTAATCTAAGTGCTTGTTTGGCTGAACTTGGAAAACAAGTTCTCCTCGTGGATTTGGACCCTCAGGGAAATGCAACCAGCGGGATGGGGATTGCAAAGCACAAACTAACGCGTTGTATTTATGACGTATTGATCAATGATATTCCTCTTGAACAAGTGATTCAAAAAACCGATCAGAAGAATCTTAAGATTGTACCTGCTCGAATTCAGCTGGCAGGCGCGGAAATAGAGTTAGTCTCACAAATTTCACGTGAAGGTAAATTGCGAAACGCCTTAGATAACATCAAAGATAGTTACGATTTCATTTTCATAGATTGTCCTCCGTCATTAGGCCTTCTGACACTCAATGCTTTAACGGCTGCAACGGATGTAATAATACCCATTCAATGCGAGTACTATGCGCTCGAGGGGTTAACACTTTTGATGAGCACATTGGAGAGAGTTCGCAAACATCTTAATCCAAACCTAAATATATTAGGAGCTCTTCTAACCATGTTTGATGCGCGAACTAACCTAGCTATTCAAGTAGTTGATGAGGTTAAAAAGTATTTTCCACAAAAAGTTTTCAAGACTATAATTTCCCGCAATGTTCGTCTTAGTGAAGCCCCGAGCCATGGAAAACCAATAAACTCATACGATACACGTTCAAGGGGTGCTGAGGTTTATCGCGAACTAGCTAAGGAGGTTTTAGAACGTGTCTAAAAAAGGACTAGGTCGGGGACTTGAGGCGTTACTGTCTGATGAGTTGGGTGATAACCCAGGCATCAAAGAAATTGACATTTCGGACATCGAACCGAATCCAGATCAACCTAGAAGAGAGTTTGATCCCCAGGCACTGAATGATTTGGCAGATTCGCTACGTGATCACGGGTTACTTCAACCTATTTTGGTTAGACCTTTTGGAGAGCGATATTACGTCATTGCTGGAGAACGGCGCTTACGTGCAGCTAAAATAGCTGGATTTTCTAAAATTAATAGCATTGTTCAACTATGTAGTGACCTAGAAATGGCAGAGAGAGCACTCATCGAAAATATTCAACGAGCAGATTTATCTCCGATTGAAGAAGGGATGGCTTATCATCGCCTTATTGAAGATTACGGATTGACCCAAGAGCTGGTAGCCCAGCGCGTAGGCAAAGCCCGTGCAACCGTTGCTAACCTACTTCGTGTGATCTTATTACCTGAGGTTGTGCTCGAATTACTAAGAAATGAGAAGATCTCCTTAGGACATGCCAAGGTGTTACTTGGCATAAAAGATACATCTCTTCAAGTTTTAACTGCGCAAAAAGCTGCCAAAGAACAACTATCTGTTCGTGAGACCGAAGATCTCCTTAACAGACTTACAGAAAGAACAGTGAAAAATAAACCCTCTCGTGAGTATTCCCAGCTTTTACATAATGTAGAGGAACGCTTACAGACTAGTTTTCAGACTAAGGTACTTTTAAAAGGGGATTCCAAACGAGGAAAAATTGAGATTCAATATTTTTCTGAGGAGGAGTTGAATCGTCTCTTGGAATTGTGGAACATCCGAATTGATTGATAATAATGTTCCACGTGGAACATAAGGTTAATTGGCTACGTTGTTGTTGCACCATACCGATAGCCCAATCCCGTCGTACCTTTTAGTTATATTTAGATGTTCGCACTTTACGTCGTAAGGCACGATGCATTGTGCCTCTACCAGAGATGAATCATATATATCCTAAAATCCCGCATTTTTTATACCTACAAGGAAAAACACTGTAAATACGCCTTGGGGAATTCTGAACGGGGAACCACAGATTACACAGATTACACAGATTAAGAACGATTAGAAGATGGGAGTCAATGAAGAGGCACAAATTATAAATTATCTG
>JARLHU010000223.1 GCA_031292095.1 Desulfosporosinus sp.
CATGAACACGAATACTCATTTAACCACCCCCACATATTCGGCTCCCACATTACGCTCCAAGCATCAGCTCCTTGCTAGTAAAATAGCCTTCGCAAACCCTTGATCTAAAATAAGCACTGCTGAACGCGGCGAAAGTCCTATCGAATGTCCAATTTCCAACTTAGTACCAGCGACAACCACTGGTAATTTCAAATCATTAGCCCACTGACTATACTTTTTCTGTGCACCGTGAGCATCCTCCGCAATGATAAGCAGAAATCCTTTTCTTTTTTTTAACATTGCTTCAATTTGAGCATCTCCGGAAGCAATTTTACTTGCTCGCCGAGCGATGCCTATCAATGACTGGATCCGTGTATTCACGAAGAAATCTTCCCTTCCAGGTTGGCAAATACTTCTGGATCAACATCCACACCGAAAGCCTTCCGGAAGCGACGCTCTTTAACAGCGGTTTGGCAACAGCTTGAGTTAGGACAAAGGTATGCGCCACGTCCATTCCGTTTTCCAGTGGGGTCAAGTTCAACTGCCCCTTCTGGGGTTCTAACAATTCGCATGAGTTCTTTCTTGGGCTTCATCTGTTGACACCCCAAACACATCCGCATTGGAATTTTCCGTGTCTTCATACCATCACCCCTTCCCTTTCTTTTTTTTCTCCTTGGGGATTACTTGGACATCTGTTTTCACATCACCCACAATATCAGTTAGAGTGTTTTCATTAACTCCTTTGGTAACATTCTCAACGGCTTCGTTTATCATAACTTCTGATTCTTCGGCATATTTATCATATGTTTCGTTGTCATGGTATGCATCGTTATTATCAGACGCTTGAAAAGTTCCACCTTCGATAGTTTGTTCATTTTGAGAAGTCAGGCCATTTTCAGCAGAACCGGTCTCTTCATATTCCTGATAGTTATTAGTTTCGGCGAATTCGTCATATTCCGAGTACTCTTCATATTCACCGTACTCCTCGTAATCTTCATACACTTCATCCTGCCCTTGAGGAATGATATTTAGCGCCAAAGCCTGTGATTCACTTTTAATGTCAATCTTCCACCCCGTAAGTTTGGCAGCTAAACGAGCGTTTTGTCCTTCTTTACCGATCGCCAAGGAAAGTTGATAATCAGGAACGACGACGATGGCAACTTTCTCATTGAGTTTAGGATACACTCCCACAACTTTTGCTGGTGAAAGGGCATTCGCTACAAACTCTTGGGGATCTGTCGAGAAGTTCACAATATCAATTTTTTCCCCTTTTAATTCTGTGACAATGGTTTGTACTCGAACTCCCTTTGGCCCAACACAAGCCCCAACGGGGTCAACATTTGAGTCACGTGAATAAACGGCAATTTTAGAACGAGCCCCAGCCTCACGGGAAACGCCCTTAATTTCAACGATGCCATCATGAATTTCCGGCACTTCAAGCTCAAATAAGCGCTTTATCAGTCCCGGATGGGTTCGAGACAGCATAATTTGCGGACCCTTCGTTGTTTTTTTAACTTCTACGACATAGGTTTTGATACGTTCGAAGGACTGATATACCTCTCCTGGGATTTGTTCCTGAGCAGGGAGCACAGCTTCGACCTTCCCTAAATCTACAATCACATTTTTCTGTTCATAGCGTTGAACAACCCCAGTGACAATATCTCCTTCACGATTAACATATTCGTCATATATCATGCCGCGCTCAGCTTCTCTAATCCGCTGAACGACAACTTGCTTGGCAGTTTGGGCCGCAATCCGTCCAAATTCGCGTGGGGTTACTTCATATTCCACAATGTCCTCAAGTTGATAATTAAGATCGAGTTTGCGCGCGTCCTCCAATCCAACCTGAGTTCGAGCATCCTCCACAGTTTCTACAACGGTTTTGCGGGCATACACTTTAAACTCACCAGTTAAACGATCAATAAGAACTCGGACATTTTGTAATGATCCGAAATTCTTCTTGTATGCCGAAATTAGTGCTGCTTCAATCGCCTCAAATAGAATCTCAGCAGAAATTCCCCGTCCTTTTTCTAACTCGTGAAGGGCCTCGATGAACTCCATATTCATTTTTTCATTTTCCTCCTTATTTTATTGTAGATATAAAAAACCTAGAAATCCAGCGCCAGATGAGTTTTTTTTGTTAAAGTGCGTGGAATTGCGACGCGCTTATCTTCATATTCCAAAACGATTTCATCGTTTATCAGTCCAACCAGATTACCAGAAAACTCCTTATACCCTTGAAAGGGAGAATTAGTATGTACCGTAACCAAACTCCCCTGAAAACGGATGAAGTCCTCTTCCTTTTTCAGAGGACGTTCTAGTCCAGGAGAAGACACTTCCAGCATGTAGGCCTGGGGGATAAGATTTTTCTGATCAAGCATTTCACTCACCACGTGGCTCACTCCTGAACAATCATCCATGTCCACGCCACCGTCTTTATCAATATAGAGGCGCAAATACCAATGTGCGCCTTCTTTAATATACTCTACATTCACCAATTCAAGCCCTTTTTCTCTAACAAGCGGCTCAACCAGTGACCCTATGTTTTGTTCCATCGCTTTATTCATGTGAAATCGCTCCTTTAACGTGACGCAAAAAGCCTTCTTTAATAGTCTGACGAAGATGACCAAGAGTTATACTTGCACCACGATTTGAACAAACGAAGGAGCGGGCTAGAACCCACTCCTTACCAGCAATTACTACAAATTCCCTATACTAATATAGCATATCTCTTTGACATCTGCAACCTAAGAAAAGTTTAAAGCCCTTTAATTATAGAAAAATGAGCGTTTGGCTGCTTATGCAATAAAAAAATCTACTTCTAAGACCAGTAACCTTGTCCAATCACTTTGAATACGATAGAAGAAGGAGAGGATAGCATGAAGATATGCCTTGACCCCGGCCATGGCGGTTATGACTCTGGCGCGGTTGGGAATGGCTTGCAAGAAAAGGACATTACACTAGAAGTTTGTCTCGATCTGAAGCCAATGCTTGAGTACAACGGTATAACAGTAGTTATGACGCGCGCTGGAGACTACGCGCCAGGTCACTTAGAAGGAGATCTCAACGGCGAGTTACAGGCCCGCGTGAATATTGCGGAGCAGAATAATGTCGATCTGTTTGTATCCGTCCACATTAATACAGGCGGTGGAACCGGAGAAGAGGTATTGATTAGTGGTTCAGGTGGAAGCGCAGAAACGGCAGCTAATAAAGTTTTACCATACCTCGTTCAAGTCGGGGGATGGACGAATCGTGGCGTAAAAACTCAGAATGTTTTCGTGCTACGTGAAACGAGTATGCCGGCAATCCTGACAGAGAGTGGGTTTATTGACAGTGCAGCGGACTCAGCAAAGCTCAAAGACCCCAAGTCCCGACAGGCTCTTGCTGTTGCTCATGCCAAAGGAATCTGCGATTACTTTGGCATTCCGCATAGGGAAGGAGGAAACGACGTGTTAGAAGTAGCAGTATTATTATTCTCCAAAGAGGACTTCTGGTCCGGAACTGATGTAGCCGTCAAGAATGGCAATTGCGCGATTTTTGTACGATCAGCCGATCATTCAGTACCCAAGGATACTATGAGTGCTAAGCAGTTAATCGTTATCGGTGGACCAACGACGAGTCATCCGAACGAAGTTCTACTCTCGGGGAAAACTAAATATGATACAGCCACTGCAGTTGGTAAGTATTTAGGTTGAATGAACAATCGCCTGATTCACAGACTAGGAGGTCGGCTTATGTATGAAATTACTTCCATTCAAGGTACAGAATCCATTTCCCCTGAGCAATGTATCCAGTTTATCCTCAAAGTAAATCCTAATGCCCCTGACATTATCCCCTTTTACAAGAAATATGGAGAGCAATTAGACATCAAATGGGGTTATGCTGTTGTTCAGATGATTATAGAAACCGGTTATCTCAAATTCGGCGGAAATATTTTACCCCAGCAAAACAACTTTGCAGGCATAGGCACTGCTGGTGGAGATGCAAAAGGAGCATCTTTTGACACCAAAGAAGAAGGCGTATTAGCCCACTTGGAACACCTTTATGCGTACGCTTCAACAGAACCGCTACCAACAGATCTACCCAAGCTCGACCCTCGATTTGATTTAGTGAAACGCGGAAGTTGCCCAAATTGGGAAGCTTTGAACGGTCATTGGGCTGTACCTGGAACTGGTTATGGTGAAGAAATTGTGAAGATATATGGGCAAATGGTTAAAGAAGTTGTACAAGGAGGAAACAACGTGTTAGATGTGGCAGTTTTATTGTTCTCCAAGGAAGACTTCTGGTCTGGAACTGATGTAGCCACCAAGAACGGTAATTGTGCGCTGCTTATTCGTCCTGCAGATAGTTCGGTACCAAAGGATGCGATGAGCGCCAAGCAGCTGATCGTGATCGGTGGGCCAACGACAGGGCACCCCAACGAAGTGTTGTTATCCGGAAAGAACAAATACGATACCGCCACGGCGGTCGGGAAGTATCTAGGGTGGGGTTAGGCTAGCGTTGGCATTAACCCAAAATCACAAGCGCTTGCCAATTTGAAGAACAAATATCTCAGTTAGGTTTAAGCAGGCAGATGACCTGCTTTTAATTTTGCCTAAATACCCCTGTTACAACGCTAAAGAAAGGATCATGCAACGATCAGCAAAGTTTCTACCCAACAATGAGCGCAAACGATTTTGCGTTAAGAAACTCAACGGTTCACATGCGACGGAACAGGATGTTCCTAGTGTCGAATGCGCCAAGGATGGCATAGCATTTGACCAGAAAGCCCAGAGGTTTTGCGTTTTAGCCTTAGCGACAAGCGAATAGCAATGCAACGTGTGCGAACGTGCTAAGAAACTTCCTCACTCACTTCCTCCCCCTAAAACAGGCTAAACTGATTCTCTTCCGGAAGTCCTTGCAAACAGCCATGTTGCTTTAGAATCTCAATAATACTTTTACTCAGCTTTGCTTGAGTCATTAGATCTTCAACCGAACGGATGCCTTGTTCCTCCCGCAGGGTCACAATATTCCGAGCGGCCGTTTCTCCTAACCCTTGCACCGATGTGAAGGGCGGTAAAAGTCCTGTTGGAGTGAGTAAGAAATCAGCCGCCACAGATTCCCATAAATCGACTTTTCTTAAAATAACCCCTCTAGCATACATCTCAACTGCAAGCTCAAGAATGGTAGCTGAATTCTTTTCCTTGGCTGTCGCTTCTTTCCCTTTTCTTTCGATTTCATCGATTGCCTTGCGACAGAATTCCTTCCCCTGAATGACGACTTCAATATCAAACTCATCCGCTCGAACTGTAAAAAACGTGGCATAGAACGCTTCCGGGTAATTAAGCTTAAACCAGGCAATACGGAACGCCATGGTCACGTAAGCAACGGCATGGGCTTTTGGAAACATGTATTTAATTTTCTGGCAGGATTCAATATACCAGTCAGGCACATTGTTGGCTCGCATCTCTTCGATTTGTTCCGGTTTTAGCCCAAACCCTTTGCGAACACCTTCCATAATTTTAAAGGCATGCGAGGGCTCTAACCCTTTATAAATAAGGTATACCATAATGTCATCCCGGCAGGCAATAATCTCTGAAATGGTAGCCGTTCCGCCTCGAACCAGTTCTTGTGCATTACTTATCCAAACATCCGTACCGTGGGACAACCCTGAAATGCGCACCAAATCTGAGAAGCCCTTGGGTTGGGTGTCCTCCAGCATCTGCCTCACAAACTTAGTTCCAAATTCAGGAACACCGAAGGTGCCCGTTTGAGAGTTGATCTCCTCAGCAGTTACCCCTAGGGCCTGAGGACTAGAAAACAGAGACATAGTTAACTGATCGTCTAAATGAATCGCCAAGGCATCGACTCCCGTTAAATCTTCCAGCATTTTAATCGCCGTTGGATCGTCATGCCCCAGGATATCGAGTTTAACTAAGCGGCCTGAAATAGAGTGATAATCAAAATGGGTAGTAATGATATCCGACTTCTGATCATCCGCTGGTCTCTGTAATGGAGTAAAATCAAAAACATCACATTCTTTAGGGATAACCATCTGCCCTCCGGGGTGCTGCCCCGTCGTCCGTTTAACCCCAGTGCAACCCCTTATTAAACGCGCCATTTCAGCGGGTCTAACTTGGAGTTTCCGCTCATCGATATAATTTTTAACATAGCCAAAAGCTGTCTTATCGGCGATTGTCGCGATGGTTCCAGCCTTAAAGACATTATCCTTGCCAAATAATTCTTCCGTAAACCGATGCGCTCGAGCCTGGTAATTCCCAGAGAAATTTAAATCAATATCTGGCACCTTATCCCCTTTAAATCCCAAGAACGTCTCAAAGGGTATATCATGACCATCTTTCGCCATCATTTGCCCACATTTCGGACACTCTTTATCCTGTAAATCCGCTCCGGAACCGACACTCCCATCCTCTACCCAAACGGAATGCAAACAAGTCGGATTCACACAACGATAATGCGGTGGCAAAGGATTCACTTCCGTAATCCCTGTCATTGTAGCTACAAACGAAGATCCTACAGACCCCCGGGAACCTACAAGGTAACCGTCTTCGTTGGATTTCTTAACCAATAAATGAGCGATCAAATAGAGGACTGAAAAACCATTGCCGATAATTGCTTTTAATTCCTTGTCTAGACGCTTTTCTACAACCTCTGGTAAGGGATCACCGTACAACGCGCGGGCCCGTTCCCAGGACATCTTCTCAATTTTTTCTTCTGCTCCCGGTATTTTAGGCGTAAAAAGCTCATCCGGAAATGGTTTCAGAGCTT
The DNA here is from genome assembly GCA_031292095.1 of Desulfosporosinus sp. GTDB lineage: Bacteria > Bacillota > Desulfitobacteriia > Desulfitobacteriales > Desulfitobacteriaceae > Desulfosporosinus. The sequence continues at coordinate 6,748 of JARLHU010000223.1, forward strand.
CAATCTCGTCACATAGGCGTTTAGGTGCACGCACAACCACCTCTAAGGCTTCTTCTACTCCAAGGTAGGCAAACCCTTGCAGCATTTCTTCTGTCGTTTTATAGAACAAGGGAGCTTGGTCATCCGCATCGCTAAACCCTTTTCCAGCCATAATAATTCGTCGATAGGCCTCATCTTCTGGATCAAGAAAATGAACGTCTCCGGTCGCCACTACCACTTTATTCATTTCTCATCCCAGACGAAGAACAGTTCGATTAATTTCTCGAAGCCCATCCTCAGAGGGCACTTGACCGTTACGAAGCAAAAAAGAGTTGTTGCCGATGGGTTGAATTTCTAAATAATCATAGAAGGAGGCTATTTCCTTTAATGTTTCCCATGGTTCCTTGCCCATAATAGCTTGTATAAGTTCCCCCGCTTCACAAGCTGAGCCAAGGATAAGCCCTTCCCGATGAGTTTGAATTAACGATTTTGGCATCCGTGGTCGTCGATGAAAGTACTCAAGATGTGACGCAGTAATTAAACGATATAAGTTCTTGAGTCCGATCATATTTTTGACCAAAAGAATAATATGGCGACTTTTGCGTTGATTTAAAGGTAGAGGGCCCGTTGCATCATCCACTAAATACCCTTCTACGCCCAGAATTACTTTAACTCCATATTTGTTTCCTGCGTCAACCGCTTCCGGAAACGCTTGAACAACTCCGTGATCAGTAATCGCTATTGCCTCATGACCCCAGTGCTTTGCCCTTTGAATAAGCTCCTCAGCCGAAGTCATGCCATCCATCGTGGACATGCGCGTATGCAAATGCAATTCAATCCGTTTTTCCGTTGCTCGATCTTCTCGAATAACAGGGAACGCCCTCAGGATATCTTTTGGCATCAGGGTCAGCTCTGAATTATAACGGTCATACTGAACACTCCCACGAACTCTCACCCATTCGCCGTCTTCAAGATCAAGGCTCTGTTACCCTTCTTCAAGAAAGACCTTAGCGGAAATCGAATCCGATTTATCCGACAGCGTAAGTGTTAACAGTTGCCGACCAGATTTCAATTTTCGATACTCACGCCCAAACACTTGGCCTGTTACAATAATCTGACGTTCTTCATCTTGAACCTCACGTAAGGAAACAGGTTCACCCTTGAATTCCCGCCCTAACAAGCACGCCGCTCTTTTTTTCTCAGATGTTTCAACCCCGGTTTTTGTTTGAGTTAATAGAAGGTGCTGCAAATGCTCCATTTCTAGTGCTTCTGTTTGCTGAGCTTGTTCTTCAGGATCCAATCTACAATCCAGTTCACATATTATCTGCGGATTCAACGAATAACGCGTTTTGAAATACTGCTCGATAATATGCTGTTTGGTCCGAAAATGTTCGATTCCTAGAGCATTCGGTACGTATACCCGAAGTTTGTCGTTAGAAACCTCATACCGCGCCTCTCCAAGCCATCCTTTCATGGTTGGTAACTTTTCCGTGATATCTCGAACAATTTCCTCCCAGTGATTTTCACAAAGGACTTTTAGAGAAGTGGTTTGCAACACACAATCGACGCGCCATTCAACCTTCTTCACCTCGGGCACCTGAGCCCTGAGCACCGCTTCCAATGATGCTAAACATGAGTCATCTAGTTCATACGATGTAGAAAGGTGGAGAACCCATTTCCCTTGTTTGGGAAAGACCTCCACCCGTTTGAGTTCCACTGTCGTTAGGTCGATATGCAGAAGTCCAATTCGATCCGCAGGAAGTTTTAAAAAGAAGGGCGCTTCCTTCAACGTAAGAGGCCTAAGCATATATTCCCCCCCTTACTCGATATTCGAAAATCGGGACACGAAGTTCGAATGAGTGGAGTTTTTTCTATGATGGTTATATCATAGATTCAAAGTTAGAATGAGAGAGCTTTTTCTATAATGGTTTTGACCTGCTGAGCAACCTCTTCAACAAGTACAAGTTGTGTTTCGCCCGTTTTGCGTTCTCTTAGTTCAACCTGGCCATTGGCAAGGGTCTTACTCCCGATCGTCACCCGTATAGGATATCCGACTAAATCGGCATCCTTGAACTTTACACCTGCACGTTCATCCCGGTCGTCGAGAATCACTTCCACGCCCAGACGCTGAAGCTCCTGATAAAGCTTATCAGCCGCCTCCACCACTAGAACATCCTTTGTGCTGACTGGAACAATTATACAGTGATATGGGGCAATTGGCATCGGCCAGATAATTCCAAAATCATCATGATTTTGTTCGATTGCAGCAGCAATCGAACGGCTTACTCCAACACCGTAACAGCCCATGACACAAAACTTCTCTTCACCGTTTAAATCCAAATAGGTTGCACCTAGCGCTTTACTATACTTTGTTCCTAGTTTAAAAACTTGCCCTACTTCAATTCCCCTTGCCTCTTTCAGGGGGGCACCACATTTTAGGCAAGCTTCGCCCGTTTCCATCATTCTTAAATCAAGGACTTGATCTATTCGAAATTCAATACTAGGAACTGCATTTACAAAGTGATAATTTGTCTTGTTTGCTCCACAAATGGCGTTTTTCATCAAAGGTACCTCTTCGTCGGCAATAACCGTAAGACCAACAGGCACTTCAACAGGACCCACGAAGCCGGGTTCACACCCTAATATTCCCTCTACTACATGCGGAGGTGCAAGTTCTAATGTAACAAATCCGCCTAAAGCATTGTTTAATTTTATTTCATTCAACTCGCGATCGCCACGAATCAGCACCAGAAATAGTTTGTCATCCCCTTGATAAAGTAGAGATTTAACAAGACTAGTCTTCGGCACGTTCAAAAGTTTGCAGACTTCATCGATGGTCCTTACTTCCGGAGTATGTAGTAACTTCCGTTCCCCTTCGACTGCAACTGCCTCTGTGACTTGTGGTCGGCATTCTGCTTTTTCGACATTGGCTGCGTAATTACACTCTGAACAATAAACAACAGCATTTTCTCCCGAATCGGCTAAAACCATAAATTCATGGGTCCCACCCGTGCCTCCGATGGCCCCGGCGTCCGCTTCAACTGGCCGATAAGCTAGTCCACAACGCGAAAAGATTCGACAATAGGCATCGTACATTTTTTGATAACTTTCATCGAGCCCTGCTTCATCCCGATCAAAAGAATAAAGATCCTTCATTATAAATTCCCGTCCACGCATCAGACCAAAGCGGGGACGCCGCTCGTCGCGGTATTTATTCTGAATCTGATAAAGAAGAAGTGGAAGTTGTTTGTACGAACGAACCTCCCCCCGAATAAGGTCTGTGATAATTTCTTCATGTGTTGGGCCAAGGCAGAATTCTCGGTTGTGCCGGTCTTTTAAACGGAATAGCTCAGCACCGTATACCTCCCAACGTCCGCTCTCTTTCCATAATTCGGCCGGTTGTATGACCGGCATAAGGATTTCTTGTCCACCTTTGGCATCCATTTCTTCACGTACAATGCTTTCGATCTTCTTTAAAATTCGTAACCCCAGCGGCAAATAGGTATATACTCCCGCAGCTGACTTGCGAATTAAACCTGCCCGAACCATCAGCTGATGGCTGATAACCTCAGCCTCAGCTGGAACCTCGCGAAGGGTTGGATTTAATAGTTGGCTGACGCGCATTGTGTCCATTCCTTTCCATATGTAGGGGCAATTCATGAATTGCCCCTACGATCTTTGATTCCCTCTACTATGAACTTTGACATACTCTTCAATTTCATGAAGCAAGGCTGGTAGCAATTCGTCTTCCGGAAGGGTGGCCACAACTTCTCCCTTCCGGAACAAAATCCCCATCCCTTTTCCGCCAGCAATTCCAAAATCAGCTTCACGGGCCTCGCCCGGTCCGTTGACAGCACATCCCATAACTGCAACTTTCAAAGGCTTGTCCAGTGGCGGAAGCTGTAATAACCGTTCATCAACCTTTTCTGCGAGCATTGCCAAGTCGACCTGTGTACGACCACAGGTTGGACAACTAATTAAATCAACGTCAAGCTGTCGTAGTCCGAGAACACGCAGAATTTCTAGGGCCACGGGAATCTCTCGAACAGGATCTCCTGTGAGAGACACTCGAATCGTATCTCCGATCCCTTCGGAAAGCAACGCCCCGATTCCGATCGCCGATTTAACCACACCCGAGCGTACTGTCCCTGCCTCTGTGACCCCTAAATGCAACGGGTAATCCACAACTTCAGACATCTTGCGATAAGCTTCAAGCATTAGGGGAACCGAAGAGGCTTTCAGGGAGACCTTAATTTTATCATATCCCTCGTCCTCAAGTAAACGAATATGTCTTAAGGCACTCTCGACCATTCCCGTAGCAGTAGGACCTCCATATTTCTCTAAGAGCTCCTTTTCCAGTGATCCCGCGTTAACGCCGATACGAATCGGAATCTGCTGTTCCTTAACAGCACGCACGACCTCTTGTACTTTCCAACGAGCCCCAATATTTCCTGGGTTTAGTCGTAAGCCATGGATACCTTGCTCAACAGCACGAATCGCCAAACGATAATCAAAATGAATGTCTGCAATCACTGGGAGTGGACTTTTAGCGGCGATCTCCTTTAAAGCCGCTGCGGCCTCATCATCCAAGACTGCCAGACGAACGATTTCACACCCAGCTTCAGCCAAGGCGTGAATCTGAGCCAATGTTTCGCCAACATCGCGGGTATCCGTATTTGTCATCGATTGTACAACAATCGGGGCCCCGCCACCGATCCTCACAGATCCTACCGAAACCGGTTTTGTCATTTTTCTTTGCAACAATGTCTGCCTCCAACCCACTTTCATCCAACGGCGAGACGCCCACTTCTATAAGTGGGCATTTCCCCGGTTCTCCACTTCAGGTGGAGTAAACTCCCCACCTGAAGCCCCGATGTTCAGCTTTAGCTGAACGAGTTTACTACCCCGCTTTATCAAATAAGCGCAAGACATCTTTATAAGTAACAGCGATCATTAAAGCCATCAGCAAAACGAAACCCACTAAATGAATCATATTTTCTTTTTCTGGTTTGAGCGGTTTTCCCCTTACCCCCTCAATCAACAAGAAGACAAGTCTGCTCCCATCGAGTGCAGGAATGGGAAACAAGTTAATGAGCCCTAATTGAATACTTAAGACTCCAGTCAAACTCAATAAGTTAGCTAAACCTTCCCGGGCACCTTTCCCGATTTCCTGAGCAATCATGACTGGACCGCCTACCTCGGCCGGAATCTTCCCGGTGATCATCTGTACCAAAGTCACCATGATAAACTTAGTAAAATCCACCGTGCGTACTAATCCAAACCCGGTCGACTGGAAAATAGAGGCATGCGTATAGATGATTTCTGGCGCAATCCCAATCATACCTTGCCCAGTTTGAGCATCCTTTTCCGTCTTCAGCGCTACTGTCTGATGTTGCTTGCCATTGTCCCGCTCAAGCGTTAAGTTTAACACTTGATCCGGCTTGGCATGAATGACTTCTGTCAAACGAGTCCAATTCGGCGTCAACTCATTGTTTACCGCCAGAATTTTATCTCCCGGTTGAATCCCAGAAGCGGCCGCCGGTTTTCCCGAAACAAGTGATCCGATCGTATTTGTATTCCCTGGTGCCGGAATTCCGAGATAGGCAAAAACGCCCACAAATAGGATAATGGCCAAAACAAAGTTCATGATCGGTCCAGCCACAATTACCGCCATGCGTTGCCAAACTGGCTTATTCATAAAACTCCTCGAGTCGTGGCTAGGGGCAATCACTGCTTGACCATTGGCATCAACTTCCGCATCCATGCCGTGAAGTTTGACAAACCCTCCTAAAGGAATGACCCTCAGAGCATAAAGCGTTTCTTTTCCTTGATAACCCACAATTTTTGGTCCGAAACCAAAACTAAATTCAATGACCTTAACCCCAATCCATTTTGCAACCATGTAATGCCCGAGTTCATGAATCATGACCATGCTTCCAAAAACAAAAACGATGGCGAGTGTTGTTAACACTTTATCCCCCCCTTTTTCGATGTTCGAGGTTCGAGGCTCTAAATTCGAACCTCGAGCAAGTAATTCGCAGTTCGAATATCAATCTCGTGTGGTTCGTAATTTGTAGTTGGAAAATCAAATAATGAGTACCTGATTCCATCTCATAGTTCGAGTATCGGACATTGAACTCATTGTTCAATCTCTCGATTCGTGCATCGAACTTCGTGCATCGAACTTCGATACAAGTTCTCCGGCTCGACGTCGTGCCCAATTGTCCGCATCAAGTATGTTTCCCAAATCCAAGATATCTAACACATGATGTTCCGAGCAAACCTTTTCAACAATCTCCTGGATCCCGAGATAAGAGACCTTTTCGTGAAGAAAAGCCAAAACAGCAACCTCGTTGGCTGCATTCATCACCGCTGGAAGGGTCCCGCCGCGTCGTCCTATCCGGTAAGCCATCGCAAGGGCAGGAAAAGCGTCCAGATCCGGTTCATGGAAGGTTAACGTTTTTCCCCGGAGGTCAAGACGCTCAAAAGGATTTTTCCAGCGGGTCGGATAACTCAAAGCATACTGGATTGGCAGTCGCATATCCGGTCGTCCTAACTGCGCGAGCACTGAGCCATCGCGATATTCCACCATGGAGTGGATCACGCTTTGTGGATGAATGAGGACCTCTATCGCATCATAATCCATATTGAACAAATAATGTGCTTCAATGACTTCAAGTCCTTTGTTCATCATAGTTGCAGAGTCAATGGTAATTTTAGCACCCATATCCCAATTGGGATGGTTGAGGGCCTCCTTCAAGGTGACCCTCGCTAATTTTTCTTTCGACCAGCCGAAAAAGGGCCCTCCCGATGCGGTCAAAATAATTTTTTCTATAGTTTCTGGATTTTCTTCTAGACACTGGAAAATCGCAGAGTGTTCACTATCGACCGGCAAGATCGAGCACTGCATCTTTCTCGCAGTAGCCATGACCAATTCTCCACCGGCTACCAAAGTTTCTTTATTAGCCAGGGCGATGGTTTTACCACTTTCTAGGGCAGCAAGAGTGGGCTCCAAACCGATCCTGCCCGAAAGTGCCGTGACAACCGTATCCACTTGTGCATCGACCACGGAATTAATAATACCGACCATACCCTGTTCCACCTTAATCGGCAAATCTCTCAATCGACCGCGCAGTTCCAGGGCTGCTGCCTCATCCATCATCACAACAACGGCAGGACGAAAAAAACGAGCCTGTTCTTCCATAAGTTCAACACTTTTGTCTGCCACTAAGGCATGAATCTTGAGGCGCCCTTCTGAGTGAAGAACGACATCTAGGGTTTGGCGACCAACCGAACCTGTTGATCCTAACAAGGTCAGCATTTTCACGAAAATCATCTCTTCCTGATTTGTAGTTTTATTCTCTAGGATTCCCAAAAATACCGACTTTCCTCAATGCTTCATAACTAATAATTACTGCAGGTCCCATTAAGATACCCCCGAACCCCAACAACTGTAGTCCTACATACATCGAAATAAGGGTCGGAAGCGGATGTAACCCAATCCCCTGGGCCATGATTTTAGGTTCAAGAAACTGACGTATCACAAGGGTAACAACCCACATTAATATCACCTTGAACCCCTCTCCAAAGAATCCCATTAAAAACAGGCCGACGATCCAAGGGCCAAATAGAATGCCTGTGCCTACGATTGGTACTGCATCCAATAACCCAGCAAGTACTCCAAGCGTAACAGCATAGCGATTGCCGATGAGCAGTAAACCAATGATGGTGGTGAGAGCTGTCACTGACATTAAAATGGCTAAAGCCCGCAAGTACCCCACGACGGCTGATCCCAAGTCTTGGCTTACCGCCTGAGCACTGACATGCCACCGGCGTGGAAACAGGTTTGAAAGAAACCGTTTTACATTGGGATACGTAGAGCTCATCATTAATGTCGCGACTAGGGATACGATCATCACGATAAATACACGAGGTAACGCCGTCAAGAAACCAAGTAAAAAGACGCTACCAGATTTAGCCCATTCCTGGAGCATTTTTGCCAGGCTTTCCGTCGAGGAATACAATGTGCTTTGGATTTGAGGATTTACAGTAACGAATTTTTCAATGGAATCGACCTGTTTCGTCACGAGCTCTACGATATATCCATAATTAGGCATACTGATCGCCAACTCGGATAATTCGGTATAAAGTCGAGCAATGATTAAAAAAACAAAAAGACTTAACACAGTAATCGCTAAAAGGAGGGTCAATACAGCTGCATACGGCCGCCGAATGCGGATGGCACTCATCAACTGAACCACAAGCGGTTCAAGTAAGAAAGCAATAAAAAGTGCGATAATAAAGGGCAAAAAGGCGCTAAACAGGATGGAAATGACTGTGCCGAAAACAGGCAAAAAGTCTTGGAAAAAGTATGTAAAGACCTTCAACATTACTAGACCCGTTGTCACTACCGTAAGCCTATTTACACTTGTCCAAAGGGGGTGTTTCTGGATGCTCAACACTTTCCACCTCACGAAAGTAATTTTACCCCATAATACACTAAGGGGATTGCAAAAATAAGACTATCGAACCGGTCCAAGATTCCACCATGCCCTGGAATTAACTTACCTGAATCTTTAACCCCAGCGCTACGCTTCAAGGCAGACTCGAATAAATCACCGATTTGGGCGCTGATTCCGATAATAACACCCACGAAGATATATCTAAGCCAAGTAGCGCCACCGAAAATACGCCAGAACACCATGGCCACTACCATGCTAAAGAATATTCCTCCCAGGGAACCTTCCACAGTCTTCTTCGGACTAACCTGGGGGGCTAACAGATGCTTTCCGAATTGTCTCCCAATAAGGTATGCGCCCGTATCCGTAGCCCATACCAAACAAATTGTTAGAAAAGTCAATTTTATTCCACTCGGAAGCTGACGAAGCAAGTAAAGATGGGATAATAAGACGACCGCATAGAAGACCGCTAGCAAATTAAAACTAACGTCTGACAAAGACGTCTTTGGAAAAGTTAAGGCAAGCCGCCCAAGTCCGATTAAAAGCCAGAAGACAAGAACCGGCAACATCCACTCTTGATCGCCAATAAACAAACTAATCAGCCAAACAACAGAGACAATAGTCGTGAGTTTGTACCAAATGCGTACACCCATTTTCTCACCAATTTGTAAAAATTCTCGCAAGGACAATAGCGTTAAAACAGCAACCATAATAGCAGTATATGGTCCACCCATATAGATAAGTCCTAAAAAAAGCGGTGCACCAATCAAGGCACTAATTGTTCTTTCAACCATGTGTTCTCCTCAATTTGTATGTATTCCACCGAAACGACGATCACGCTTCTGGTATGCTTTGATCGCTTCAAGTAAAGCCTTTTGACCGAAATCTGGCCAAAGTTCTTCTACTACAACAATTTCTGTATAAGCCAGTTGCCAGAGTAGAAAGTTACTTAACCTCATTTCCCCTGAGGTCCGAATTAGCAAGTCCGGATCAGGAAGTCCATTTGTAAAAAGCGCTTTACTAAAGCGTTCCTCATCAATCTCCTCGATTCGTTGCTTGCCGCTCAAAACATCTTTGCTCAATTTCCTGACGGCATCTATAATTTCAGATCGCCCGCCATAATTTAGGGCAAGATTAAGAATGAGCCCCGTATTGTTTCGAGTGCTCTCCATCGAGTGTTCTAATTCGTGCAACGCCTCACGCGGAAGGTCAGTAATTCTCCCCATGGTCCTAATAAGCACATTATTTTGGTGAAGTTCCTGAAGTTCTTTTCTCAGGTACTCCGTGAGCAGCGTCATTAGCACACCCACTTCATCTTTGGGCCTCTTCCAGTTTTCCGTCGAAAACGCATAAACAGTCAAGACCTCGATCCCAAGATTGGAACACGCCTTAACAATCTTACGCAAGGCCTCAACACCCGCCCGATGCCCCATTGAACGGGGAAGCGCTCGTTTCTGAGCCCATCTCCCATTCCCGTCCATGATAATGGCGATATGACGAGGAAGGCGGTCCCTTGCAACCTGGTCCAATGAATCCACTTTATTTAGTTTCCAAGGTTTGAACCACATCATCCCACCCCATTTCTCGATGTTCGAGGTTCGATATTCGAACTACGGAATTCGGCCTCGAACCTCGATATTCGAGGATCGAATCAACATCCTGGAATAGTTCGTAGTTCGTGCTTTCATGGTTCTTATTTTAAATATCGAATATTGAACCTCGAATATCGAACTTCAAGTAAAAGACCCCCTATCCGAAGTTCGTGATTCGTGCTTTCGTGGTTCTAAGTTAGAATATCGAACCTCGAACCACGAATATCGAACCTCGAGTAGGGGGTCTAAGTTTGCCTAGGCAAAAATTTTTCATGCGCTAGTATTAGGTCCACGCGGTCGTCGAATTCTCTGATGCGGACAACTCTACAACTACCCCACGCTTCCATTTTACCATGAGGGCGCGTAATTTGGAAAGCGTAAGGCTTACTCATAAGTTCAAGTTCAGTCTTAACTTCATCCCAGTTCCGACCGAGCCAAGCATTCATCATACTTCTGTGATTTCACTTTCCTTAGTTTCCATTACATGTTCTATTTCTTTGATGATCTTATCTGTCATTTTCTGAACATCTTCTTGAGCTCGCTTGATGTCATCTTCAGAGGCATCGTGATCTTTCTCCAATTTCTTAAGCTTATCATTAACATCTCGGCGCACGTTGCGGACGGCAATACGCGCTTCTTCCGCCTCTTTTTTAACTTTTTTTACCAATTCAGCTCGCCGTTGCGCCGTAAGTTGGGGGATTATAAGGCGAATCACTGTGCCATCACTTGATGGATTAAGCCCTAGATCTGATTTCATGATTGCTTTTTCGATCGCGGGAAGAACGGTTCTATCCCAGGACTGAATCACGAGCATTCTTGGTTCAGGTGCAGAGATATTCGCCAGCTGGCTAATTGGAGTTGGAGTCCCATAGTATTCAACCATAACTTTGTCCAGGACGCTAGGATTGGCGCGACCTGCGCGGATCGTGGCATATTCTCTACGTAAAGCGTCAACCCCTTTATGCATCCGCTCTTCCGCATCTTTAATCACCTCTGTGATCATTGACTATCCCTCCCAACATATGTTCCGATGGGTTCTCCTATAATAACACGATGAATATTACCCTCTTTTGTGAGATCAAACACTATAACTGGGATATCATTATCCATACAAAGTGAGGTCGCAGTGGAATCCATCACTCCCAAACCTTTACTCAGTACATCCAGATAACTTAAACGATCAAATCGTTTCGCTTGGGGGTTCTTTAGTGGATCGGAATCGTAAACTCCATCTACCCGTTTAGCCATCAAAATAACGTCTGCCTCAATCTCAGCTGCCCTTAAAGCAGCCGTCGTATCGGTCGAGAAGTACGGATTACCGGTTCCAGCCGCAAAAATCACAATACGCCCTTTTTCCATATGGCGAATAGCACGACGCCGAATATAGGGCTCAGCGACTTGCCGCATTTCTATGGCAGATAAGACACGGGTATCTGAACCAGCTTTTTCCAAAGCATCTTGTAAGGCCAAGGCATTCATCACCGTTGCCAACATGCCCATGTAATCGGCTGTTGCTCTGTCCATACCTTGAGCACTTCCCGCGATGCCACGCCATAAGTTCCCGCCACCAACAACTAGGCAAACCTCGACCCCCATACCCCGAATTTCGGCCACCTGTTGCGCTACAGAAACTAGCATGTCATGTTGAAGCCCAAAGCCTTGAGATCCCGCTAGCGCTTCCCCGCTTATTTTAAGGACAACTCGTTTATACCGCGGTTTTTCCATGAATTAACCTCCCAATCTAATTCTACGCCTAGAGAGAGAAATCCTCTCACATTCGAAAAAGAGAACACCGGGGTGTTCTCTAGATAGATTGTCTAGGTTTGCTTTATCGATTCATTTCTTTCATTACTTCAGCGGCAAAATCATCTTGTCGTTTTTCAATACCTGCGCCTAACTCATAGCGGGTAAATCGACGAAGAACGATGCGTTCACCCATTTTGGCGGTTTTATCGAGAATTAAATCGCGCACACTCTTATCGGGATCTTTGACGAAAGCTTGTTCCATTAAACAAACTTCTTTGTAAAATTTCTCAATTCGACCTTCAACCATTTTTTCAATGATTTTCTCGGGCTTTCCTTCATTGAGAGCTTGTGCTTTTAAGATATCCTTCTCGTGTTGGAGCACTTCTACGGGCACATCTTCTTTGTTCAGATATTGCGGGTTCGCGGCTGCAATATGCAACCCAAGATCGCGAACTAACGCTTTAAATTCATCCCCACGAGCAACAAAGTCTGTCTCACAGTTTACTTCAATTAACACACCGATGCGCCCACCGCCATGGATGTAGGACTCAACCGTCCCTTCCGCCGCAACACGCCCTTCCTTTTTGGCGGCGGCCGCTAGTCCTTTTTCGCGTAAAAAATCACAGGCCTTTTCTATATCGCTATTACACTCTGTAAGTGCTTTTTTGCAATCCATCATACCTGCACCCGTACGTTCCCTGAGCATTTTAATTTGAGCTGCGCTTACGTCTGCCATGGTTACCCTCCTATATTCGATGCACGATGCTCGATGCTCGATGCACAATGCACGATAAGTAATTTCTAATTTTCATTGGAAAATATTTCGTTGTACAAATGCTGGACGCACTATTTTCAAGACATATTCGCAATGTTTTAAGCTTTAGCTTGATATACGTATAGAGGTCCGAGGCGCGATATTCGAACCTCGAACCTCTGGCCCTTCCTATGTACTATTAAAAATCCGATGCCTCAACTTGATGCGCGATATTTAAACCTCGCGCATCAAACCTCGCTTATGCTTCGGCTACTTCTCCAGCTACCTCGACCTCATCCTCGTTACTTTGTTGTCCTTCGATGATCGCATCAGCCATCTTCGAAGTGAGTAACTTGACAGCACGGATGGCGTCATCGTTAGCCGGGATAACAACATCAATTTCATCCGGATCGCAGTTTGTATCAACTATTGCTACAATCGGAATATGCAAACGACGTGCTTCTGCGACCGCAATGCGTTCTTTACGCGGATCGACAATGAATAACGCATCTGGAAGCTTTTTCATGTTCTTAATGCCACCCAAGAAGCGCTCCAGTTTCTCCATCTCATGACGAAGCGCCGAAACTTCTTTCTTAGTAAGCACATCGAAAACGCCTTCAGCCTCCATCCGCTCCAAAACGCGCAAACGGTCAACACGTTTTTGAATCGTTTGAAAATTCGTTAACATGCCACCGAGCCAACGCTCATTCACAAAATACATGCCGCAACGTTCAGCTTCATCTTTGACAGACTCTTGCGCTTGTTTCTTGGTACCCACAAACAGCATGGTACCTCCTTCTGAAGCAAGGTTCCGAACAAAGTTAAAGGCCTCATCCACTTTTTTTACAGTTTTTTGAAGATCAATAATATAAATTCCATTCCGCTCTGTAAAAATATAGCGAGCCATTTTCGGATTCCACCGACGAGTTTGGTGTCCGAAATGAACACCCGCTTCCAATAATTGTTTCATAGAAATAACTGCCATTGTGTTATACCAACTCTCTTTTTGTTTTTTCCTCCGCAAGTTCATCTCATGATGCCCCTTGTCTCCCAACAAGGAACTGGCACCACAATCCCACTGCGTGTGTTATTAAATCACACTGCCAATAGGATAGCACATTTTGCAATTCATTGCAAGGCAATTGCGACGTACGGAGTAGGGCACGATGCCTCGTGCCCTACCTATTTGTTTAAGCCAGCATATCCCTCAATGTTCGAACGTAAATCATAGCGCTGAATAAAATTTTCCAAGTCACTCATCAGCTCCGGAAAGGGGAAATAGAATTCACTTATATAATAAAACACTTCATTGGCACGTATTTGCGCAACCTCCTGCCCTTTTCCATCAAAATAAAAGGCCACTCGTCGAACATCCTTGGGCGCCAGTATATGCTCTCCCAGCAAGGAACTAAAGACAATCTGTTGGTCATTAATCCGCACGTGTTTGCTCTTGCCTATAACCCACAAAGCAACAATTCCGAGTCCTGAAATGACGTAGATCCCTAGCAGCACTTTTAATTCAACACTTGGTAGCTTACTGAAGACATAGATACTACCCATCACAAGCGGATAAATAATAAGAAACATGAGACCAGGGACTATCAGGGGTTTCAGTTGGTAGACGTAATCATGTTCTTCCATGAAATTACCCTCCTTGCGAATTAGAGAAGTCAGAGGTCAGATGCCGGATGAGTCAGATCGATGGATTCCCCTTCGGATGCCTATCCCTGCCTTCTGGCTTCCGACCTCTGGCCTTCTGTTTTCTGACTTCTATTTAGTATGTTTGACATGCTTATCAAGTTCTTCAAGCAAATAATCGTTGAGAACTCGTATATAAGTTCCTTTCATGCCCAAGGACTTGGACTCAATCACACCGGCTGATTCAAATTTACGCAGCGCATTAACAATAACCGAACGAGTAATTCCGACTCGATCGGCAATTTTGCTGGCAACCAGTAGTCCTTCCCCGCCACCCAATTCGGCAAAGATGTGTTCCACTGCTTCGAGTTCAGAATACGATAGGGTTCCAACAGCGATTTGGACTGCCGCCTTTTTACGAGCTTCCTCTTCTGCGCGTTCCGCCTTGACCCGTAAAATTTCCATTCCCACAACCGTTGCACCGTATTCGGCCAGGACAAGATCGTCTTCTTTAAACTCCTCGTCATATTTGGCGAGCACAAGTGTCCCGACTCGTTCGCCTCCACCCAATACAGGAACTACGGTTGTAAGCTTATTCGTAAACTGACAAGATTCATTCGAATTGAATACACAGCCATTGGCGACCTGACACGTATTGGTTATAGTCTCTGATACTTTCATGAGACCTTCATTATAACTTTCAGGGAAGCGCTCGGATCGAATTACAATTTCCTCCATTGATCCACAAGCAAAATGGCTCATGAAGCTGTATCCCAAGATTTTCCCTCGTCGACCGACAATATAACAGTTGGCAAGCACAGCCTGCTGAAGAACTTTAGCCATTTCCTCAAAATCAACCGGATTCCCGGCTGCACGCTGGATTAACTTGCTAATAATTCTTGTTTTTTCTAACAATGTCGCTTTATCCATGAGTTTTAGTTATCCCCCTTTAACTTGCTTCCCTATTCATAAATTGAAATATTTCTAAAGAATATATCTCGCTAAATCTTGATTTTGCACCACATTACCTAGACGGTGCTGAACATATTCGCGATTAATGGTCACTGTGTAATCATCGGGCAGTTCCGAGGCTTCAAACGATAATTCCTCAAGTACTTTTTCTACAATCGTGTGCAGTCGTCGAGCTCCGATATTTTCAGTGGTAGAATTTACTTTGTAGGCGACCTCTGCCAATTCGTCAATAGCATTCTCTGTAAAATCTACCTTTATTCCTTCAGTTTCCAATAAAGCGCTGTACTGTTTAATCAACGACGATTGAGGTTCTGTAAGAATACGTTTGAAATCGGCTACGCTTAAGGATTCAAGTTCCACACGAATAGGGAATCTTCCCTGAAGTTCAGGAATAAGATCAGACGGCTTACTGAGATGAAAAGCTCCCGCAGCAATAAACAGGATGTGATCAGTATTAACCGGTCCATACTTGGTTACGACGGTAGATCCTTCAACAATGGGGAGAATATCACGTTGGACCCCTCCTCTAGAAACGTCCGGACCACCCGCACCATCTCGCCCGGCAATCTTATCGATTTCGTCCAAAAAAACTATGCCCTCATGTTCAGTTCTACGAATGGCCTCTTGTACCGCTTCTTCATGATCGATCAAGTTTTGAGTTTCTTCGTGAATCAATATCTTTCGTGCTTCCCGCACGGTAGCTTTTCTTTTCTTGTGCCTCTTGGGGAGCATTCCCGACATCATATCCTGAATATTCAAGCCCATTTCCATCATGTTGTTGTTGCCCAGCATATCGGCAAGGGGCGTAGATTCTTCAACCGCGATTTCAATAACCTGCTCTTCAAGGTCACCGCGCTGCAAGCGGTCAGCTACTAATTTGCGTTCTTTCTCCATTTCAGGCGTCACGTCGATCTCCTTTTCTTGATCGGGCGTTTGACCAAACAGCATCTGAAAAGGGTTACTTGAAGCACTCTCTGAGCGTTTTTCCGGAACCAACAATTCAATTAAGCGTTTTTCAGCATTGATCGCCGCTTGAGCTTGCACCTTATCTGCACGCTCTGCCTTCACCATACGCAAGGCAATCTCGACCAAATCACGGATAATGGCTTCCACATCTCGGCCTACATACCCAACTTCGGTAAACTTCGTGGCTTCGATCTTAATGAATGGGGCGCGAACGAGTTTTGCCAACCGCCGGGCAATCTCAGTCTTCCCTACGCCCGTCGGACCTATCATCAAAATATTTTTCGGTATGATTTCTTCTTGCAATTGCTCTGGCAAACAAGAACGACGGTAGCGATTACGCAAAGCAACCGCAACAGCTCGTTTTGCCGCATCTTGTCCAACGATATATCGGTCCAATTCACGGACAATTTCACGTGGAGTCAAGCTGTCCATAGTCTCACCCCTTTATAACTCTTCCACTATAATTTGCTCATTTGTATAAACACAAATTGAAGCAGCTACAAGCATCGCTTCGCGAACAATCTCTGCCGTCGGCAAATCCGTATGCTTCACTAAGGCACGAGCGGCAGCTAAGGCAAAGTTTCCACCGGATCCGATGGCAGCGATTCCATCGTCCGGTTCAATCACTTCACCTGAACCTGATAAAATTAAAAGATTTTTGGTATCTGCAACCAAAAGCAATGCCTCAAGATTACGAAGCATTTTGTCTGTTCGCCATTCCTTCGCGAGCTCTACGGCCGCACGTTGCAGATTTCCATGATACTCTTCGAGTTTTTGTTCAAACTTATCAAAAAGTGTAAACGCATCCGCAACGGATCCCGCAAACCCTGCAATCACTTTTCCATGGAACAAACGACGAACTTTCCGGGCAGTATGTTTCATGACGGTTGCTTGCCCAAAGGTCACTTGGCCGTCACCTGCTATGGCTACGTGTTCCCCGTTCTTCACTGCCACGATGGTTGTTGCATGAAACATGAATAAAACCTCCCTTCAATGAAGTTTACTCGGGCATTTTTAGCGTGTCAAGTCAATTGTAGTCAATTGACCTCTTTTTGTGAAAATTCTCTATCCCTCAGGTATAGGTTGCTCTTTCGCTCGCGGATGAGCCTGTGCGTATACGTCTTTAAGCCGCTCACGAGTCAGATGCGTGTAAATTTGGGTCGATGAAAGTTTCTGATGTCCCAGTAACTCTTGGACACTTCTTAAATCAGCTCCGCCATCCAATAAATGGGTAGCAAAGGAGTGGCGGAGCATATGTGGATTCACATGTTGTTCCAGACTAATCCTGGCGACCAATTTGTCTAAAATCCTACGGACAGACCTGTCCGATAGACGCATCCCTTGATAATTAAGCAGAAGCGCTTTACTTTTATCTGAGCGCAAGCCAAGATAAACCTCGATCGCCTGAATCGCGTAGTTTGTCACCGGGACCACCCGCTCCTTACTCCCCTTCCCGAGGACTCGTATCAACCCACTCTCTAAATCAAGATTCTCTCGATTTAAGCCGACAAGTTCGCTGACCCTCAGCCCGGAGCCATAGAGCAGTTCCATAATAACTTGATCGCGGGAACCCAGTAGATTTGTACTATCGGGAGCCCTTAACAGCGCCTCAACCTGGTCTAAATAAAGAAAATGCGGGAGTTTCCGTCCTAATTTCGGACTCGCAACCCGCTGAACTGGATTTATCGGGAGTATTTCCTTACGACATAGGAACTTGAAAAGCGACCGTAGTGCTGCAAGCTTACGGGCCATGCTTTTTCTCGCCAATCCGTGTTCAGCCAAGACACCGAGAAAACTACGAACGATATAGACATCAATCAGATCCACCGTGAGTACTTCAGGTTCTAAACCCTGATCGAGCGCCGCAAACCGAAAAAACTGACCCAGATCAGTTTGATAAGCAATGACGGTATGCTCTGATCGGTTTTGGGAATATTGATAACCCACAAATAAGCTTAACGCTTCATCAACCAGCACAAAGCTTACCTCCCCAAATCCTCTCGCTTACAGAACTCTCCCAAAGCCATCAAGGCACGTTCAGAGATTTTCGTATTTTTTTCGCGCTTGTCCCGTATTCGTTCTGTCAAAGGGGGGAGTAACCCAAAGTTAATGTTCATCGGTTGAAAGCTCTGACTAGGGGAACCCTCCAAATGGCGAGCCAGCCCCCCTAACGTCGTTTCAAATGGAAAAACAAGGGTATCCCACTGATTGGAACGCCGCCAGGCATTAAGGCCTGCCAGAAGCCCGCTGGCTGCAGATTCAACATATCCTTCAACTCCAGTCATTTGACCGGCAAAAAAAATTGTTGGTTTTACCTTCAGACTAAAGTCTGCATTAAGCACCTTCGGCGCATTGAGGAACGTATTCCTGTGCATTACACCATACCGCACGAACTCGGCATTCTCTAAACCGGGAATTAGAGAAAAGACCCGTTTTTGTTCCCCCCATTTTAAATGTGTTTGAAAGCCCACCAAATTAAAGAGTGTTCCAGCTTGATTTTCCTTACGAAGCTGTACAACGGCGTAAGACTTTCTTCCAGTTCGGGGATCTTGCAAACCAACAGGTTTTAAGGGCCCAAACGTTAGGGTTTGGAGGCCACGCTTCGCCATTACTTCAACCGGTAGACAGCCCTCAAAAACTCTACCTTGCTCAAAACCTTGAACTTCGGCCGTCTCCGCCTGTATCAATGCCTGATAAAACGCATCGTACTCTTCCTTGGTCATAGGACAGTTCAGATAATCTGCTTCTCCCTTATCATAACGTGAAGCCCAAAAAGCCTTGTTTAAATCAATCGATTCGAGCGTAACGATCGGAGCGGCCGCATCGTAAAAGGATAGGGCTTCCTCGCCAGTCAACCTCAGGATATCCTCCGCTAAATCGTCGGAAGTTAAAGGGCCACTAGCCACCACGATGATCCCCTCATGCGGGATGCTCTGTACTTCCTTCCGATGAACAGTTACATAGGGATGTTGTTCCAACCGTTTCGTAACCTCACTCGCAAACAGTTCCCGATCGACTGCCAAGGCTCCACCCGCGGAAACCGCATTATGGTCCGCTGCACTCATTATGAAAGACCCTAAACGGCGCATTTCTTCTTTTAACAACCCCACTGCATTCTCTAAGCCAGCCCCTCGCAGTGAGTTGCTGCAAACTAATTCTGCAAACCAGTCGGTTTGATGGGCGGGAGTTGATTTGTTCGGGCGCATTTCATAGAGATCGACCCTTACCCCGCGTTCGGCAAGTTGCCAAGCAGCCTCCGAACCTGCGAGGCCTGCTCCGATGACAGTGATAGGTTGCTGCATGTGTCCATTCTCTCCTTATCCAATAGAGCTATTCCGCCGAAATTTAGCCTTCTTCAATCACTTTTGTATAACGGCATTCCGGGTTTGTACATACATATTTTTTTTCTCGTTTCGAGGATTTAATCACCATCAACTGCTGACACTCAGGACACGGATCAGGCGCTGGCATTTCCCAGGAAACAAAATCACACTCTGGATAAGCACTACAGCCATAAAACTTGCGCCCTTTCTTGGAGCGGCGAACCACAAGCGGTTTCGTGCATTTCGGACAATTTGCGCCTACTTGTTCCAAAAGTGGTTTCGTATTTCGACACTCCGGAAAACCGGGACAGGCCAAGAATTTACCATAGCGACCCATCTTGATCACCATATTCCGTCCGCAGAGGTCACAGATTTCTTCTGAGACTTGATCCTCTATTTTTACCTTACCGATCTGCTCTTCAGCCTTAGCTAAAGTCACTGCAAAGGGCGTATAATAGTCTTCAACCACGGACTTCCAAGGGGTACTGCCTTCTTCAATTAGGTCAAGTTTGCCTTCTAAATTGGCAGTAAATTCTAAATTCAAAATATCCGGGAAATATTCTTTAAGTAAGGTTATCACGATGTCGCCAAGTTCCGTAGGAAGGAGTTGTTTTTCCTCTTTAACAACATAACCCCGAGTTTGAATTGTTTCAATGGTTGGTGCATATGTACTCGGTCTTCCGATCCCTTCCTCCTCCAGCTTGCGAACGAGAGAGGCCTCCGTATAGCGCGGTGGCGGTTCAGTAAAATGTTGTTTGTCTTGAATTTTAAAAAGTTTTAAGTTTTCTCCCGGAGAAACTGAAAGGGTCAATGAATTTTGCTCCTCATCGATCGTCTCTGCTTCATCATTTCCTTCTTCATAGACCGCTAAAAATCCTGAGAAACGCACCGTCGACGCATTCGCTCGGAATAAGTATTCCCCCACAAGCACATCAACCGTCAACGTATCCATGACTGCAACACTCATCTGACTCGCAATAAAGCGTTCCCAAATCAAACGGTATAACCGTAATTGATCTCTTGACAAAATCCCTTTTAATAAATCCGGAGTCCGCGCTGTTACAGTCGGTCGAATCGCTTCATGCGCTTCTTGAGCCCGCCCCTTATTCTTAAATTGGCGAGGTTCAGGGGGATAATAATCATTTCCATATTGTGACATAATCCATTCTTTAGCCTCCGCTTGGGCGGTTTCAGCGATCTTGACAGAATCTGTTCGCATATAGGTGATTAATCCGACGGTTCCTTCTTTACCCAAGTCAAGCCCCTCATACAATTGCTGAGCCAACATCATAGTACGCTTTGGTGAAAAACTCAATTTGCGATGGGCCTCCTGCTGCAAGCTACTCGTTATAAAGGGAGGAGCAGGAAGTTTTTTCTTTTCTTTCGTACGTACCTCAGAAACTTGAAAATCTTTGCCTGATATTTCCTCTAAAATGATTTCCATCTCTGCTTTAGAGGAAATGGCAACCTTCTGCCCAGATTTTTTTAAAAGCTTTGCCAAGAAACTTCCTCCGGCCGATTGGAGGTTAGCTGTAAGGCTCCAATACTCTTCCGAAACGAAAGCCCTGATTTGCTCCTCTCGATCGTCAACTAACCGTACAGCTACGGATTGGACTCGACCGGCACTCAGTCCTTTCTTGATTTTCCGCCAGAGCAATGGGCTTAACTGGTAACCGACTAAGCGATCCAAAACCCTACGGGCCTGCTGAGCGTCCACCCGATCCAGATCAATCTGACGAGGATGTTTAATTGCGGCCTGGATTGCCCCTTTGGTAATCTCATGAAATTCAATTCGATTTTTATCTTCCAGGTTAAGTCCCAACAAATGGGATAGATGCCAAGCAATCGCTTCTCCCTCACGGTCCGGGTCAGAGGCCAAGAACACTTTATCTGCCCCTTTAGCCGCTGCACGTAAATCCTTGATCAAATCTCCTCGTCCACGAATCGCAATATATTTCGGTTCGAAGTTGTGTTCTAAGTCAACACCTAATTGACTTTTAGGTAAATCCCGCAGATGTCCCATTGAGGCTTTAACCGTGTAACGGCTACCCAAAAATTTACTGATTGACTTTGCCTTGGCTGGCGATTCTACAATTACTAGCGTTTTAGACATAATTTCACCTCAATATACTTAAAACCCACACTTACATAACCCTTTTCTCGAGGTTCGAGGCGCGCTACGCGAGGTTCGAACAGGAATTGTTTTCTTTGAGAAAAAAAAGTTAGGGAAATTTTGCTTCCTTTATACTACACTTATATCCAAATTGGATTATTCTAAGCCCTTAGGTTAACGTTGATAAAACTAAGCCCTATCTTAACGCCTTTTTCATAGTATGTCTAGCACCCTCGGGCTAATACATAATGTTGACCTGGTAATTGTGTGACTTTTCCTCCTAATTGCAGCTCTAATAAGGCCAGTGTGATTGTGGCCACTGGCAGTGTTGAGTGAATCGTAATTTGATCAATATGTAGGGGAATATCACTTAACTGCTGAAGAATTGACATGTGATCCTTTCCTTCGGGAAATTTTGTTTCATTATGCAAAAGTTCTTTGTTAACCGAAACTTGGCTTACGTGTTTCGACCAGGCAGGCAACTCATTGCAAATATCTTCGATTTCTCCCACGATCTTTGCTCCTTGACGAATTAAATGATGAGGACCCCGGCTAACCGGACTAAAGATTGGCCCTGGCACAGCAAATACTTCTCGCCCTTGTTCCAACGCAAAATCGACCGTGATCAAGGCACCGCTTCTTTCCGCTGCTTCCACGACCACAACCCCACAGGAACACCCGCTAATCAATCGATTGCGCGCTGGGAAATGGCTCGCCTTCGGTGGAGTACCAGGCGGAAATTCGCTAATTAAGGCCCCACTCTCCAGAATATCCTCCGCTAGGTGTCGGTTTTCTGAAGGATAAATCCGATCAAGACCACAGCCGAGAAAAGCCCAAGTCATCCCCTTACAATCGAGCGCACCCTGATGGGCAGCAGTATCAATTCCTCTGGCCAGACCGCTGGCAATGACAATTCCTTTAGCAGCAACTTCGCGCGCCAACTTCCGTGCCGCAGATTTACCATAAGCGGTTGCTTGACGTGAGCCGACAAAAGCTAACACCTCCACATTTCCTCGAAGTTGCCCACGATAATATAGAAGTGGTGGTGCATCCGCCAGCTCAGCCAATAAAAGGGGATAATTGGTCTCCTCAGGCGTGATCAGCTTGATTCCCTTTTTACTTAAGGCATCTCCGATCTCCCGAGGGTCTATATCCTTTCTGACCTTAAAAATCTCCCCAAGCCACTTTTCCTGTTTAACAACTTGAAGATAAGTACTTTGTGGAGCCTCCCATGCCTTTACCGCACTACCGAAGTAAGCAATAAGCTGACGTAAACGTTGGCTTCCAACACCTGAAATTGTGCGGAATGCCGCTCGCACAATCTTTTCCTGTTCCATCCCCATACGTTCAACCTCCTTTGCCCTCTTTTTCGGGACAAAAGGGCGCTTCTCCTGCGTAGAAGATTGTCGAATATCCTTATTTCAGGTGAAATAGTGCAGGATCGGTGAAAAATCGTTCTTTTTACTCATCACTGCACTAAGATCGCCAATCTTTTTTAGCCGTTTCCATAACGTATGCATTTAATATTCCTCCCCAACTTAGTGTGAACAACAAAGGAAATAATAATGCAATCTCGACATTAAAGAATACTACCGTTAATAAAATAAAAAACTTTGTTTTTTTGAACAAAGTTTTAAAAGTCTATATTTGTGATTTGCAAAAATTATTCTAAAGCACACATCGACACCACATTCATGTCGTCATATCAAACCAAAATTCACTTCACTTCACTTCACTTCACTACCCGTAGATGAGCCGTCTCCATCTGAAGCTCTCCCAGCTTAGTATCCAGAGTTCTTAATTCATTTTTAGTTTCTAGATTAACTTTTTCCTGACCAACCCGAAAATCATGCAATGCAGTGATTTGATTATGGAATTCTGATTCTAGGCGAACTTGACTTTCTTTTAGTTCTACTAGTTCTACTTTTATTATTGCTACGTCTGACTTTAAGGTTCTGACATCCGACTTTAATTCAGCGACGTCTGACTTTAATTCACCTACATCTATCTTCAAACTCTGAAACTCACCGAAAAGTTTTGTGAATTGATCCGCTATAAATTCCTGAAACTTTTCGTTATCCAATTTATCCACTCCTTGTTAAACTCTTTCTGAGAGTTATATTCGCCAAGCTAGTTCCAGCTTCCTTCAATTGGTAGATAAAACTCTTGAAGAAAGTTTTAGGTTTATTAGCAAATAGCAATGCAGCGTGTCGATCACGATAGTCTCCAGTGGAGACTATCGCCGCAAGCGCACGGCCCTTGACGAATACTATCGCGCTGAGGGTTAGTATCGCCGAAGCAGTGATCCCTAAAGCTAAAGGAATACCTACCGGCGTAGGATGCTAAGAAACTTCCTCCCCACTGAGACGTATTAACCCAAAGCCAAATACGTCTGCTGCAATAAAAGTGCATCCTCCTCAAGGTTCGGACTTTCGCAAATAGCCAAACCCTCAACACCGAACGTACGACAAGCTTTCATAAGTTCTTCATACCGAAAGTCGGATTCCTGTAAGACAAGGTGGCGTTTCTCTCCCTTCAACCCATATTCAATCCCCGAAATATGAAAATGCACATTCTTTACCCAGCGATCGCCGAGAGACTGGGCGGTTTCATCGAGTATCGCACAAAATTCGTCGTAGGTATTATGCCTTCCATTAGTTCGTGCATGAAGATGGCTAAAATCTATACAGGGCAACACCCCTGGCACCTCTTGGGCAATCCGAATTGTTTCCGACAGATCTCCAAATTGCGTCCCTTTTCCGGTCGTTTCTGGACGAAGAAGGACATCATTTCCCTCCGCAGCAAGCGTCTCCCTCACGATGGTAAGCTCACGAACTACTCTCTCAAGAACCACCTCTGACAAATCGTCATGATTAAAGGCAGGATGAAAAATAACGCTCCGCACACCGAGGATTTGCGAGATACGCGCGGTATGAATAATTCGCTCCCTGCTCGCCGTGATTTTCTCTGGGTCACGAGAGTTGAGATTAATATAGTAAGGAGCATGACAACTTAAAGCAATATTTTCCTCTTTGGCCGCAGCACCAACTTTTTTCGCTTTTTCTTCCCCCATACGCACCCCTTGAACGAATTCTAGTTCTAAGGCACTGAGATTCAGTTCCCGAATACGGTGTACCCCGCCTTCACTTGAGCGATCAGTAGAGGAAAGCGGAACACCAGCGGTTCCAAACAATAATGGCAAAATAGTTTACCCCCCTGCAGTTTTCAACACATTATATCCTTGTTTTATAAAAATGTCAGTTAGCACAGAGTCCCTCATCCAGATTCAGATTATTCATTAAAAAGCGGTTATTCATTCCACCATTACCAAGAAAATTCGAGTTTCATTTACATACTGTCTTTGACATAAAGCTATACTAATAACACTTTCATCAACAGGGTTGTTGAAAGAAACTGTCCACACAAAAGGAGGATTCGCATGTCAAAACGACGTAACAGCATCATGTCTTACCAGTTAAAAGAGCAAATTGCTCAAGAGTTAGGTTTTGCAGGGACCCTTCAGCAAGAAGGCTTTGGAGGAGTTTCTTCAAGAGACTGTGGTAACATGGTGAAAATGGCTATTGAATTGGCAGAACGTAATCTTCCTGGGAATAACCTCATGTAACTAGGTGGGCCGTGTCAGACTATGAGAGCCGAGCAAATTAATTAATTTGCTCGGCTTTTCGTTATTGCGAGGGAAGTAACTTCTTTCCCAGTTTTTCCAGCAACTTGACAAACGATTATCAACTTTATGCAAGCCTAGTGACTGCGAATCGATTGCGAAATAATCGTATAATGTTTAATTTGTTATGCACTTTATATCTGCAATCGTTTATCCAAAGTGCGAAACTGTAATGCCTCCGCCAAATGTTCTGGAGAGATATCGGGGGAGCCTTCAAGATCCGCAATTGTTCGCGCAACTCTCAAGATCCGATCATGCGCTCGAGCACTAAGATGTTGACTATCAAAAATCCGATGTAGGAGAGACTCCCCACTTGGAGTCAACTCACCGTATTCTTTGGTTTCCTTGGCCGACATTTCCGCATTTGTTTTTGCTGGACCTAGACGAGACCATTGTATCCAACGGGCAGCCATAACACGTTCTCTGACTGAGCTAGAAGACTCCGGCCCATAGCTATTTTTTAACTCGGAATAATTAAGTCTTGGCACCTCAACGTGTAAGTCAAACCGATCTAAGAGTGGGCCGGAGATCCTGCCGCGATAATTTTGGATCTGCATTGGGGTACAAGAACACACTCGACCCTGATCTCCATAATATCCACACGGACAAGGATTCATACTTGCAATAACGCTTACATGTGCGGGATAGGTAATACTTCCAGATTGTCGGGTGATCGTCAACTGGCGATCCTCTAAAGGTTGCCGTAAACATTCCAGAACCTCCCGTGCAAACTCTGGAAGCTCATCTAAAAACAGAACACCGTGATTGGCAAAGCTTAGCTCGCCCGGGCGTAGCTCTCTTCCCCCACCAATCATCCCCGCTTTAGTCACCGTATGATGAGGGTTTCGAAAGGGACGATATTGAACTAAAGATCCGTTGCTTTTCAACATCCCTGAAACACTGAAGAGTTGAGTAACCTCGATACTTTCCTGGTCGCTTAGCAAGGGCAGTATCCCTGAATAAGCTTTGGCTAAAAGCGTTTTACCCGAGCCTGGAGGCCCCACCAAGATTACATTGTGCCCCCCAGCTGCTGCAATTTCCAAGGCCCTTTTCGCATGTTGTTGTCCATGAACATCTGCCCAGTCCACATTGACCTCGCTAGATACTTCTGTTTTTAGAGTCCGAGAGATAATGTCATCCTTAAAACCACCTTGATTTTCTATCCCATGAACAATTTGTGCTAGAGTCGCTGTAGTATGAGTCTCTAATCCAGTTACTAAACGAGCCTCGGACAAATTATCGGGGGGCACAATTAAGCATAACGTTTCAGATGAATGATTCGCGTCTGAGCTAGATTTTATGTTATTTTCATTATTCAGAGTTATGGCCATGGTCAATACTCCAGGAACTGGTCTAAGACTTCCTTCTAAGGACAATTCGCCAGAAAAAACGTACTTAGCCAGCGTTGCTGAAATACATTGATCAGTAGCTACTAATATCCCGATCGCAATCGGTAAATCGAGTCCAGAGCCTTCTTTTCGTAAATCCGCAGGAGCCAAATTTACAGTGACCCGCTGGAGAGGGAACTGATAGCCTGAGTTTCGTATTGCAGAACGAACTCGATCCCGCGCCTCTCGAACAGCCGTGTTAGGTAATCCAACAATTTCAAAACTTGGCAGACCGTTCGACACGTCAACCTCAACACGAATTAAGTGACCTTGTAACCCAATGACTGTCATTCCATATACTGCAGCGAACATTCCATCCCCTCCCCTAAGGCACATTCAAATCTAAGATAAAAGGTTCGCTACAATTCTCTATATTCCTCCCAAATTAATCAAAATATGGTTCAATTATTAAAGTGAATTTCTTATGACGCCTCACGGGGAAGCGTGATCCAAAAGGTTGTCCCTCTTCCCATATCACTTTCAACCTTAATAGTTCCTCCATGGGCTTCTACAATCTGTTTTACAATGGCTAGCCCTAGACCCATTCCGCCATCCTTTCGACACCGGGCTTTACTCACCCTGAAGAAACTCTCAAAGATGTAGGGCAAAGCTTCTCTAGGGATCCCTTCTCCTTCATCTTGGATCGCAAACTGTACCTGATTAAGTTCTTCCACCAGAAAAACCCGAACTGTCTTTCCGCTAGGAGTGTGACCCATGGCGTTGTCTAAAAGATTAATAAAGACTTGCAAGAGCCGATCCGGATCTGCAAATAGTTCTCCCGACCCTTTCGAAACGACCAGGTTTAAGCCTAAATCCAGCGCTCGACCCTGAAAACGTTGATCTATATCACTCATGAAGCTCTCCAGGTCAATGGCAACTCGTTGCAAACTTTGTCCCCGTTCGAGCCAATTAATATCTTGTAAGTCTTTAACTAAACGAGCTAAACGTTTGGCTTCTTCTAAAACCAATTCAATATGTTCTCCTTGCTGATGTTCCGGTATCATGTCGTCCTGGATTGCCTCCAAGTACCCCTGAATAAGATGAAGTGGGGTCCTCAGCTCATGCGTGACACTAGCCAAAAACTCACGTCGTGCCTTTTCTGCTCTTAATGATGCCGTTACATCACGTAAAACTGCGACATGCCCACGAATTCCTTCGGTCTCCGCCATTGGCGCCATAACAACCTCTAGGATTTGAGTTCCAAGAGCAAACGTTTTATAATTTTCACCTTGATTTTCACTTAGAGTTATTGTTTGCAGAAAATTTACAATCTGGGTCTTTCGATCCTGAAGCTCAATATCATTTTCTTGCCACAATGCTTTAGCAGAATCATTGGCATAGAGAATTAAGCCATCAAAACTCAACATGACTACCGCATCACTGATACTTTCAACAATCCCTTGCAACAGATTTTTCTCCTGAGAAAGCCATTCCATATGGTTTTTCAAACTTTCTCCCATAGAGTTCAAAGCCTCTGCCAATTCTCCGATCTCGTCTTTACTTGATACACCTTGAATCGGCAAAAAGTCCCCTTTCGCCATCCGTGTTGCACCACGTTGCATTAAGGCAAGGGGCCGCGTGACCTGTCGAGCAAAAAATAGACTAATCACCGTAGCCAAGAAAACTGCAATCAATGAAGCGTAAAAAATCAGCCACCGAAATGTCGAAATACTCTCATGCATAGGGATTGGAGAACTCCCCAAGAGCACAACTTCCTGTACTGGTTTCGTTCCGACAGGTGTTGCCGCAAGTAGCATGGCTTGCCCTCCACCCAGTTGAGCTTCAATCGAGATAGTTTTTCCAGACAAAACCTGCGCTAAATAATCATCGTTGAAAAAGTCAGAGGGCCGCAGATCTCGAGACAACCCTCCAATAATTCCTCCAAGATGTCCATCTATACCACCTTGTAGAACTTGGGGCATAAGCGAACTCGAACCCGAAATCACTAAAATATTCCCTTTGGGATCGAGTATCACCAATTGTATTCCAGAGGTTAGCTTAAGCGTTTCTATTAGTTTTAAGCGTTCACCCCAACTCGGGATAGCCACCAATCGTTCTGAAATTTCTGTCGCATCTGTCTGGAGCGAGTTCAACTTTTGTTGTAGATAAAAATGTCCAAAGAGCCAAGTAATCGTAAGTCCTAGTCCACCGAGTACAACGAGAATCAAAAGGGTCATGGCAATCCACAGTTTACTGGAAATAGACCATGAACGACGTACTTTAATAGCCATTAGCGAACTGGGTCGGAATCGAATTTATATCCCACACCCCAAACAGTAACTATCATCCCTCTAACCTCCGGTGGGGTCAGTTTTTCTCGTAACTTTTTGACATGCGTATCCACCGTACGAGCGTCCCCGTAAAAATCATACCCCCAAACGGTTTCCATCAGTTGCTCCCGTGTGAAAACTCGCCCCCGATTCTTGGCTAAGAAATATAGTAGATCAAATTCTAGAGGGGTTAAGTTAATAACCTCGCCTTTAATGCTAACACGGTGTCTTTCTTTATCAATACACAGTGACCCGACTGTTATTTCCGAAGAAACAGGATGAAGTTGACCTGTAGAGCGACGCAAAAGAGCTTTTACCCGAGCAACTAACTCCTTGGTACTGAACGGTTTCACCAAATAATCGTCAGCACCTAGTTCAAGACCTAAGACACGATCAAACTCTTCCCCTCGCGCGGTCAGCATTATGATCGGAATCAATGAACTCTCACGAATATCTCGGCAGACACGCCAACCGTCAATATCAGGCATCATGAGATCTACAATTAAAAGGGAGAATTGCCCGGCACGAAACTTTTCCAAAGCGACCCGTCCATCCTCTGCTTCCTCAACCTGGAAACCTTCCTTCTCAAGGTATAACCGGACTAATTTTCTGATTTTCTCTTCATCATCAACAATTAAAATTGGATCCAATATTTATAACCCCCTTAGACATCGCTAATTCTAGCTTACCATTTAAACGTGACTATTTTGTGATCAAAGACTAAAAATGAATCACAAAGCCGCTTGAATCCAATTGATCTCAGGGTCTTGTCCGATCCAACGTATCGCAACTACATCAAATCTAACGCTTGGCCAGTTTATATACCCCTGTTGTAAAACATAGAATGACGCAATTGCTTGTAATCGTTGCACCTTTTGCCGCGTTATACTTTCTTCGCCCCACCCTCTATAAGACGACCGTCGTGTCCGTACCTCAATAAATACCAAGACCTCTCCATCACGTGCGATAATGTCCATTTCCCCTTTAGGACAACGATAATTTTGAGTTATTATGCGCAATCCGGATTCTGTCACTAAACGAGCTGCATATGCTTCTCCGGATTTTCCCAAGGATTGTTTATTCTCCACTGAAATTCGGACAACTCCTTTACAAATTCTATTATATTTCAATTCTATATCTACGGAATAAAACCCTTCATGTAAAGAACTACTTTAACTATAACACCTCGACGTTACTATTTCTAATTTTAAGGAAAACCCTTGGCGGTACTTCAGTCCTTTTAAAAACAGAGGGGCCGAGAGGGACGGGGGAAGCAAGAGAACCGGCCCTTCTGTTTTCCCATGCAAAAAGAGGTTCTCAGTAAATTACTGAGAACCTCTTTTGCATAATCTAAGACGTTTGTGCCATTAACTTATCTAATCGATGTTACTTAATCAAGCTCTGAGCAGCCGCAAACGCCATTTGAGCCAGAGGAGTCGGATAAATACCAATCGCTAACGTAATTAACATGGTAAATACCATCGTGAACTTCACCGCTCCATGGATAGGAACATCCGGCAACCCTTCACCCTCTCCAAGGAACATCACCTTAACGACCGAGAGATAATAGTATACGGACACCATGCTCATCACGAAACCGATATAAGCGATAGCTGTATACCCTTGATCCATGACAGCGGAGAAGAGATAGAACTTCCCTACGAATCCAGCCAGTGGTGGAATTCCTGCTAAGGATAATAAGGATGACGTCATCACAATCGCAGCTAAAGGTGAACGACGCGCTAACCCAGCGAAGTCCTTAATCTCGTCACTACCTTGCTTTTCAGATATGTGGGTAGCTACAGCAAATGCTCCCATATTAGCGAAGACGTAAATCATCGCATAGAAGAGGACACCTTTAACTCCCGCCACAGATTCGGCAATGATACCCACCATCAAATAACCGGCTTGAGCAATGCTCGAATACGCCAATAAGCGTTTGATGTTGGTTTGCGGAATCGCAATCAGGTTACCTAAAATCATTGTTAGTGCCGCTAAAACAACTAACAGTGTTTGTCCAGTACCTGAGAAGGATTGGCTGTTCATCATCAAGAGGTATACCCGAATCAACACTGCAAAGGCTGCTGCTTTAGAGGCAACGGCTAAGAAGGCTGTAACAGGGGTAGGAGCCCCCTCATAAATGTCTGGAGCCCAAAGATGAAACGGTACCAAGGAAATTTTAAAGCCTAATCCAGCCAGAAGGAAAACTGTAGCCAAGAACGACGCTGGCGTTAAGTTTGCCCCCAACCTGCTGGCAATTTCCGTATACTGCGTCGAGCCGGTCAACCCATAAACAAGGCTGATTCCATAGAGTAAAATGGCCGATGATGTGGCACCCAGCACAAGATACTTAATTCCGGCTTCCGAGGAACGTGCATCATCGGACAAATAAGCGACAAGTATATAGAAGGAAATCGTCATCAGCTCAAGGCCGACATACATTGTGATTAGCTCTCCGGCACCTGCCATAATCATCATTCCCAAAGTGGCAGTCATAATCAAAGAATAAAATTCGCCACGGTGTTCGGCTAATTTCTGAATGTATCCCCCTGAAGAGAGTACGACCAGAATTGCCGCCGCTAAGAAAAGTATTTTGAAATAGACTGCGAATTGATCGTGTAGATACACACCACCTAAGAATGACGCTTTTTGACCTTGGAAAAAGTCCAAGACCGTATAACTGAGAACACCTAATAACGAGAACACAGTGAGCGGCATCATGCCTTTTCGCGCGCCAGGTGGAATCAGTAGTCCAATGGCCAACAGAATCAAGGCTAAAGCGGCCATCGCGATTTCAGGCGTGAGCACTGTAGCAATATTAAAATCTACCATTAGAACAACCCTCCCATCTTCGCTTGACTCACTGTTTCAAGGACCTTAGCAAGGCCTGAGGAATGGACCCCACTATCGATCATGCCAAATAAAATGTTCGGGAATATCCCTGCAATAAAGATTACGAACACGCACAAGACCATAGGAACCAATTCGGGCCCACGAATGTCAACCAGATGGTCCCATTCGGGACGACGCGGTCCAAACAGAACGTTGGCAATCATCCGTAAGATGTAGACTGCCGTGAAGATAATCCCGAAAATTCCCAGTATAGCCAGTGCTGGATAGACATGAATTGTACCCATAAAGATGGTGAACTCGGAAATAAAATTGACCGTACTTGGCAAGCCCAACGATGCCATACCCGCCAGTAAAAGGCCAATGGCTAAGCGAGGCATTTGATGGGCAAGTCCTCCCAAATCAGCAATATTGCGCGTATGAGTCTTTTCGTAGATAAATCCGATCATCGAGAAGATGAGGGCGGACATGACGCCGTGCGCAAACATCATCGCTATAGCACCTGTCATCGCGGTTGGGTTCAGGGCCGCCAGCGCAATGAGTACGTACCCCATGTGGCTAACCGATGAATATCCGACGACGTATTTGAGGTCCTTTTGTGCCAAGGCAATGAATGCTGCATACAGCACATTACAAATGGCCAAAAATGCGATGATTGGCGCCCAATACCTTGCTCCCAGTGGGAGTACGAAAATTCCTAAGCGGATTAATCCATAGCCCCCAATTTTCTTTAGAACTCCAGCGTGAATCATACTGACTGCGGTCGGAGCTCCAGCATAACCATCGGGTGACCATGAATGAAAAGGGAACATAGAAATCAATGATCCGAAACCAAAGAGCATCAAACCGAAGGCGACTTTTTGGAAGGCCGGACTGTAGAGGTCTTGCCTCATGGCTAGCTGGTCAAACATAAAGGTTGGATGACCGTTTTTAGCTGCAGCCAAGTACAAGGCGATCATTCCAACCAGTAGGAATGCCGATCCGATGAGCAGGTAGATGGTCAACTTCATACCGGCGTATTCCTTGGCAACCCGCTTCGTACTACCCCAGATGATGACCATGATGTAGATTGGAATAACCACGATCTCATAGAAGAGGAAGAAGATAAACAAGTCACGCGCGATAAACGTTCCCATGACACCCGTGATCAGAATAAGCAGTAAAGCAAAGAATTCTTTGACCCGCTTATCCATATTCCAAGATGCATAAACCGAAGAGAAACCAATAAGGTTCGTCAGAAGAAGCATGGGCAAACTGATTCCGTCAACTCCAAAAGCTAAGGTGACACCGAGATCAGGGATCCAAGGAATAGTTAAGGTAAACTGCATTCCGCCCAAGACACGGTCATAAGCAAAGAATGCGTAAAATGAGAGGACCATGGAAACTAGAGTACCAATGGCAGCTACGATTTTAATCGTCTTGCTCTCTTCTTTGGGCAAGAAAACAATCATTAACATTGCCAATACCGGTGCTAATAGAATGCCGGGCAAAAGGAGCGATGGACCCGCTGTTGGCAGTACCGACATTATTTCACACCTCCTAGCGTCGCTAAGGGGTTAAGAGACGACAGTTGACCTTCCCCAAATGCGAAGACCATGAATATGATGACAACTGCGAAAAAGAACACCATAGCGTACGTTTGTAGTTGTCCTGTAGTTGTTCGGCGCAGTCCGTTCGCACTACCGCGCGTGATGAAGGCGATACCATTAATGATCCCGTCTATGACATAAATGTCAAACCAGTACAGGACTTTGGCTAGACCGCCCATGATGTTGTTGATGATCCATAGATATAACTCATCAACGTAGTATTTATTTTGCAGAACTTTGTAAGCCGTAGGAAAGCGAGCCACAATACTCTCTGCAGCAATAGCTTTTTTGAGGTAGATGATATAAGCGAGCCCAATACCAAGTAGTCCCGCTAGTACGGAAATTCCGGCCATACCCCAATCAATCGCTTCTCTTTCGAATTCGTGTCCCAGCGGGAGATAATGGACATAGAAAGCGAAGTTATGTTCCGGTAAGGCCACCCATCCACCAACGACACTGAAGAAAGCGAGAATCATGAGTGGAATCGTCATACTCCAAGGGGATTCCTTAGTATGGTTCTCTGGTTTGGCAGGTCCACAAAAGGTTACAAAGAACAAGCGACTCATATAGAACGCTGTCAAGAAGGCCGTAAACAGACCCACGCCATAAATAATTGGATGGCCGTTGTGCAAGGCGTTGGCTAAAATCTCGTCTTTAGAGAAGAATCCAGCAAACGGTGGGACTCCGGAGATAGCTAAAATTCCGATGAAAAAGGTTGTACCGGTGATCGGCATCGTTTTCCATAGCCCACCCATTTCCCATATATCCTGTTTATGATGCATTGCATAAATCACAGAACCAGCGCCTAAAAACATCAACGCCTTAAAGAACGCATGCGTCATTAGATGAAACATAGATCCCGAGTACGCACCCACACCGAGCCCAAACATCATATAACCAAGTTGGCTTAAGGTGGAATACGCTAAAATCCGTTTAATATCATCCTGCGCAATCGCGATAGACGCCGCAAAGATAGCCGTGAAGGCGCCTATGTCAGCAATAAACTGTAAGGCGGACGGGTCGGCATGATCAAAGAGGAAATACATCCGGGCTACTAAGTAAACCCCGGCCACAACCATCGTTGCGGCGTGAATCAGCGCACTAACTGGCGTGGGGCCTTCCATAGCATCCGGCAACCACACGTGCAGAGGAAACTGTCCGGACTTGCCCACAGGTCCCATAAAAAGCAGGAACGCCATGACTGTCACATAGGATGCAGTTCCAATGAGGGCGACATTTTGCATGTTCGTATTGAGTATCGCGGAGAGCGCTACAAAATCGAGCGTGCCGAACTTGGTATAGAGGAAAAGTATCGCGAGAAGTAAGCCAAAGTCTCCGACACGAGTTGTCATGAAAGCTTTCTTCGCGGCCTCTCGCGCAGATACTTTGAAGTACCAAAAACCAATCAGCAAGTAGGAACATAATCCCACCAATTCCCAGAAAATGAAGAGCTGCAACAAATTGGTGGCCAAAACCATGCCCAGCATGGAGAAGGCAAACAGTGACTGGTACGTATAGTAACGCGACCAACCCTTGTCACCGTGCATGTATCCCAAAGAATAGATTTGTACCATCGAGGCTACTAGGGTAACAACAAACAACATCATAGCATTTAGAGGATCAACCATCGTTCCAAAATTGATCTTTAAGCCCTC
>JARLHU010000224.1 GCA_031292095.1 Desulfosporosinus sp.
ATTACCCAGATAGACATTCAATAATTCCCGGCTGTACATCAATTTGGCGACAGCCTTTTTGACGTCTTCCTCACTTTTTTCCGCTCTGGTTTCCTCTCGTACTTTGAGAATACACTCTTCGATGTAGTCCTTCATCCTTATACCCGCGGCATCGCTAGAATCCAAGGAGAGTTCAATCTATTTCTCCGCTATAGCTCGCCTTCAAGGCTTTCAATCGTTCCTCCAGGTCTTCCAGAGTACCCTCCACGAGTTCTGCTTCTGGCGCCTCCTGATAGGGGGTGTACTTTTTTCGAATTTCCTGAGAGTTCTCCGAGCAGATTCCGGTTGAGACTCAGTTTGAGCTTGGCTAAAACGTCCCGTTCATGATTCACATATTGTTTCGCTTCTTGCTGAAGGCTGCCTTGCTCTCCGGCATAGCTTATTAAATCACGCTCGAGATTAGTGGTGTCACGTTTAACCTGATCCCGTAAGGTTTCTCGATCCGCCTTTTCCTGACTTAATTGCACCAAAGTTGACGCCAGCGTTTGTAAGGTCTCTTGAGATAATTTCTTGAGAGAATACTCCAGATTACGCATCCTCTCATCCGTATCGTATTGTGACTTAGAAGCAGCTAGCTTTTCAGTTATCCCGGCAAGATCGGCATTTTTCCCACGTAGATCAGCGCTTAGGCCAGCAGACTGCATGATTTTCCCCGATCGTTTAACCGCTTCAAGCTTGTCTTCATTGATGCGACTATTTTTTCGGCTTCGGCTAGTCTGGAAACGGCTAAGGCATGCTCGTCCCTTCTTTGCCAATAAGTATACGAGCGTTCCTCGAGGTCGATGTGCTGCTTTTCTTGGTTAACCATACCTAGGTCTAGTTTATTTTGCTCGTGGGTTTCTTTAAGCACGCTGGTTTCAGAGTTTAAATAACTGTCCAAGGCCGCCAGTTTACCGCCGATGAGCTTTTGTTCCTCCAAACGGTTGAGCAGTTCAACTAAGGCCACGACTTGCTCTCCGTAAACTCCCAGAAATTCGTCAAGCACCTGCTTTTCTATGATAAAGCGTTCGTTTTCGATGACCTCCCGCACCAGACCAGCCAACATTTCTTC
Organism: Desulfosporosinus sp.; assembly: GCA_031292095.1. GTDB lineage: Bacteria > Bacillota > Desulfitobacteriia > Desulfitobacteriales > Desulfitobacteriaceae > Desulfosporosinus. Next base: position 1,091 of record JARLHU010000224.1, read on the forward strand.
GAGGCGGTGAGCTTCAGCACGATCCTTGAAGATCACTTTCTCAATGGTCTTGATGATCCATTCGTTGAGCAATTGGCTGGAGTTTTTATACTTTTGGAAGATCTCATCTAAACCGCCTTCGCTATCATTGATCTTGGCGATAATATTTTTCCACTCATCCTGAGCGATTCCGAATTCAGCCAGACGTTTTCGGTAGCGGTCCCCATCATCATCATAAAAACAACCACAATGATAAGGATCCTTCTTTTCCTTATCGGCCAACATCTCCCGAGCTTCTTTAAAGGGCTTGATTTCCAGAATATTGCCGCTTTGTTTGACCAAATCGATATTGGCCAAATCAAAGGTGTTCGAGCCAGTATAGTTGGACGTGAAGGTAAAGTATTTCACCCGGTTTTTCTCATCCTCAACCCCGGAAACGTCAGCCGACACCATCCCGATACCCGTCACTAAATAGCCCTCTGCCCCATCCAACTTCCATTCGATCAGGACATAGGCCGGTAAGCGCTTCTTGTGAAAAAAAGCGTTGATGCGCCGCCCTTGGATTCTTATTTCCGGGACGATGGGTTGAAATAACAGCTGAACCAGGACACTTTTTCCCCCGCCCCCCGCCATTGGCCAAACTGAGCAGAGCGTTTTCTCCGCCGTGAAAATTAAAGGTTTCATCCTGAATATGCCGCGAATCATTATTATAAGAAAAGTTAATAATCCGAATTCGGCTGATTCTAGGCATCCGGCTCAGCTCCTTCGATAACAATCTCCTCTTACAGTAGCTGTGTTTGCTAGTCTTCATTTATTCCTTTATCAATCAAATTTCGGTTCATATCCGTACAAAAGCCAATTAGATTGACTAGTCTTTTCGCTTCATCCAGCTTCCCATAAAGCACCATATCAAGGAATTCAAAAGTTCCAAGTTTATCATATAACCTTAATAGATATCCAATCTATAAAATATTTTGTTTTTTGACAGAATATAACGAGCGTCCAATTCCTTTGCAACATTGTGATTTAGAATTAGGTATATTTGTTCAGTTATTTAGCAACTGCTGCTACCTCCTTTCACAGATCAAACAGCCTTGCCATTAATTTGATCTTTTCCAGTAAAAATTTTTTAATCAAAATTATTCTTTTATCACTCATGATGCCGCGATATTTATCCAATACGCTATTTACATTATGCTCATTAATATTATCTTTTATAGTAATAACTATCTCTAGAATGTCATTATAATAATTAACTCGCAAAAAGTCGAGTACTTGTAATTGGGTCGGTTCTTTTCTTTGCCTTTTGTTTACCCTTATCCTTGATGTTGACTTTGTGTCAACGAGGGATTGGAATCGCCGTCTATCATTTCCCAAATAACTGTCTATCTGTGGCTCCAGTATATAACAGCAAAAAGAAGATCCATTATCATATAAAGGACACAGTTTAAGATTTTTATCTCTTTGCAAAATTGCCCAGTTACTTTGGTGCCTATCTGTATTTCCTATTAGAAAATCGAATACAGGAATCTTGAGAAATTCCTTAGCTTCTGCCATGCCCTCACCTCATCCTTCTACTTAGAGATTGTTTGCGATCAATCCATGATATCTTTCGGTTTTATCGTTCATTCCAATCCCACTCGAAGGCATTAAATATTATTGAACTCGACAACAGCATTGTCGAGTTCAAAGTTTATATGTCTACTCTAAACCAGCATCAAGAGAACCAGCTTCATCACAGGTATATCGTCATACTCACCAAGTCTGTAGACCGTGCCACTATATTTTATTTTTCCATCTCCTCTGCTATAGTTTTCAAATTTTCAATAATATTAATATGCTGAGGACAGACTCTTTCACATTCGCCGCAAGCGATGCAGTCTGAAGCCTTACCACCCCCCATAACCGCAAACTTATATGAGCCCTTTGCGTTGGAAAAATCGTCGTAGATCATTTTACGGTTATACGCTACAAAAACATGAGGGATGTGTATTTTTTGCGGACAGCCATCTACACAATATTCGCAAGAAGTACAGGGAATG
>JARLHU010000225.1 GCA_031292095.1 Desulfosporosinus sp.
GAAGTCTCCACGCGATCATGGCATAATAACTATTTTTCTGAACTGTGCTTTACGTTTATCCGAATTAGCAAGTTTAAATATCGACCAAGTAGATAATGAAGTTATTAGTGTCGTTGGCAAAGGGAATAAGGAACGTAGAATCTATTTGACTCCAGCGGCCAAGAAATCGATTAATAAATGGATTCAAATACGGAACTCCTTCGATATACCTACCAATGCACTGTTTATTTCAAAAAACAACAGGCGGATGACAACCAAAGCTATTCAAAATGTTGTTAAAAAATATATTATTGCATCTGGTCTTGACCCTAAATCTATATCGACTCATAAGCTTCGGCATACGGCCGCAACACTTATGTACAAATATGGACGGGTTGACATACGATCACTTCAACAGATTCTTGGGCATGAGAGCGTAGCTACTACTGAGATATATACCCATATTGATGAGCATCAATTGCAATCTGCTGTAAATTCTAGCCCTCTTGCAATGATGTTTAATTAAGTGTATTTCCCTCAACTGAGACTACAGGATTATTTCGGTTTTCTTACTGATGCCGCCCTAAAACTTAGAGATTAGGCGGCATTTATACTTACGGGTTTAAGAATTTGTGGAACTTGACTTGTGACATTATAGCAGAATGATGCCACAAATATTTATTGTTCAATATTATTTCTTGAATCTATTTTTGGTGTTTACATAAATAACCATAAATATGATTGTACCAATAAATAAAATTAATCCAATGCCAAATAAAATAGGTTGATTAACTAAGTTACTTAAACCCCACAGAAAAACGCTAAATGCCAATACAAAATTTGACTTACCCATGAATTTGCATAGTGCTTTTTCATTGTATTTAGCTTTTTCTTCTTTACTTGATGTATTGTATCCTGCAATTAAAAAAGCACCTCTTCCTAAAGAAAAAACCACCCCTAACACGATGAATAACGCAGTTGTCAGTAAAATACCAACAGGCATTCTTTTATCCCCCCACGGAAAATGAATTATGTTTGGTTTACAATATGCTACTGATGCGCCGCAGTCTAAGAATAATGCGAAGTAAACTTAATCCGAACATCGGGTAAAAATATTGTAAAATTCCACTTCACGAATTAAATGCTGGACTATTTCTTCAACATTTTTTCTACTAATTTCGTCCACAATCAACATATAACTTTACCAAAAATACTTCACATTTAAGCACTCACCAGTTGCCTTATTCTTCTCGACAAATTTAGCTATGTTATAGAGTTTGTTATCGATGCCGCCAATCATGAATTCGCTCAACCCTGCAATGTTCCCCAGATACCAAAGGTCATATCCCTCACAATAACTGTATTTGCATTTTGCCGTTCACCATTCAGTCTTTCTTCCAATAAATCAATATCGATTTCTTTTTGATTAGCAGTACCCGATTGGATGATCCGTGGCAGCATCATCTTTACGACCCACGCAAGATCGCTGCCTGTTTCCGGTGTTTGTAAAACGGCTTCCGCCCTTACCTGGGCAATCGTTAACCCAGCCTGCTTAAATACGGAATATAGATTTAAGCCAATATGAACATTACCGCCTTCTTTTGCCACGGTATCCCAAATCCAAGTTTGTACTTGTGTATGTAGCGGTAAATCCTTATTCTTAAATGATCCCATTGAATCGCTCTCCTGAAAAACAACCAACCCATTTGTTTTCAGGTATGGCAGAAGACTCTTAACACTGTGAGTTGCATCTGGTTGATACATCAGAACTCTGCGTCCAATGATCGCATCAAACCGCCCAATGTCTTGCGGCAACTCACTAATTTCGGCCTTAATAAATTTTGCATTAAGGATGTGCCTTTCGACAGCGGCATTCCGAGCTATGTCAAGTGCTGCATCGTTTGTATCAAAACCAAGTACTTCGCCGTCATCGCCCACAATTGCTGCTGTCAATAAAGTTACATCTCCGGAACCGCAGCCTACATCCAGTACCCGGAACCCTTTTTTAATACCTGCATCCATTAAAAGCCGATAAGTAAAATCTTCGCGCTCATTTATCATAAATGCATTCAATCCCTTCTCATACATTTACTCGCTCGTTTATATAATAAGAAATACCGCTTAAATGTTCAAATGCCCTCATAGATAGGTGTTTAACTAGTCAACCTAATTACGTTTAGAACCTCCTCCTGGACCCCTTTAAGCTCAACAAAATCAACTTCCGCTAATCCTACGAATGCCGCCCAACACTGTTAGAGGTGGGAGGTGGGATGGCAGCATTGATACCTATGGGTTATAAGAATAATTGGAAGTTCGATATTGCTAATGTACGGTAGACTTATCACAGTAACGCCAGATGAACCGACAAAGTACGACGCGACATATGGCGGCACAAAAACAGTGTCCAAGTGCTAAAAATATAGTTAAATGGGAACATCATCAATTATGAGGACTTGCCAGAACCAATAAACTACGATTATCTTTGTAACCGTCTCTACAGAATCCCCATATTCCGATTACTGCTAAAGCAAGTCAGTAACCCATACTCGCGAATTTAGCTCGTCTTATGGCATAATTAGGCACCTATGTTATAGATGGTCTTAATTTAATGATAGAGAATAGTTAGTTTAGAAAGAATCATAAGTCGCTAACCGAAAGGAATTAAGAGACAGATAATTACCGTTACCAAACAGGTAAAGATTACGGGGCATACTCCCTTGGTAAACGCTAGGGAATTCAACGCTTAATTATCCGTAAATAACCAATAGTAGGAATAAAATTTTTAAAAACCCCTAAATAGCGAACCGCGAAGGATACTCGGCAAAGTGAAATTTGAAGAAAGCGTTTCGCTGAAGGTACTACTTCATACAAGCATAATAGACCCCCCATCTGTGAAAATTAGACGCTGGGGTCTATTATCTTTATATTGCCTTGAACCTCTATATAACAGGGTATCCGCTTTAATTATGCGACTAATCGATTAACCGTATCGATCAGTTCATGTAAATCAAAAGGTTTAATGATTAACGCCTGATAAGTATTTTTAGGAGGTAAAATTTCCGTTGAAGGGATTGAACCTGTAATAATTGTCACTGGGATATAATCCATATTTGGATTCGATCTCATTTTTTCAACTAATTCTTTACCATTCATTCCAGGCATTTTAAGGTCTACAAGTATTATATCTGGTTTTGATCCTGTTTCTAATTTAGCATACGCCTCCGAACAGTTATTGAAGGCAACAACATTATGACCTTCATCTGTCAAGGCAAGGTTTATGACCATCGATATTGAAGGATTATCATCGATTGTGAAAACATTAGCCATTGACTACAACTTCTTTCCTAAATATTACTGGAATTCTTGATTATCAATAACTATACAACGGCTTAACCGCAAAATTTGTTGCGGTTTGTTGTCGAAAATTTTTTATTTTTTATAAATTTAATTGGAAATTAAGGAAGGATTTATTTAAAAAAATGTCGAAAATAGAAAAGTTTGAAAGGAGGGATCTTGTTGCATTTTTATAAGAAAACGATTGATGATTTATTTATGTCGGTAGGACAGGTTGTCGGTATTCATGTTTTCGAGCTTGTTTTAGAACGCGCCTTATGGAAGACTAAATTAACGTATGAAGAAGCTGATATGATTCAGATTTCAGAGGATGGAGTTTCGTTACAAGAGTTAACCAAAATAGAACCCGATCGTGCCGTCCTTGTGGCCCATGAGTTCTTGATTAATATAGTAAATACATTAGGCCATCTGGTTGGAAAACAAGTGGCACAACAACTAACCAAAGAGCTTGATACATCTATCATCGAAAAAAAATAGTTGGCGTGCGAGTTGGAAAGGTAGGTTTGATCATGGATAGGATTTCAACAGGTATTTTGGCACTTGACAAGATTTTAGGTGGAGGCCTACCGCAAGGTTCTACAATACTGCTCGTTGGACGACCAGGAACGGGTAAAACAATCTTGGCACATCAAATGATGTTTGAAAATGCAGAAAAAGACGATAAGGTCTTGTATCTAACGACCCTATCGGAACCGCAATTTAAAATCATGAAATTCCAACAGGAGTTTAGTTTCTTTGATTTGGACAAAGTGCAGAGCAATGTCATTTATAGAGACTTGGGAAGCGTGTTACGTAAACAAGGGACGACACAAACTATCAACTTAATTGATAACTATCTTAAAGAATACCAACCAAAGATGGTTATTATCGATACCATCAAAACCTTCGCAGATATCATTCCTGATTCAATGGAATTCCGTGAATTTGTTATCGATCTATCCACTCGTTTTACAACTTGGGGTTGCACGACGATTCTTTTAGGAGAGTACTCGGAAGAAGATATAGAAATAAGATCTGAAAGTGCCATAGCCGACGGAATTATTTACCTCTATGGAACGGAAGAGAAAAGGCAACAGAAAAGGTACTTGCGTGTCTTGAAAATGAGAGGGACTAATCATTCGAATGGTGAGGCTGTCTTTAAGATTTCTGATGATGGCGTAAGCGTCTATCCCCGTTTGAATTTTATGGAAATGAAACAAGAGTTCACCCATTATTCGGAACGGGTTTCGACCGGAGTCTCAAACTTAGATGTGCTCATGGGAGGAGGAATTCCTAAGGCATCCACTACTTTAATCACAGGGCCTTCTGGTTCAGGTAAAACAATGTTAGCTCTTAGCTTCGCGTTACAAGGTTTAAAAGCTGGAAGTAAAATTGTGTACGTAAGTTTGGAAGAAAATCCTTTACAAATCATCAATAATTTTCTACAACTTGGCCAGGATATTAAGCCCTATATCGATCAGGGTCTTCTACATATCGTCTACGTTTCTCCGATTGAGCTGGACCTTGATGAACATGTATATCGAATTCAGGAGCTTGTACGTGAGGTCGGGGCTCAGAGGTTGATCGTTGATTCAATCTCTTCGTTCGAAATTGGAATGAGCGATAAGGTGAGATATACGGATTACATTTGGGGACTGACAGATTATTTTAAGTCTCATGGGATTTCCGTTTTACTGACCCACGAAATGCGCGATTCCTCGGCCTTATCAGCCCTGACTAAACATGGAATCAGTTTTGTCGCGGATAATTTAGTGCTCTTAGCCTTTAAAGAAGACGGTATCCATTTGAAACGGTATTTGAGAGTTGTCAAAATGCGAGGCAGCCGTCATTCCGCAGAATTAAAAGAATTAATCATTGATGAACTAGGTGTATCGATTCGTTAGTGGATCGTATGAAGGGGGGCCGAAATGTCAATTAGAATAGAAGAGTATGACTTCATAAAATCTGCACGGTGGCTTAGCTTTTTAGAATGTACCGCGCTTGGGATGCAACTGAATTTAAGGATACTATCGGATAATGGAAATTTGGAATTCCAATCAGCAAGAACATGTTCCGTATGCCAAAATCTTTTTGTTGATTTCTTTCCTGTTGTACATTCCGACGAGTTTACAACTATGCATGAAACTAGAGATATTGGTACTGAAGATACCGTCGTGACCTATCCATTAGGGACTGGACTTATCATGGTAGCGCAAGAGTGTTCGTGTGCAAAGGAAGGGGTCTATCCTACACTAAAAGATCGTGCGTCCGTCGCGGCCAAATTAATCACTAATTTTTTAACGTCCTTCAAGCTTGAATTTAAAAGTGGACAACGGGCTCTTGAACTTTCTATTCTTCGCCAAATGAATCATATCGTATTGTCCTCATTTCACGGAGATACGGATGCTCTAAAAAGAAGTTTCGAATTAATCCTTAGTGCCTTAATTATTATTTTAGAAGCTGAAGGTAGTTGGGTTCAGTTCGAAAACGGCCAAAACGAGATGTACATTAAAGGTGACGAATTTCTGGTCAATGCTTATCTAACCGGATCAGAAGGGGTTGCCCAACAAGTTGATATTTCCTATGGTCAGTCCAAATGTAACTTAGGGGTTCTAACTCCCTTACACCAAGACCAAGCTTCCGAATTGGTTTCCTTGATGGCCCAAGAATGTGCCATCATTCTTGAAATAGATAACCTCTTTAGACTTTTCAATAAACAGTTATCTAAAGTGCTGGGAGCAGTCAATAGTGCGATCTTATTAATTGATCAAAGAAAAAATATCACTTATGCCAATAAAGCTGCGGAGAAACTCTTAAATAAATCATTTATCAACTTGGTCGGAGTTCCGCTGGCATCCCTTGATGGGCCTTGGCTACCGGCCATTAACTCTGAAATAACGTACTCGGTCAGTGGTCAGATGGAATTGCTTAAGAAGGAACAAGAAAACGAAGACCCTTATTGGATTGATTGGCAGGCGTCGCCGATTTTCGAGGAAACGGTTATTATGGGGTGGTTCATAATGATTGACGATCGATCGGATTATTATCGTTGGCAGTCCGCAGCCCGACGAGCGGAACGGTTTGCTTCGACGTCGATGCTGGTTGGAACGTTGGCCCATGAGTTAAGAAATCCACTCAGTGCCGCCCATGGACTTCTACAGCTTATGGAAAGAAAACGTGATCCAGAACAAACGAGGAGTTATGCGAATTTAGCGATACGAGAAATAGAGCGGGTCACACGTCTTCTTAATGAATTCCTTATTCTGGGGAAACCTGCTTCAATATTAACTGAACCCCTTGACCTCGTAACTTTTATTGAAGAATTACTCCCACTATTAGAGGGTGAGACTGTGGGTACAACTATTCAAGTACTATTTAACGCTGAAAAGGCAGAACATGTAAGGGCTGATGCAGGCCAACTTACTCAAGTCATCTTGAATTTAGTACGTAATGCCGTTCAGTCATTGACCGAAAGTGAAAATGAAAATGGGATCGTCAAAATATCTCTAGCTCAAGTGGATAATAAGGTGGAAGTGTGTATTGAGGATAATGGAATGGGTTTTATGCCTGGTGTAATAGATCAATTGTTTACACCGTTTTTCTCGACGAAAGAACGAGGAACAGGTCTAGGTCTCGCTGTAGTCAAAGCGATCATGCATAACCACGATGGTGAAATTGAAGCAAGTAATTCACCACGAGGTGGTGCAGTCTTTACGATGACTTTGCCGATTGCTGGCCTTGAGGAAAATAGCGTTGATGTCGCCTTAGTCGTCAAGGATAAAATCTTAAGCTATTCATTGAAAAAAGCCTTGAAAGCGCTCGATCTGCGCGTTAAAGTACTTGAGCTGAGTGATTTTGAAAACGATACTATTAGTATTAACAGCGTTTTGCCCAAGCAAGTTATTATTGAAGGATTACTCGATAGCAACAAGCTTGTGAAAATAGAAGAACTCCATAGGCTATGGCCTGAGATTAAAATCATAGTCTTAGGCAATTTTTCTCAGAAGATTGCTAAGAATCTTAAAGAAAAAGGCATTAAGATTTTAGAAAGACCTTTTGAAATGACACAAATAATTAGCAATATTAGAAATACAACTTTCGAAGCTACAACCAGTAGATCACCGATCATTAAACAGGGGTAGAAAATAAGGAAGAATCCAAGGACAGATATACTTGGGTGCCGAAAATAGAATCAACACCTTATAATTCACTACGCGTTATCCTACAACTGCCCTCCCATTGATATTCAACAATGAGAGGGCAGCTTTTTTAGCTGTTAGTAGTAGACTTAATAAGAATAATTAGAAGTTTGAAGATGTTCTGATACGGGTTCGCTAATTGGGTCTTTAGCAAAGGTTAAATTAATTATTATAAAATAAACCTTATGATTATCTTAATTACCTTCATATGCATTAAAACTTTTAATATTGAAAAACTATTGCTGAGGTGATTTTTAATGAAGAAGTTAGTAGTTTATATTTTAACTCTTTTTTTCTTGTTGAGTTTAACCGCATGCAGTGCTAAGGTACCGAATAACGCTGGAAATGTAAGCAGTACTGCCCAAACCAATGTTACCTATACGAAGGAATTTTCATATCTGCCGACTTACAGTAAGATGGAGTTACAAAATGTTGCTCAACCCGATAAAAATCAAATGATAAATGCAAAATATATTATGAAGAATACTACTACAGATATAGTTTTAAACAAATATGCAGATACGTTTATGAAGGATGGTTGGACTGTGAAAAAGACTTTATCACAGGATAAAAAGTCATATAGCTTACACGCTCAAAAAGGCAACCATATAGCCACATTGCTTCCTCAGCAAAGCGGTAACGATGTAATATTGATTATTGCTTCCAAATAAGGTTCTCGCTTTAGGAGAGAAAGTAAAATTTTACTTCTCTCCTTTTTTCATCATTTTACGAATCTTGATAATACAGTGAACCAAAATTTAAGGAAATGACAGGGGATATGAACAAACACGTGGCGATGTTAAATAGCCGATTAGGGTATTTAACAGAAAATAACGACTTAAATCAAAAAACCCAAGCCTAAAACTACTTAGAAGAGTCCAGAGTTTAAAAGACGCTTACCAAAAAAATCGATAGTCCAAAGTATCCATTTAGATACCAAAAAGGCAGTTCCTTCTTAAAAGGGAACTGCCTTGTCGAGTCCCCACAACCCAGCATTTCATTGTTCCAGGCATAGAAAGTCCATATGCTGGGGAAACTGCTATTGAAGAGGAGGCGATTTTATTGGTTTGGATTCTTGGGCTATACCTGTTAAATTCGATCCTGATGTTAATTGTAGCAATTAGCGAGGTACGTAAACCAGCCAAGGCTTTGTTATGGTTAACCATCAGCCTCTGTTTACCTGTTATTGGTTTCGGGCTCTATCTCTTCACATCGAATCCCGTGCACATTCGTCGAGAAAGACTAACTTCTCCAGATAATAAGTCTGATACGTTGCCAGATTCATTCGGCCATTCGGCTACGGTCATCGTTCATGCTTTACGTCATATGTGCGTGCATGGGCTTCAGTCCGGCCAAGTCCAGGTGCTTGTGAATGGAATTAAAACATATAATAAACTCATCGAATCCTTACAAAACGCTCAACGTACAATTGACCTAGAGTATTACATATACCGTGATGATCAAATTGGTAGATGTATTACGGACTTGTTGATCGAACGGGCTACAGCCGGTGTGCAGGTTCGCTTTATGAGAGACGGTTGGGGGAGTCGACAATTTCCAAAACATCAAATCCTTCGAATGTTGGAGGCTGGGATTGAATGTCGAACGATATTCCCCTTGCGATTTCCTTGGCTATTATCAAATTGGACGTACCGAGATCATTGTAAGAATGTTGTGATCGACGGAAAGGAAGGTTTTACAGGTGGTATCAATATCGGGTATGAGTATACCGGATTGAAGCCAGACGTAGGGTTCTGGCGAGATACTCACGTGCGAATGGTCGGTGAGGTTGAAGCGGATTTGCAGGCTATCTTTGATAATCATTGGAACCTCGCTTCGCCGGAGCAGATGAAGAAGAGATCATTTCGGAACAGAAAGGCTGAGGATACGCCATCTCAGAATATCACTTTACCCGGTAGGGTGGCTCATTCCGGATGGTCGCCAGAATGGAACTACGAGGTTGGTACAATTAATGACATTAGTATTGACACCGCCCCCAACGCAGATGCGTTACAAAGAGCGTATATACAAACAGTGGAAGGTAATCCTGGAATTCCTACTGATGTTATCCGAGAGACCTACTTCATTTGTATAACACAAGCAACTCAGACCATCGATATTACTACTCCCTACTTTGTTCCCGATTCAGATATCATCATGGCGATCAAGACAGCTGTAACTCGTGGTGTCCGCGTAAGATTGCTTGTTCCTAATCAAATAGAGCTATCAACCTTGATTGTGGGCGCTGCAAGCCGCACCTTCTACGGAGAACTGTTGGAAGCCGGCGTCAATATTCACCTGTATAACAAAGGTATGTTGCACGCGAAGTTGATGATCATCGATGGAGAAATTTCCACAGTAGGCACTGCAAACTATGATATGAGGAGTTTCCGCCTGAATTACGAGGCGTGCGAAATCATCTACAGTTCCGAAGTGGCAAAGGAACTTACTGAACAGTTCGAGTACGATATCACTCATTCTGTGCCGTTTAACGTTGAAGATTTGCTTAAGTTCTCCCTTCCGCAGCGCATTATTGATCAAGGAGCTCGCCTGCTTTCCCCGTTGCTGTAGTCTCATACTCGAACAATCGGTTGTTTTTTAGTTTGTTATTGGCTAACGCCAATAGCATCGTGAATTGAACTCATGCACTATTTCTGCTTGATTTTTACATTACATTGTTGTTATAAAATCAAACAACTTGGAGATATTAATAATGAATTTAGAAAAGAAGGGATGATCTTCATGGATGGACGAATCAATAAATTGCAGCATCAAAATGAGGGTGTAAAATGCTTAGTTAATACCTGCTTTTACTATGGCTCAGATGATCATTGTCACGCTGAAAAAATTGAAATTCAATCTCGAAATGCTAGTACTACAGAAATGACAGACTGTGCGACTTTTGTTAATGTCTAATCTATAAACGAATTTGCAAGGCTTGTCCTATTAGGCAAGCCTCGCAATTCGTATAATAACGCGCTTATAAACATTATTGAGTTGTTCCTCGTGTACTTAGCTTTATAAGTTTTGGTTATTTATGATACAGAAGACCCCACACTTCCGTACAAACATAGTTTTGCACTACCAATATCCCTGATCCGGTTGCCAAGTAACAAATTGAGTCTTACCCGTATTTTTTGCTTTACTTACTAAAATGATATTCTCATGTTCTGGATATATATTTGTGACTTTTTCGACTGGGAGACGTAGGTCTTGCTGAATAACTGCTAATACGTGTTGTAGTTCTGGCTTAAATTCTTCATATCCCATTCTTATGAATTTTGTGAAGTTCAACCTGTCCATTGTACCTGCACAAACTAAGAAAAATGCGAATTAGCTCTGACTACATGAACAGTCTACCAATATCGTCGATAAGTTTCTACTAATTATCCCCTACTTTACCTCCATGCCCTGAAGAATACTTGAGTTATAAAGGTTTTACAAAACACACTTGTCTGTAACCGTCTTCTAATTGGCGTTCCAATTCGACAAACCCGAACCCAAGATAGTACCTAATATTTTCAGTCATCAACTCGTTAGTATAAAGATGGACTTCTTGTAAACTCGCTTTTTTTGCAAAATTTAAAGCAAACTCAATTAATTTACGTCCAATCCCTCTGCCCTGGAAATCTGGGTGAACTGCTACATTTTCGATTAGTAGGCAATTTCGTTTTGGAAAAAAGACAATAAGGCCCATAAATTCTTCCGAATTTGTTGCTATATAAACAACATTCTTCTCAATAAGTTTAGAATAATCCGAAAGCATAGGAGCAGGCTTTTTACCCATTCTTTCAATGTACATGCTATAAGCCATACTTACACATTCAAAAATGGCCTGTTCATGTTTCTTTTCAGCAAGCTGAATATCTATAATACTCATTACACACTCTCCTTAAGAATCATCTGACAAAAGGCAACAATAATCACATTTATAAGAATATAACTCATGAACATTCGCGTTAGTATCACTGGTCTGCACCGAAGGGGTTTCTCTTTAATTTATTATTACTAATACCAAGTTTCCTCTCATTATAACCATTCCATTAGCTTCCCATTATCCTACTAACTATAACTTAGCCCAAGCTAATCTCATCTTCCAGTTATAGACAAAATGGCTGCAAAAGCCATTGACTAATTTTCTTAACGTAGAAAGCCGTTATTAGCACCCGGACAACCTTAATCATTACATAACTTCTTTGCAAGGTAAGGGGAATCTTGTCAGAAATGCATAGATGAGAAAATAA
>JARLHU010000226.1 GCA_031292095.1 Desulfosporosinus sp.
GAAAAATATCTTATCACCATTAATTAATACGCAAAACTCGACTTGCTTCAATATAGCCCTTTCCGCTAGTGGCAAGGGTTCCAAGGTTCAATGAAGGTATTTGTAACACCATAATGCCATCTCATGTCCAGAGTTCTGAAATTAAATTATGGAACCTTTAAGTTGGATATATCATGCAATGGGGATTATCATTGAAGAAACACTTCCCTCGGTCATCTACACACTCTGTTCCATCAATCCTGACCCTAATCACGTCGATGAGCCTTGCAGGTCATATCCCTTTCCTGTTTTCCAGCAAGATATGCGTATGTAGGTTTCCCCGACTTCTTGGCTGGTCACCAAACATCGCCGCCACCTCTGGTTCACCGCATTCTGGGCTTGACTTTGCCTACAGGCCCTTCAGATTCTCCCTCGAGAGAGAGACACCCTGCCAGTCCTTCTCCTGACGGAGGTAGGACCACTACTTTGGCTACGGCACTTTAAAGGGTAAAGTTGCCGGGTGGATTTTAAACACCTAGATTGTGTGGCTGTGAGGCGCACCAAAAAGGCAAGACCGTCCAAACGTTCTGGCAAATAAGTTCAGTCCCGACCTCTCTATGTTCTTATTTCATTGATCATGTAGGGTTCCAGTGTCCGTCATATAAGAATACGTAGTTGTTAGGAAATACGGCAACCCGGCGGGGGCTGCGCACAGAAATGTGCCTCGAGCACGGTTCGGAGGCGAGGGCCGGCAAGGCCCTTAGCCTACGTTCGCTTGTAGCGAAACTATTGGCAGGAATGGACGGGAGCACTTGAATACTTCAATTATTTAAAATACCTAAAAATGGATAGAGCTAAACCAGTGCGGTGGTTTTCAGAGTTTTGTAATAGCTTCTCTATTCATCGAAGTACCAGTTTCTTTCTCAATGTCAATCCTTTAAAAGAAACTGATCTAGATAAAGGAGCTATGGAATTATGACAAAAGAACAAATTCTAGAAAAATTGAAATTTGATACAGAACTTAGATGAATATTTCGGTGTGGCAGAGGTTCTTCCGCTAATTTGAGTATTTATGCGTTGGTACTTCAGTAGGCCTTTGAGTATCCGTATTTCAATTTTTATAAAAATGCCATAATACTCATAATTGCGGAAGAACCTGTACTGAGCCACCCTGTTGCTGGTTGAGCCATTTTTCCATTTCATTCGCCTTCCATTAACAGATTATGAAATATTGTTTATTCCATTTCGGACTCATTCTTGATAAAATAATTATCAACAACACTTTGTTGTTGGTCAAGTAGTCTTGAATTTTGTTATCGTGGCATAATGCATTCAGAAAAGGAAGGAATATTATGAAATGGTATATTAAAACTGGCCCAAAACAACTCTAACTTCGGCAGTATACCTGACAATTCTTTTGGTTTTATTCGTTATGAAACAGAACTTTGCGCTTTTCCTGATTTGGGTACAACTCTCGGTTTATTTTTTTCATGAGTTTGAAGAATATATTTTACCCGGCGGCTTTTTGGCATTCTTTAACACAAAAATGCTTGGGTCAAAAAATCCAGAATTTCCATTGGATGAAAAAAGATCGTTTTGGATCAATGTTCCTATTATTTTCATAGCATTTCCGATTTCGGCAATGCTTGCTACACAATTTAGTCTCTCCTTTGGTATATGGACCGCATACTTTTCGGTGCTAAATTCAGTTACACATATTGGAATGTTTTTTAAGCATCGGTATAATCCGGGTTTTTGGGTTAGCTTACTGATCAACATTCCTGTAGGGGTATTTACAATCTGGTATTTCGCTTCACACCAATTAATTCCAGTAAGTGCTCATATTGTAGGTTTATTGATTGGATTGGCGGTTCAAGTGTCCCTCATGGTTTATGGATTTAAGATATTAAAGCCGAAAATAAAGTAAATATGAAAGAGGAAATTGTATGTACGTAGAAAAGAAAAACTCGCGAAGCAGCTTTTTGCGGGAGTTGGCAGATTTAAAAGCCCAAGAATGTTCAGGCCAAAAAAGCCAGCCCTAATCAGTGAATGTGTCAACCCCAAAGGAGTGCATCATAATTAGCCACATTCCTCACCAAACCCCCAACCAATACCAAAACGTGCATGTTAAGGGCGGACTGTCGCAACTGGCGGTGGCACTCCATGAATTGGATGCACTATCTCTCCTTGATGGAATACCAATCACACCTACATTCACTCTCACGAACTTGTTCCCCCAGACAGCCACCCGGCGGGTTTCGCCCGACACGAAGACCGCAAGGCCCTTAGCCTGCGATCATTCAGAAAAGTCGTTGTAAAATACTGTTTCTTCAATTGGCCTGCTTTTGATATGTAGTGGGTTCTGTGTTGCATCTTTCGCCGGGTATCCAAGCGGAAGCAATGCAACTGGGACGATATTATCTGGTAAGGCAAACTCTTTTATAATTAGAGCAGGGTCGAAATGCCCTACCCACGTGGTACCCAGTCCAACCTCGGCAGCTTGCAGCATCATATGTGTGGTAACAATACTTGAATCTATATCTCCACTGTCTTTGCCATCAAAGCTTCGTTTCCAGCTAACCGCTTTGTCATAGCAGATGAGCAACGCCATTGGGGCATTAAAATGGTATTGTGTACATAGCTTTAATTTTGCAAGGGCATCTTCATTTTCAATAACGAGAATACGCTGTGGTTGATAGTTGCAAGCAGTTGGAGCAAGCTGCCCTGCTTTTAGTACAAGGTCCAGTTTTTCTTTTTCAATCGGTTTATCGCTAAATTTGCGTAGTGAATATCTTTCTTCAGCGAGGTTAATAAATTTCATATGACATCTCCTTTATCTGTTGAGATTCCTACAGGCATTTGGGAATAAAGGACACTGGATAGATAGGACCCCTTCTACCCTTCTCTCAAATAATAGGAAATCAGGTCCAGTGAAGGTGGTTGCTTTTTTAACTGCCTCAGCATAGTTACGATTTGTCCCCGGTGGTATGTTGAATGATTCGTCACGTGTAGCATCTGTTTCCACAATTCTAAAGAATATGAGACCCCTTTGAGAGTCTTAAAACTGATCTCTTTAGCCAAAGCCTCTTCCGTTAATGACAATAGAAAATTATTACGCTTACTTCTTAAATTCTCCCAACAGTCGGCTAAAGAAGTATACGTTTTAAAATTGTCTGGGTTTAATTGGGTTCGGCCTTGTTCCCCTAGCCAACGAGAAAGCCACAATTCTTCCGCGCTTAAAACATGTACCATTGTATCTCGTATCGACTTGAAGCTACTCGATAAGTCCCGAACAAACTCCTCATTTTCTAAGTTGCTCACTGCATTCAGCAACTTTTTATTTGCCCAATCATCATAGCTATAAAGGTCAATTATCTGACTCTTGTTCATTATGTAATGCCTCCTTTAATTTAGTAAAAATCATATTCCTTCCTCTCATGAATGCTGGATTATTTGCCGCATTGATCTTTCATCTTTCCATTGCGGGATTCAGCCAACTAAATATATTCCAACACACCGAGCCACCCCGGCGGGGTTCGCTATAGTTGTCCGTTACACTCAGATTTCTTCTTCATTCCAGTCTTCATCATCCTCTAACCATTTTAAATCTAAATAAGAGCCTTGTAACGAGTCGTGAATTCCCCAACAATCACAATTTTTCGTTTCCATAATTGCTTTCAATCTGTCCTTGTACTTGTCATACAAATTCATCTTCTTTTCTTTGTTTAACATCTGGATGATTTTATCATACGTGTCCGTAAAGTAGTCTCCCATATTTTCGTAAATATCACCATCCTCATGAATGGATTGAACAGCAGTTTCTGCAAAGTAAACCATCAATTCAAGGGTCCACACCGATCCTTTGGCAATCTTGCTCATGTCAGAAATTATTTTTTTTATAATAGCTATCCTCATTTTCGGTAATCCTTTGGGAGGATCAAACTCATTACGGATCTTCGCCTTGTATTCTTCGACCAGCTCTGGTAATATCTGTTCTCCCTGCAGTTTTACCGAAACAAATGCTTGCGCATCCTTATTTGATTTGGCGGTCTCGACTAAAAGCCCCAGGAGTTCCTCCTGCGAGAGTTCCGTTAGTTTTTGTTTTAGTTCAGTAATAGTCAATACTGTTTTGCTCATCTGGTTCTTTACTCCCATCCCTGCAGCAGTCTAATATATCACTATGCTTTTTCACTCTGAGCTCGTATTCCTTCAGACCTAATTTCCTTTATTACATTAATCTGACCTCGCCTACCGTATCCGGGCTGTATTTCACCCTCTCATTACCCTTATCAAGCGATACTCCCGGATGAAAATCCATTATAAGCGCTCCTATATTTTTAAATTAATGCATCATATCTTCTTCCTTCGCTTTTACCTCATTATAGGTTATCTCTCCTTTTTTGGGACAAGGAAGGTTTTTGTCGCCGAAAGAACAAAGATTGCAGTAAGCATTTTTCCCATGTTCCTTCAGACATTTGTTACTGCATGTACCCCAGCAGTTGTCAGCGATATAATCAAAAAGCGCCTGATGGACGGTGGTAGCAATATGCTCCGTTTCAGCTTCAGATATGAATTTACTAATCTCTTCTGTCAAATTCCAAGTAATATCATTGACGAATTCAAAATAAAAAAAATTAGCACTAACTGGTTGCTGAATAGACTTGGGATACTCTTCAAGCCTTAAGCCTTTATCGATTAATGATTTAAAGCTTATTGTTCTCATAGGTGCGCTCAAACAGGCATAGTCACATTGCTGGCATTCATAGTAAAATCTTTTTGACTCTTTCAATATCACAGAGAGGATTCCCTTGGTCTCGAAAGTGTCCAACTTATGATATGCATGGAGTATTTCACCGATAATGTTAAGCATTTCGAGTAACAAGTGATCAAACATAGTCACTGGATAGCCAGACTCTTCAATATATTCCTTCGTAGTAAAGAACTCATCGGTTACATCTTTGATATTTTCTAACTCCTGTTTTAGCTGTTCTTTTTCTTCGTCCTTTGATAAACAGCACTTCTTATATTTTTTCCCGCTCCCACATGGACAAGGATCATTTCTTCCCGTTTGAGAATTTAATTGCATAGACTGCGTATCCATCAAACATAGCTCCTATCTATTATTCTCGTAATGTGCACTGGACACTTGTAGTATAGTACAACTGCTTAAAACAAGCTAACAGCTTAACTCTAACATTCATCATGTTGCTTGATTATTCCTTCTCAAAATTACTTGTTTTACGATTTAGGCATAATAAAAACAAAAGCCAGAACGTTAAAAACGACCTGACCATTCGTACATCTTATTCTATTCGAGGCCCAACATAGACCGATATCACAACAGCAAAAATTACCAACACAAATGCAAATAATTACATATCGAATCTGTTCCCGTGTTCCAGCCATACCTCAAAACTGTCTCGACCAAACCATAAACACATGTTCCCTCACTCGTATCTGGTCCTATTAAAATTGTTACACAATTCACTCCCAACTCGAGAACCCGCACCACAAGCCACTTTCAACTGTGTTTAATAGTAAGACAACAGCAAGTCTCCACGTGCCTTGTACAAGGGAACATATACCCAATTTAAAGCCCCTACCTCCAACCTGCTCAAGAACCGTGGCGGAATTAATTTGTCATTAAGATCTATATCTATGCTAGTAATGTAAGGCACTTCGGTCATGACATTTATGGCACGAGTCTGCTCCCTGTTCATCGACAACTTGCTGGCATTGGCTTCCATAAACTATGGGTATTTTGAACGTTTTCCCAGTAACACGACTACTTTGAATCCAATTTTCTTCATTATGGCGTATAAAAGGTAGCTCCTCGCCTTTAGTCGTCATGAGTATTTGATCTCCAATGTGCAACGCTGGAAATTGAGGATTCGTGATTTGCTCTTCGAAAGCCAAATCCTGCAGATTCTCAATTTTCTTGGTTAGA
>JARLHU010000227.1 GCA_031292095.1 Desulfosporosinus sp.
AGTCCCATATTCCAACCAAGCTAAAAATGTACACGCAAAGTCCGGCAACCCAATACCACCACTTCCAATTACTCATGGTTGCCAAAATAATTGTTAATATACTAAGGCCAAAGGATAGGACAAATATGAGCTCTACCATATTCCCGCCGCCTTTACGTGCACTATAATATTCTATTCTACAATTCCTGCCAATTAACCTTTTTGTTATCGCTGAGTTAAACCCCGGCGGGATTCGCCCAGATATGGATGCGACAAACGGTAGCCCTCAAACTACCCTCTCAACTACCTTTTCCATGAAACATACTGTAAATGGTAAATGCTCATATTTCTTCAACCCAGTCTCAATGAAGCCATATAACCTATACCAGTTTTTCAAAACTGAATTCTCTTCAACAATACCAATAGATACTTTCTTTGCTCCTTGAGCTTTTACATAATTAAAGACAAAATCCATCAAAAATTTCCCATACCCTTTATGCCTAGATCCCGGTGACACAGATAATCTTTCTATGTAAAAGACATCATCAGCCTTTTCAATTGCTACAAATCCAATTTGATTTCTTTCTTCAAACAAACCAAACATTCCGATCCCTTTATCTTTCATCTTCTTAAGACTTTCTAAATCTGTGAATGCTGGATTTGAAGGACAATTTTCTTCCGTTAGGTTAAACTCTCTTGCAACTGTAATAAATGAATCCTTGATTACCATTAAGCTATCTTGCAAACTTACCTCGTTTATGATTTCTTTTATACTTATTTTCTCAAGAGCCATATGATATCACCTTTCTATTTTTTCGTTATTAGCGACCATGATTCGAATTTACCCCCGGTGAGGCGCGCCCCGTGAAACCAGTGGTCGCCACGACGGCGACCACTTGAAGGGTAGTAAAAAATTTATTAAGCTTAATCATTGCTCCATCTTTCCACGTTCTGTCATTGAATGACCATCAAATCCCCATCCATCAGAATTTAATTCGTCGATTATAAAGTAATTAGTTTCATCACTATTACCTAAAACACCTACCAATAAATTCTTCGTTGCTTTCATCATCCTTGCCATCTCATCAGAATTGGTTGTTCCTTTAGAGACTTTAATATTTACAAAAGAAACAATTTTATTTTCATGAGAGGTATGTTCTAACGTTTTCCCACCAATTGCCCAGTTGTCTCTACCAAGCTCGTCAATGGTTATTACAGTTAAATCTCTGTCCCTTCCCATAATATTAACAATTAGATCAGTTATCCCTTCTATAAGTTTTTTCTTTTGTTCCGAGGACACTTGATCTTTAACTAATTTTAGATTCACAAACGGCATTATTACTCCTCCATTCAAACCTTAATGTACGTTTGAAAACTCAAACACCCAGCTTCAATATTCCACATTGACCTTGAATTTCCTCCAAAAAAATAGAAATAATTCCGTACAAAAGTAAAATGCCAGAACGTTAGATTAACGATCTGGCAATATCACGCCATTATATACTTTTGATATTCCTTTTGGCCGAGTGCAAAAGAGACGAGGCTCAATGTAAAATCATCATTCTATCGACATTTCACCTAAGAAGCAGCTCCTTCCAGTTTAAGAAGAGGCTGCTTGTTTCTGTTCAGAAAGATTGTTAATATTCTAATCGGCATCAAAAGGTGTCTCGGAGCTACAGATTCATTCCACTCAGCAGATCCCTCGACTTCTTTAGTTCTTCAGCTTTCAATGAAATACACTTGCCAATCTTAGCATGATCAGTGAACATTCCCAAGTATCTGATTAGGGCTTTATCTCTTGCAAAAAATATACAGTTAAACCGTCACTTTACTGCCCTATTGAAGGCACCTTTATATATAGTTTTAAGTCTTCTTCATTTGGCAGATTCGAATCATTTATGTATTTATCGAAGGTAACATCAATACGCTGCAATAAAGCTTCTATCGACCTTGCACCATTAATGTATTCATATTCTTTCAACAAAGCTATTAATGTGTCGTTTTTAATCAGTATCTCCTGTTCTTCATTGATATGCAATTTCTGTTCTAGTATAGAACGAATCAATACAGCCCGTCTAAACATATAACAAAGATCCTCTTTGGTCTTACCTCCCTCCTTGTAATTATAATCCGACGGGTTCACACTGCCTATGTTGATATACCCCCTTAGCCTGCTAGAGAAGTCATTCAATTTATTCGTTTTATATTTTTCCTTTTTAGCCTCGGTGCTAAATTCTTCCATGCTAGAGGATATTCCTCCTGCAAAAACAAAGACTGCACGACCAATCGTATGCTCAATCATGTTTTCAAGAAATGTACCGTCCTGCATCGGTGCAAGAAAGTACTTGAGCCAACCAAAATCTACTGCATCGTAGGAACTATCAAATTCATCCCAGAAAACGATTGGCAAGGTTCCGCGTATACTTGCATCCCGTATCTGATGAAAAGCAGCTGTCAGTTCATTAATATTTCTCATTTGTGATAGATTGAATTCGAGAATTACAGAATTCGCTTCAATAATTCTTACAAGCTGCTTAACTCCGAAAGACTTACCAGATCCAGGCTTGCCAAACACACCGATTGAAAGTGGTTTATTACCTTTGTTCTTGACATACAGCTTGAGTATATTGTAAATTTCTCGGAATTTTTCAATTTCCTCCTTGTCATAGACAATTAATTTGTTAAAACGCAAAAACGGGATTTCTTTTCCAAGGAACTTTTTATTTGCGGCAGAATGAACACCGAATGTTACAATCTCCTTACAAACTTTTAAAGCGCCATCGATAAGCAATTCTCCGTTATGCATATTCATCGATACAACATCTTCCAAAAAAGTCTGTGTTAATAATTCTGTCGTAATTTGGGGACACTCAATTATTTTGGAACATATACTAGAAATTATGCTTTCATCGCGTATCCTTTGAACAATTTCATCAAGTGGATATCCAAAAAACTTATTATCTTTAGCTTTGAAACCAATTTCAATTTGGTGTCTCATAAGTTCAAGGCCCTTACGAACTCCAGTGTGTAAGTTTTCTTCGGAGTATCCGCAATTTTTTATTTCCCAGATGATTGCAGCCATCATAGTAGTTACCTTACAAGTGACATCCTTTTTGTTAATCTTAACAAAATCACCGACAATTTCGCCAGGATAGTAGAATAAACAGTGCTTATGATTTTTATCTTCTGCATCTTCTCCTGTTTTTTCACTTCCTTCGCCGTCAAATATCAGACATCCCTCGTGATTGAACGATACAATAATTTTCTTGTATGGCATTTTCTTGTGAATTTTAAGGAGGCATCTATATGTTTCATTTGCCATCTGCTCCCAAGACATGCCCTCCCTGATTTCGAATGAACCGGTCCTCAAATCATTAACATTCAGTATTAAAATCGTTCTGGATGCAAGTATTTCATCCAGCATGAATTTTTCTGCAAATTTAGTAGACATTTCATTATCTTTATATATACTGCGTAAAAAAATTAGAATATTGCTTTCTTCTTGGCTATTAATAATTTTTTCCTTAACCTTTCTTCCAAATGAATCGCTCCAATAAATAGAATCGCTCATGTTAAAAACAGCAAATATGTTGGTATCACGTATAATATCTATGTCTGTATCTGTTTCCTTGATTTCTTTAGCCGCTTCACTCAAATCCTCAACATCAAAAAAACAAAGTTGCTTTTTTAGATAATATGTTTTTTTATCTTTCGAATTCCACTCGTTGATAGATTGAAAATTGTAGGTTTTGTTACTGTGATCAATGGTAGAATTATTTTCATCAAGTTCTGCCAACAGTTCATACAACAGTTTTGCGCCGGAGTCTTGTTCACTGGGTTTAGTAGTACGCCAAGAAAAAGCTTCTGCCTCTGGCCCATCAGACGAAAACATCACATCTCGTATATTATCGCCATATACCGCTGTTACATTGTTATATTTTTCACTCATAAAATTCTCCCCCGTTGTTATTAACAAATTTGTTCAGAAATAAATATGCACTATGGTAATAATTTTCCAGTGTTCCTCAAGACGAATCAACAACCTTAATCCTGATTTGTGGGTCAATATTATTTATACTACACTCCCTGCATTGGCCAAAGTTCAACTTCAGAAACTTCTTTCAAAGAAAGAGGATCTTTCCCATAGGCTTTACTCATAAAAATACGCATAATCATCATACCCCTTGTATAGAATGATAGTGCCAACATTTCGTTTTTTTCATCAATGATACGGCAAGGTATATCCGGAAGATACATAAACGCAAAAGAAAAAAGATATTGTAACGATCTTTTTCCCCAGTTGTCTGAAAATTCATCTGGCAATTTCTGCATTAACCTCCACCATGTCTTCTGGCTCTCCATTAAATGCTGAATTGTAACGCTATTTCTATTAAATGTCAAAGTGTAGTTGTTTCCCTTATCAGCTACAAAATAAAAATGTGAAAAGTCGTTAATAAGAAACCCTTTACGAAATAAGCCATAACAATCCAGACCAAATAACATCTTGCCCATATCGTATAAATAATGCCTGCTATTTTCACCAGTTTCCATTTCACCTCTTGGATCAATTAGCTTGAACTCAGCGATTCTATTTAAGCCTTCAACTTTATTGACTACAATATTCTCGGGAATCAGATCATGGTGAGATTCATAATTCTGATCTATCATCAAAATTTCATGCAAATTCTTATCTTGCTCCAAATAGTTAATATACTCATATATTCCAGGGTAATATGAGCCATTTATAGAAATACCATTTAGAATAGCATCCTTTAAATGAACCCAATCCCGAAACTGTGTGTCAATAAGTTCTAAAGAAACATCCATTCTGCGTCTTAAGCGTTCAAAATAACACTTAAAAATATAATCTTTATCTGGAACTGTGCTTTTAGCAACATAATATTTATCGAACAACTGCTTAATAACATACTCTAAGCTATTATCGATGTATAATTGCGGTAAATCTTCATTAAATATAACATCTACCAAGGTTACCCCATCATATAAAAATTCGCATTCGACAACTAAATCTTCCTTTTCATACCTCACATCGATAACTCTCGGATAAAAATTACTTTTTTTGGCCTGTTGTTGCATGAATAAAGCCTCATTAAGTAACTTATCATGACCATTTTCGATACCTTGATTTAGCTTATGTACTCTTTTATATACCACTCCTTGTTCTCTATCGATTTCTACTTTACATGCAGAACCACTGGAAATGCTTATATTATATTTCAGTTACCTCACCTCTATTACGTAAAGAGCATCTGAGAGAACTAATGATTCTCTATTCTCTGAGAATGATCTATCATAAGATTATCTGAGAAGTTTTTGCTCAAGCCATCTAGCAACACCATCTTCATCATTGGAGTTACATATATAATCTGCTATTTTTTTCACTTCGTCTACAGCATTATCTACCGCTACACACAAACCAGACTTTCTCATAAACTCGATATCATTTATATCATCCCCAAAAGCTATAACATTCTCATAACCTAAAAGAAAATGTTTTAATATCTCTGTTAAGGCATTTTCTTTAGTCGCGAACTTAGAAACTACCAATATATTGTTATTTTCCAATTTTTGTATATAAAATTTATCCCAATAGGATTCTTTCAAATTGTCGCAATCATCATATTTGGTATTTCTTAAAAGCACTCTTTGGATATCATACTGCGGCAAGCAATCCCACGTATCAATTTTAATTGTATTCGGATGATAGTAATTTGTATACATAATATCATCGTACATTACAGAAACCAGAATATGCGGATAATTCTTCTCTATTGTATTTAACATTTCTTTTGCAGATTTAAAATTCATTAGATTCTGCGCTAGAACCTGATTATCACAGATAATCATTGCGCCATTGCTATAGCTGATTCCAGAGCAATTTAATTCATCGTAAATTTTCTTTGCTGTCGGAAATATTCTAGCCGTCGAAATAATTGTCTTTATGTTATTTCCTTCTAATGAACTTATGACCTTCTTAGTATAATCTGATATAGTTTTATCTGTATGTAAAATTGTATTATCTAGATCCATAATAACTAATCTTTTTTCTTTCAATCTATCCATAATAAATACTCTTTCTTAATAAAATATCTTCTGAAATCAAAATATCTTCTGGTGTATCAACATCCCACAGATCTTCTATGTACATGACACCTACTTTAAAACGTTTTACATATTCCTCCAAAAATACGGATAATTTATTACACCCATTTTGCATAAACTCTTCTAACATATCAAATGGTGACCGAAACCACAGGTATACCATTCCACCTTGTACAATTTGGTCTCCTTCAATTATTTCTTGATACCCGCTTTTACAAAAGCCAATTAATTGATTATTGTTGATAAGTAAAACTTTCTTATCTTCAAAACTTGGATTCTCAACAGCTGTTATAATCATATTTTCCCCCCCGTAATTAAATTTCTCTAACATTCTTTGCATTTGTAAACAGTCTATAATAATATCTGCATCCATCAATATAAATGGACAACTTATAAAATCTTTGGAGCAAAGGAAGCTGCTTAAGCTTCCTTTCACATTATCTTGCTTGATAAACACCACATTTCTCTTATATGAATCCTTCAACAACAAAATATCTTCTGAAACATTACTATAAACAATGAATATCTTCTCAATTTCACAGTGCAACATTGCATCTATGGCATATATTATCAATGGTTTTCCTAATACCTTTGTCATTGGCTTAGATACAGAAAACGTCATTCTACTTCCTAAACCTGCTGCCAAAATCAAGCCGCTTTTTACTCCTAATTTTTCTAAAATTTCCATAAAAACAATAACTCCTATCGCTGTCTATACTTCGTCATATTTAGCAGTATTTTATTTTATCTATTATTTCCGCTACCTTTATAGACTGTTGTAAAATCCTATAACATTTTTCATAATCTCTTTTTATGAATTGATCTTCAAACTCCATGAATTCATATTGCATTCTATTTTTATATGGAATTTTTTCCTCGTAAATACAGTGTTGACCATTAATAGTTATCTCTAGTTTGTGACAATAATTCAGTCCCCCATATATTTTTAGATAACCATAACTTCCCTGAACATAAGCAAAATTTTCTCCCAAAGAATCTTTTGCAGCCGTACAATATGCAACAGCATCTTTATACTTTAATATAACCACTCCAGATAAATCCACCCCATTATAACCTTCATTGTAATAATACATCATTTTCTCCGGTTCATTTAACAAGCCAACAACAAAAGTGATATTATATATGTTTAGATCAAATAAGGCCCCTCCAAAATCTTCTTTACTAAACGCAGAGTGAATAATACCCTGAGTATACTCGATAAAATGGCTTGATACTTTAGAAAAATTGCATTGGATAAGATTAATTTTACCGATCTCTTGCTTTAGTTTTAGCAATCGTTGATAGTTAGGCATATATACTGTTGTAATTGCTTCATACAGAAATTTTCGCCTCTTTTTCGCTAATTTCTTAAGCTCAATTGCCTGTTTTAATGACACGGCAAATGGTTTTTCAATAATTACATTTTTATTATAAAGCAAAGCTTTTTTAGCATAATCATAATGAACATGATTATTTATCCCAATATATATAAAGTCTATCTCCTTGTTACACAACATGTCCTCAAAGCATGTATAGACGTATGTAATCTTGTATTTTTTTGCTAAGGTTTTAGCTTTATTAATACTCTGTGTTCTCGAACAAATAGCAATACAATTAATTTGCTGCATTGTTTTAATTGTACTAAGACATGTTTCTACGATTTTTCCTGAACCAACAATCCCAAGATTCATAATATTCATCCTACTATCATTTTTTAATTATTCCTGTTTAAATCTCTCCACTTATTACATTAAAGTACTAAATCAACAGGAGTTATGCAGTTGGTGTAAATATATGAGTATCTCATAACTCTAACAATAATTCAATAAATATCTCGTGAATTCCCAAAAAGACTTGACTTTTTCGAAAGACCCCTATAATCGCGATGGATGGCATTTGTCATTACTCTAGCGATTCGGGTGATATGCTGATTAATCAAGTCAAAATGCCAAGTTTTCAACCCAAGGCCAAACGTAATACGATGTTATTCAGGAAAATCCATGACCCCGTGCTAGGAAAGGACCATTACGTCAAACTTAATCCGAAGCAATTACTCCGTGAAATTTATCCCCGGATTCGGGTTCTTGGCAAAGGCTCCGTCCTCAGTATTCCGGACATTTTTATCAAAATTCCCTATGAAACCTTGACCAGAAAAGGAAAACCCATCGCTAGGCAACGTTTTTTACCCATTGCCGCCATTGCATCCACTTATGAAAAGCAGGCAGCTGAGGGTAGTGTGATTCTTATGGAGGAGGAATGTCCGGCAAACTTCAAGGATGCATATCTCCTGATAAGTAACAGAGTTGATACCCGGAAGAAGCTCCAACTGCCTACAATAGGAGATGGACAATTGAAGTTTTTTTACCGCATGGCTAAACAGAATCTTGGATTAGCAGCATGTTATGCTCAGTCTGAAGCCGCCCATTTCGCGTATGTGGAGCTCATGTTCACGGCGAAGACTCTTCTTTGCTACGCCGCTTGGGAGTGCAATAAAGAAGGCACCGAACAAACCCCATCCCTCTGTGAAGTGGTCAGGTACTTTTTCAACGCCGGCTGTCGGATCAAATGTTGCGAGCAGTTGATCCAATTTTATTCTGACACAGCCACCGAGCGTTTTTCAAGGCTTATTGATAAATTTTGACCAAAATTTTTGAAGCCCAGGTTATGGATTTAGGAATATTATCCTGATACTACATATTGCATAACTCCTGTAATTCAAGTGTATTAAAAAGAGAATCTATATGTAAGTCTGCCGCAAGTCTAAAATATTTGTTATATAGTCGTATATTTGTCATGATCAGTTGTAATATAAAATATTTCGCATCAGGTTGGCTTAAACGGTACAGAAGAATTCCTTGACCACAACGCATGTCAAATACTATTCTTTTTTCAAGATCCAATAAAAAACTAGCAAGAATAGGAACGATATACTTAATTTAGGAATCATTAACTTCATTGGCAGTTTATGCTGATGCTCCTTGTTGACTGGATTGAAGCCATTTACTACTCATCTTGCTACATTACTGCTCCTCTAGAATATTCCACACATTTCCTCGATTACCTTCTAAATAATGGTTTGATTATACCAAAAAAATATAATGCCAGTGTGTTATTAGTAAACTGCCCCCGGTCAAGCAAACAGCGGAAATGTAAATAATTTCAAATTAATGCCTTATTCGGGATTAAACCCCACGTTATGCGTGGGGATCAAAATAGTAAGTACCGATGAACATGATAAGACATACTCATCTGCTAAACTGACGAAGGTTTCGTAAGCCAAAGTCAGCAGAGGAGGGCATCCAACTGGACAATTCGAGTTTATCATACGAAATGGGGTTGCACATACCACATCGTATTCATTCCAACATACAGATGAAAAGTGATGTATGGAGAACTGAGAACTGAGAACCGAGAACCGATAGCCGAGAGATCATCAAAAACCTGCGAGAGTATAAAGGGATTGCAATTGTAAAAGGAAGTATCTGTTTCGATCATGTGCATTTATGTGTAAGAATAGCTCTCAAGCTAAGTGTCTCCGAATTTATGGGATACTTAAAGGAATAAAGCGCATTGATGATATTTGATAGACGCACTGAGTTTAGGCAGAAAGGCAATCGACATTTTTGGGCGAAAGGGTATTATGGTAGGAGGGAATGAGGAAGAGATCAAAAGTACACGAAGATCAGGTTGAAGCGTTTTAAGTTTTTTTGACAAACCTTTCTGTGGCGCTCCTCCTTGCAATGAGAGTGCCACAGACGGTTTTTTATTTGAAACAGAAATCTAATCCAAGTGCATCAAATTTTAAGGACATTGCTTAAGCTAGGAACTTTTTCTGGCCTCTATCATCTCGTCTATCAGAAAGGGCCTTACGCAAAAGGAATTAGCACAAAGCCTTGGGTTTAAGCAACAAGTTATATCGAGGATCGTAAAATCAATATGAAAATGAGATTTTTCATGTACCCGAAGCATTTTTATACGTCGAGAGCATCATAAAACAACGTGTGCCTAATTTTCCTATCATAACTTTGATCCGTACTGGAAAATATGGGCTTTTCATCTTAAAGTACCTCCCTCCGTTCAACCCCCGTCTTAAACATAAACACCGCCTCGATCATAGACATCACCTTGACTCTCTCAACCAATCTTCGAAATATTTCCTCATCAAATTTAGTAGCCTTAACCTCCTGTTCCCTGTTCATCACCCGTAAAAAGGCCTGCTCTAAATCCTTTTCCTTCACCGTTTTTGTGCTGCACTTATCAACTCCGTTCTGTTCACGGTTTATACATCGCCACACATACTGCTTATTTTTCCCGGTCCCCCAGGATGCCCTTCTAAACTTTGAACCGCAGTTTTGGCAGAAGAGCTTTCCGGAGAAGGCATATTCACTTGTAAAGGCACTTTTGCCCGTCCGTGAATATCCCCGCATATTTGATCGCCTTTCAAATTCAGCCTGTACCGCAGAGAACTCTTCCTTATTAATAATCGGTGGGTGGGAGTTCTCTACGTAGTATTGCTGAACAATCCCGTTATTTTTCACTCTTTTCTTTGTCAAAAAATCGATGGTATGAGTCTTCTGAAGCAGAGCCTCACCCATATATTTTTCATTTTTTAATATTGACTTTACCGTGCTTGCCCACCATGTTGGTTTTCCAGCACCAGTAAGTATACCGTCATTTTCTAAGCCTTTTGCGATCTTCAAATCAGACTTGCCTTCAAGGAACTCTCGATAGATTCTCTTTATTATTTCGGCTTCCTCCGGCACAATAACCAATTTACCATTTTCGTCTTTCGTATAGCCTAGAAACCTGTTGTGATTAACAATGACCTTGCCCTCCTGAAAGCGATAAGCAATCCCCATTTTTGTTATTTGTGATATGTTTGAACTTTCCTCTTGTGCCAAACTCCCAAGCAAGGTAATCAGGAACTCTCCTTTACTGTCGAGCGTGTTCACATTTTCCTTCTCGAAAAATATAACGATCCCCTTTTCTTTTAACTGCCGTACATATTTCAAAGTATCGAGAGTATTCCTGGCAAACCGACTAATCGATTTGTGATCACCATGTCGATCTTGCCTGCCATACAATCCTCGATCATGCGGTTGAACTCTACCCGTTTCTTAGTGTTGGTACCACTAATACCTTCATCGGCAAAGATTCCACCGAAGGTCCACTCTGGATTTCGTTTAATATAGTCTGTGTAGTGTGAAACCTGAGCTTCATAGCTCGATAACTGCTCTTCATTATCCGTCGACACGCGACAATACGCGCAAACCCTAAGCTTTGCCTCGAATATGTTAAGCTTTACATATTCGAGGGAAGCTGGAACGCTGGTTCAGAACGGTCGCTGAGAAATTTGAGCCGTTACTTAAAACACAAATTAATTCTAAAAAGGTCACCACGCTAGCGGATGTGAACCATTATCTAGCAGCTTGGATTGAAACGCGCTACCATGCAAGGCGACATAGCACCTTGAAGATGAGTCCACGTGAAAGCTTAGAACAAGCCAAACTTACAGGTCTTCTAAACTCTCGACATCTCGATTCTCAAACCATTCAAGAAGCATTTCTTTGGCGGGAAAAGCGTCATGTAAGCTCGCTCGCAGCGGTGAAGATCTATGGGAATCTTTATGAAGTGGACGAAGCACTGATGGGTAAAACCGTGGAACTTCGGTTTAATCCCTATGACCTAAAACAAATCCTCGTCTATTACGAAGGGATATTTCGAGGTGAGGCCCGTCCTTACCAGATGAGAAACTTCACCGACAAGCGAGTGAGTGAGCGTCAGACTGAGAGCCAGATTTCATTAGATGACGTGATGAAATCCATCATAGAGGCACATAAAGGAGCCGTATTAGAACGCCCTTGCCTCTCATTTGCCAAGGCACTGGGGGTGAAGCCTAATGTTTAATCCCTATTTCCCCTTTACCCGGGAGCCATTTTCTCGTGAACTTGCTCCATCCGAAGTGTTCGTTTCTGAAGGACATGAAGAACTTCGAGTCAGACTTCGCCACGCAATTGAAACTGGCTCCTTGGCCGTAGTAACAGGACAGGTCGGCTCCGGCAAATCGACTGCGCTCCGGGCAGTTATGCACGATTTGGATGCATCTCGTTACCGTTACATTTATTTGGCCAATTCCCAGTTAGCACCAGCAGAGTTTTACCGAAGTCTTCTCTACCAGTTGAACGTCGAACCCCGTCGAGGTTTTCCTGAAAACAAGCGTCTTCTCACTCAGATCATGCTGGAATGGCATCAAAAAGGTATTAAACCCATTGTGATGATTGATGAAGCACAAGAGTTGTCCGTATCTATGTTGAGTGAACTTCGTTTTGTCCTTAACTACCAAACTGATTCGTTTTCTCCATTGACGGTAATACTTGCCGGACAGCCTCAACTAACAGAAACCCTGCGATTACAAGTGCTAGAGTGCATTCGGCAAAGAATTACGGTTCACTACCGTTTGCCCGCGCTCCGTGAAAAAGAAGTTCCCCCTTACATTTCGCATCATTTAAGAGTAGCTGGACTAGACAAACAAATATTTACGGATGAAGCTTTGACTATGATTTGCCAATATTCGAAGGGCATACCCAGGCGCATAAATAACATCTGTCGATATGCCATCGTTGCGGCAATGACCGCAGAAAGTCCGATTGTTGATGGAGATGCCGTGCAAAAGGGAATGAGTGACGAGGATCTGTAACGCAAACAACTGTCGATGGCGGCGATTCGTCGTAAATGAAGTTGTCGCCACTGGCAGTAATCTTTCAGAAAAACAATAACCGCCATAGGCGGTAAATAGATAGATGATAATTCATTGCCATTGGCGATA
>JARLHU010000228.1 GCA_031292095.1 Desulfosporosinus sp.
AACATTTCTTTCATCCTAAAGTGAAGAAAATTCATTTCATTTCTGCTTTGAACCCAATAATCAGCTCGTTATTCCTTACAAACAAGGGTCTGATCATTGCTTTTGGATTAGTCGCAAGAAAACTAGCAACAGCCAATTCGTGATATACTTTTGATCACCTCACGGTTACGATTTTTACATAACAAGTATCACTACCATATCTGGCAGGAAATGCTTCCCATCTCGGCGAATTACCAATAAATTGCTCTATCCGGGAGGTTTCAAATGATAGTTCGCTGTATTCAACCTGTTACTGACAACCCGCACTTCATTTTCGTAAAATATGAATTTATATCCTTCAAACAACCCCCAAGGATGAGGAAGGGATGAAGGGGTATTGTTACTTGGTGGCATCGACCGAGGGATTGATGTTATTTTCGATATCGGGGAAGATCATCCAAGAGATCGGATTTATCTCCCAGGATCATCCTTTAACACATACCCAAATGCTTTAACCGCCATTCAACATAAACAAATCAACCCCTATTTAATCCAATTTTGGGAACACTGCTAAAAAGGCCGAACAGAATTATGAAATCATCCTATCGCGCATACAAGAAATTTATGCCGATGCCCGTTTGCCCTTGACCTTATCCTTGTTCTATTACCGGGGTATTCTGGGTGCCGTACGGCAAGCCGGATATGATTGTCTGACCAAACGGAACCATGATAAATCATTTAAATCTTTAAAGAATAATGCATTGAACTTTATCCATGCACGGAGGAACGCACATGAATAATTGGATTGGTATTATCGTCTCATTCGTCTTTGTCTTCGTGGTCATCGGAATATCCTCGCTGCTCAGTCGCTTCAAACTCTTGAACAACGAAGGCACACGAAAATTCATCCACATCGGTGTGAGCAACTGGTGGATCATCGCCATGATCTTCTTCGACCATCCGGTCTTCGCCGCCTTCGTACCTGCGATGTTTGTCGGCATCAATTATCTCTCTTATAAGAAACAGGTCTTCAATGCCATGGAACGTGATGGTTCAAAACGAGATTTAGGAACCGTATATTATGCCCTCTCATTGCTCATCCTTTCCACCTTAAGTTTCTCCATCCTTCCAAGGTATATCGGAGCCATCGGGATTCTGATCATGGGGTATGGGGATGGCTTTGCAGCGGTGGTCGGCAATCGTTGGGGTAAACATCGGTTCGGAAATTTGGATAAAAGTGTTGAAGGATCTTTGACGGTCTTCTTTTTCGCCTTGCTCATCAGTTTCATCCTTTACTCAATGGATGCGCCAACAAATGTCCTACTAAAAAGTCTTATCATCGCAGTTTCGGCGACCTTTTTCGAAGCCATTTCTCCAGAAGGCTTTGATAATCTGACGGTCCCTTTAGGAAGCAGCTTGATCGCCATTCTCTTGATGGGATCCTTTGATATGTCCTTGCTAATCAGTTTTGCCTTGAGCCTTCTCATCGCGGGTCTGGCGTATCTCAGGAAAAGTCTTACCTTAAGTGGCTTTATTTCCGCCATTATTCTGGGAACCATTGTATATGGCTTTGGACGTCCACTTTTCTTTTGGATCTTGATGGCTTTCTTCGGTTCCTCGATCTTGATCCGTAAATTGATGTTGGCGTTCTTTTTTTCTGCCCCTAAGAATCTCATCCGCAAAAGCCAGAAACACGAAGCACGCACCTGGGTACAGGTATGGGCAAATGGTGGGATACTCGGCTTGTTCAGTGTTCTATATCATATTTATCCGACCATGCTGGTGGTCTTTTGCGGCTGTTGCTCGATCGCCGCTTCGACGGCGGATACCTGGGCTTCGGAAGTCGGTGTGTTGAGCCATCATAAACCTAAATCCCTAATCCGTGGCGAAGAGATGGAGACTGGTTTATCCGGCGGGGTGACCCCGCTTGGACTATGGGCTTCCGCAGCGGGATCGGCTTTTATCGCACTCACCTTTGGGTTGACGATCGGTGTGCAAGCGGGATTTGATCCTAGGCTTCTTGGTTTAACGCTTTTGATGATCATGGGTGGATTCATTGGATCCATCATCGATAGTCTCCTGGGAGAATTCTTCCAGGCGAAATATCTGGATGCCAACCAACGCATCACGGAGGTTTACCATGCCGGTCAACCCTTGATCAAGGGTTTCTCCTTCATCGATAATAACGCCGTGAATCTCCTTTCCAACATCCTATCCGTCGGAATCCTTTCCTGTTTGGCTTGGGCTCTGCAGATCATCCTCTAACTTAACCATCCATATATGCAATTTGTATGTGTTATTCTTTCATTAAACGTTGAAAGGAGTATTTTCAAATGACAATAAGCGAAAGGATAGAAAAAATTAGAAAGAATTGAGAATTTGAACCAAGTTGAATTTGCTAAAAAGTTAAATCTTAGCAAACAAACTATTTCTAACTACGAGACAGGTGCAAGACAACCGGGTCTTGATATTATATTAAAAATTGCTAATACCTTTGATATACTTTGTAAATTCATTAAAATTGATTTTCTGCTTTGCATTTGCGCTTTGGGCAGGCCATCATTTGTGTAGGATCACTGTTCTTTCGTTTGTGACGCCCTGTAAGGATTGTTTACTGGTTGATCAATCCCTTTACATTGAAGATTCGCCAAGCACTCCGTAAGATATTCATCGTTATGCTCTGGGTAAACAAATAGAACCTTGTTTTTATCTTCTTGCAGACGTTGAATTTTCCCATAGTCTGGCTCAAATTTTGGTGCAGATTTACCTCTATGACTAGGATCAAACCAACAACCATCTATATTAAACCCGCGCCGCTGCATCTCATGCATTACCTGTATGTGATAGAACCAAAGTCTCTCTCTTGAATGGCAAAAAACATAATTAACCACAGAATGCGGTTTCCCCCAGCCGTTCCCGCGAAGTGCACAACATTCTCGATGCTGTCCCAAGAGTTGTTGTCTAGGTAAATTTGAAAGCAAATTTTCATGCCACAGTCGCATATTCTTTACACTCTCCCATTATTTTTCCATCTATATTATTGCTGTTTCAGATAAAATACTCTACGTGTGCTAACGGAAAATAACACTTAGCTTGATCATGGAAAAATGCTCTCAATTCTTCAAGTTCCTCTGGCGGGTAGACATATTTTCCATATCCAAATTGACCGTATTTAAACTTTCGTTCTTCCTCTTTCATGGGTAGTGTAGAGTTAGGGAAAACATCCAAAATATTGGCTTTAGCTTTCAATGTAAACCGATGCGATATGAATTCTAACGACAGCTGTTCTGAAGACCAACCAACCGGAGCCCTTTTTGCTAGTTCGTCCGCTGAGCGCTCCATTAATCGCCGATACGCGTCTTGCCACCCTTGAAACCGGAAAATTGGAGCAATAATAAATCCTAACGGATAATCTGCTTTTAACACTTTACCGGCCGCAATAATTCGTTCTTCTAGGGAAGGCGTGTTGTGTTCAAACTTATCTACGACCTCATCACAATTCAAACTAAAACGAAAACGTGTGTGGCCTTCATGTTTAGCCGCGAGCAGACTGTCTACATCCGTATACTTCGTTACAAAACGGAAGCGACCATTGGCCTCACGCCCAAAAAATTCGATGACTTGCTTCAAGGCCCCAGTATAACGCTCCACCGGAAGTGGATCTGAGGTTGCTGCTCCTTCAAACTGAGTGATCTCCGGTAGCCGTTCCTGAATCAGTTTTGACGCTATACCTAGGATTTCTACAATATTAACATAAACCCGCACATAGGGTTTTTTCCCTAGGGTTGTGGCTAAATAACAATATTCACACATTCCCGGGCAACTCGTGACTAAGGGCAACTGATAATGAGCAGATGGTTTACAGGATTGGAACGTCACACTTCGACGTACTCCGATGACTAATGACCGCTTAGCTTCTCGATACTGAGCGGCTATGGTTTTACCAGGAATCCCTGTCACCCGATTATGTGATGAAGTGGGCGTGACCACTATCCCCATGTGCCGAAAACGTTCGACTAAAGTTCTCCCCAAAGGATACTCGAGTGCACCAGGCTCATAAAATACTCGCACGGGTATAAAATTATTGGACATCACTATTCACCTCGAGAATAGGTTGCCCTATGTGTAGTGAACTATTACTTACGGGGTTTAAAAAATAAACAGCCAAAGCTATATTACCCTATATTAATTGCTGTAACCAGAAAAATTAAGTTCTAATGCAGAGGGATCAATTTAATCATTACGTGCTCTTATATAAAAACCTCAAAAACCGCTTAAGATAGTGGATTTTGAGGTTTTTATATAATTTGCTTAAACATTTACAGTAGCCCCTTAGCCCGCCTGATTTCAAACTGCGGTCTAACTATTCTTAATCATCACTTTGAGAGCATGCAGAATAGGGGGAATTCTAGTGGGCACTCAATCTGACAAACACAATTCAACAAACGCAGGGTGTGGCCTTAGTTATAAACAAACATTCATAGTTTCATTAATCACAACACCATCATTGACAGATAGTTTACCTGTGTAATTAATTACTATAATTTGGCGAATGCACCTCCTTTACACCGAACAAATGTTTTGTTAAAATAGAAACAAATATTCCCTACGAAAAAGGTGAAGTGAAGTGCGCCAACGAATTATATTTCATATCGATGCGAATTCAGCGTATTTGTCTTGGGAAGCCGTACATCGCTTACAGCATGGCGACCCCTTAGACTTAAGAACTGTACCTTCTGTTGTTGGTGGTGATCCCGTAACTCGACATGGCATTGTGTTGACGAAATCTATTCCTGCTAAAAAATTCGATATTCAAACTGGAGAGAGCGTTTTCAGCGCCAGTGCGAAATGTCCTAATCTGATTATAGTACCTCCGAATTATGGATTGTACATGCAATGCAGCCGAGCTTTTGGTGATATCTTGAGAGAATACTCGCCAGTGATTGAGCAGTACAGCATTGATGAGTATTTTGTGGATTTCACGAACATGGAACG
>JARLHU010000229.1 GCA_031292095.1 Desulfosporosinus sp.
ATAGGATTTGAGCTTAACAAATTTAGTTAATCACCTAAATTATGTAATAAGGTGTAATAGAAACTCTTGAATTCAACCCACTTTAAGCCCAAATGTTGTAAATAAGGTTCTGTAAGTCGACAGAGAATAGGTAGTAGTCCCAAATATTCATTTTGGGGACGCTGCAACCCTTGCTGTGCCTAGTGATGGAAAATTATGTCGCCAAACTCGGGTAAATTCAAAAACTTTTTGCGCATGTTGATCGGAGCAAGAGTCATTTTGTAAAGATGAGATGGACTGGAACAACCTGATAAGGTATTGAAAATAGCGGAGGCATCCGCTCCAAAATAGGGGTTAGCAGTCAGTAAGCCCAAATCTGTATATAATTTTGCGGTAACATCATTATAATTACCAGTTCCAAGATGGACGTATCTTTTTATAAAACCCTCCTCACGGCGAACAATCAGCAATATTTTACAATGAGTTTTTAAGCCAACTAATCCATAAATCACATGGCAACCTGCAGTCTCAAGCTTCTTCGCCCAAGTTATATTATTTTGTTCATCGAAGCGTGCTTTTAACTCTAAGAGAACTGTAACTTGCTTTCCGTTGTCAGCGGCCTGAGCCAAGGCTTCCACAATAGGAGAGTTGCCGCTGACCCTATAAAGAGTCTGCTTAATCGCTAGAACATCGGGATCTTCGGCAGCTTCTTTAACAAGATCGACGACCATATCGAAGGAATCATAGGGATGGTGAAGTAAAATGTCTTGTTTGGAGATTGATTGGAATAGATTGTTTTCTTCTAAAAGATTAGTATATACGTTTGGTTTAATGGGCTCATAGCGTAGGGAGTCATAGCTCTTTAGGCCACTTAACTTCATTAAAAAGGTTAGATCAATAGGCCCATTGATTTTGTATTCCTCTTCTGCAGAAATCTCCAATTCTTCTTCTAATAGTTTGAGAAGCAAAGGATTTATCCCATGTTCAATTTCTAAACGAATTGCGCTACCCCATTTTCTTTGCTTTAGAGATAACTGAACGGCAGTTAAAAGATCTTCCGATTCTTCTTCATCAACATCCAGATAGGCATTTCTTGTAATCCGATAGCAACTTGTGGCAATGATATTGTATTTATCAAATAAAGCTACTAAGTTTACTTTTATAATTTCCTCTAAAAAAATAAAATTCATCTTAGATTCTAACGATGGAATTTCAATCAATCTGTTTAAAACTGAAGGAACTTGTATCGTTCCAAATACTGGATTGTCGTTTGTTTCGTCCTGCAATAATAAGGCAATATTTAATGTTTTGTTTAAAATTAAAGGGAACGGTTGATTTTTATTGACGATCATCGGCGTAAGTACAGGAGAAATATTATTATTATAATAGTCTCGAATGAAATCGAATTGAATATTGTTTAAATCCTTAGGTTTTATAAAGCGAATATCTTCGATCTTCAGAGATTTTATTAAGGAACGATTATAACAGTTGTACATATCAACGACTTGTTTATGGGTTCTCACAGATATTTTTACAATTTGTTCTTTAGGTGTCAGTCCGAAAGGTTCCGTTTTTACAGATTTTGCATTGATCTGATCGAGCAATGATGCTACGCGCGTCATAAAAAATTCATCCAAATTTGACCCTACGATTGAAAGAAATTTTAATCTTTCGAGAAGAGGATTATTAATATCTTGTGCTTCTTCTAATACTCTTCCATTAAACTCTAACCAACTAAGTTCTCTATTAAAGAAATGTAAATTTGAAAAAGTTTAATTATCCAATTTTGCTTATCCTTTCAGTTTTTATCATAATCATTCTCAAAAAATCAGAACCTACTATGCTAGCCGCTACAACTTCATTCTTAATCTTCTTCATTCGTCCGGCTCCCTTGGTTACATATTTTTCCTATTCCTTCTCTCTTTCCAAATAAACCTGGCCAACATGCTCATCATATGCGAATAGCTCCGCATACCTACCCCAATCAATAAAATTAAATCCAATTATATTGAAATCCTTCCGGAATCTATATCATCAGCGACCCTTTTATCTAATATTAATCACTAATTCCACTAACTTGTCGATTTCTGGCTTGGTGATTTGTGCATCGGCTCCTACACTTAAACCCTGATGTTTTAACGCTTCATTAGCTATAGAAGAAAAGAGAATAACAGGTATCTGTTTTAATTTGGGATTACTTTTAATTTGTTTTGTTAAGGTTAGCCCATCCATTATGGGCATTTCTATATCCGTAATAACACAATGTATTTCATCAATTGAACATGTTTGCAGATAGTCTAGTACATCCTTGCCATTGCCAAATTTCTCCACGGTCGCTCCAGCTTTTAGCAGAGATTCATTTACGACTTTTAAAAGGAAGGTTGAGTCCTCTGCCACCACGAGTTTTTTCCCTTCTAGTCCTTTTGTAGCCTTTGATTCTTTCAAGGCCAAAGAAGGATCAATATCTGCTAGTATTTTTTCAAAATCCAGCATTAAAATGATTTCATGGTGATTTGTCCTAACGATGCCTGTGATCGGTGTTTCGTTATGGCTTAGCAGAATCGAGGACGGTGTTTCGATCTCTTTCCACGAAAGCCTTCTTATGCCACTGACGGAACTTACTTGAACTACAAAATCGCTATTATTAATATTAATTAAGATTAATAATCTTTCCTTCGACGTTTTTTTACAATCTTGCTTGAGGGTTCTAATTAAATCTAAAACGGGTATGACCCTCCCTCTATAGTTAATGACTCCCATGATATTTTTATTGGCATTTGGAATTTCAGTAATAGGTTGATAGGTAAGAATACATTCTACCTTGGCAACATTAACGCCTAACACACTCTCACCGACTTTAAAGATTACAATTTCTAATTCATTGATGCCACTTTCCAAGAGGATATCATGTTTCATTTTGTAAAAACTCCTTTATCCAATTTTTAAGTTAAGCTGAATGCCGCTGTAAAAGCCGCTAATCGATCTTCACCAACTGTTCCACACTAACCTGATTACGCCCTTCATGCTTTGAACGATAAAGAGCCCGATCAGCAGCCATAATCAAATCATCCGGTGTGTCAGCTTGTCCCGGGAATCTGGTTACGACCCCAATGCTCACTGTGACATGATCCACACAGCTGGAATTGATATGCGCAATCTTAGCGGCATCAATACTGACTCTCAATTCCTCAGCAATAATGGCTGCCCCCACATCGTCGGTGTTAGGCAAAACCACGGCAAACTCTTCCCCTCCATAACGTGCCGTAAAATCTCCGGGACGTTTCAAAGTCTGGTTAAGAGTAAATGCCACTTTTTTTAGACAGTCATCACCCTTGAGGTGACCATATGTGTCATTAAATGCTTTAAAATAGTCAATGTCTAGTATAATCAAAGAAAGCGGACTATTTTCCCGTTTGGTCCGCCTACTCTCTTGAAGCAATCTCTGATCAAAGCTCCGGCGGTTAGCGATCCCCGTCAGTCCATCTAACAAAGAAAGATTCTGCAACCGCTCATTCGCTGCTTTTAATTGGCGCGTTACTTCTAGCAGTTCTGCTTCCCGGGCTTTACGTCGATACGTCTCATATTTCAATCTCAATGCCGAACGCACCCGTGCTAACAACTCCACCCTATCGAGAGGTTTCTTAATGTAGTCCATAGCACCCGCAGAAAAAGCCAATTGCAGACCCTCTATTTCCGTTGTAGCGGTTACCATTATCACCGGTACATCTACCAGTGATTCTCTCTTCTTAACATTCCGGCATGCCTCGATCCCATCAATCTCTGGCATTACGATATCCATTAGAATTAAATCAATTTCGACTATCCCTCGTTCTGTATAACCATCTATTAGCTGATAAAGCTCTGCAGCCGACTGGACGGTGATAATGTCTAAATAACCCGCAGACAATAGAAAAGCTTTTAGCACCTCTAAACTGAAAATCGTATCATCCACAATAACGATCGCCATTTACCCTTCCTCCTACCTTTCAGCAACATCCTTATAGAGCTACCTTCCCCTTAGGATTCTGCTACATGTAAGATCTGAAACCACCCAAGGTATATATTCAAAGTATCTTTCGCACTTCCCCCTCCTTAAATACAAACTCTATGTTGAGCATTGATCTCCCCTTCATTACCACACCCCATAACTCATATTTTCTAATTCTATAAAAAGTTATTGCTAACTTAAAGTATACATTTACCTAAATGCGAACACTGGAAATAGTACAGGCTTTATTTCCATTCGTTGGAAAGTGCTGACCTTCTAAATCCTGCATATTATTTCAGCGCCTTCGTGATCGCCTCAACTACACGTTCCGCTTGGAAGGGTTTAACAATAAAATCTTTAGCTCCAGCCTGAATCGCTTCAATAACCATAGATTGTTGCCCCATTGCACTGCACATGATAATGCGGGCTTTCGTATCTCGTTTACGAATTTCTTTCAAGGCTTGAATGCCATCCATTTCAGGCATAGTGATATCCATAGTCGTTAAGTTCGGTTGCAATTCCATATATCTTCTCACGGCAACAGCCCCATTTTCTGCTTCCCCAACTACGCTAAAACCATTCTTAGTCAAAATATCCCTCAGCATCATACGCATAAATGCAGCATCATCGACAATCAATATAGTAGTACTCACTCAACTTCCTCCCCACTCTTGTAGCTTCATCTGTCCTAAAGCATTCATAATATCCATAACGTGAATCCCAAACGTCTCGTCTGAAACTTTAAGTTTGCCTCTTCGTCGACCTTCTGTTGGGCCAAGAATAGTCAAGAATGAGCAACATCGCCGATACTCATTCATGACTATTCACCACACATAATTTGATCAGGCTCCAAGAGAATGATCAAACGCACGCCTATTTTACCAACTCCACGTATACACTGATAGCCCATGCCCAATATAATCGGTGGCTCAATACGCTCACTGTCTATTTGTAAGACTTCTGTTACCGCATCCACTCGAATCCCAAAGACTTTCGTTTGAACCTGTAGGACAATGATTCGACTGAGGTCGGTTTCTTCCACGAGGGGCATGCCAAAACGAGTACGCAAACTGATTACCGGAATTACATTTCCCCGCAAATTAATAACACCTTCTACAAAGGTCGGGGCTTTAGGCACCCGCGTAATAGCTGGAATACGGATAATTTCCTGAACATGTATAATATCAACGCCATATTCTTCAGACCCAAAGCTAAAGGTGACTAATTGCTCTTCAGCCATAAAGTTTCCCTCCAATTATTGAAATATTCGAATTATTGGATCTAGCTTATGCGGGTGACTAAGACGTCTTGAAGTAGAGATCCTATATCGAGAATCAACGTAACTTTGCCATCTCCGAGAATTGTAGCCCCGGCGATTCCGGGTAGATTATTGAGAAAATCGCCTAACGACTTAATCACAACTTCTTGTTGTCCACGCAGTTCATTCACAATAAGTCCCAGTGCTTTATCACCAAAGCCCACAACCACGACAAAGACTTCGTTACTTGCTGTTTCCGGAGACGGAAGGTCAAATTTTTCTAGTAAAGAAATTAAGGGTAACGTGTTCCCACGGAGTTGAACCATCGGCAACCCACCGACCGTTTTGATATCCGTCCGATTAAGCAGAAGGGTCTCTAAAACAGAAGAGAGTGGAACTGCATAAATTTCTTCTCCAACTTCAACCAGAAGTGCCTGAATGATCGCCAACGTCAAAGGCAACCGAATGGTAAAGGTGGTTCCCTTCCCTTTACGGGTTTTGATGTCAACCATTCCTCCTAGATTATTCAGAGCCCTCTTCACAACATCCATCCCAACACCCCGACCTGAAATATCGGTCACTTTATCTGCCGTACTAAAGCCCGGAAAGAAGATAAGATTGGCGAGCTCGTTTTCGGAGAGTTCTTCTCGCTCTCCGATCATGCCTTTTGAAACTGCTATATTTCGAATTCTATTGAGGTCTAGCCCTGCCCCATCATCCGTAATCAAAATCGAAATGTGGTTCCCGTCATGATAGGCATTCAGCGTAATCGTGCCAATTTCCGATTTACCTGAGGCACGGCGCTCTTCTGGTGATTCTATCCCATGATCCACCGAGTTCCGAATTAGATGCATTAAAGGATCCCCGATGGCTTCAACAACCGTCTTATCCAGTTCTGTGTCTTCCCCCTTGAGGACAAGTTCTATCTCCTTACCGGTTTTCTTGGCAAGATCACGAACTAAACGAGGGAAACGACCAAACACGGTCCCAACCGCGACCATACGAAGGCGCATGACGCTCTCTTGAAGGTCATTCATCAATCGGCCTAAGTAAACGTTGGCCTCGTTCAGATTATTCACCATGGCATCCGTACTGTATTGTGTCTTCAGATCCAAACCCACTTGCACCAAGCGGGTCCGGGTAATGACCATTTCTCCCACTAAATTGATGAGATTATCCATCCGCACCGTATCCACCCGAATGGTATGTACCTGGGTATTCCCTTCTCCGTTCGCAACTTCTGAAGCTGGGGGAGAAGCCCCTATGCCTGTCCCCTTGGGCTCGACAACTAGAATCGGTTGGGAAGAAGCAGGGAATGGTTTCTCTTCCGCCACTAGGTCAACCCTTTCTTCAGGTCTTATTGACGCGACTTCTATAAGGATGTCAGCCACCGAATAGGGATGAATCGTGACTGCTTCCACTTCAGAAATCCCTAAGACCTCCCGTTGCATTTCTTCGCTCAACTCATCACTTATGACGAGCAAGGCGAAGCACACAGCATTTCCAACTTCTAGATCCTCAATGCTGGGTAAAAGTTTGACTACAGTGCCCATTCCCTCAAGTCGCTGGGTCACCATCACAGCACGTACCGCCTTCATTAACGTACCCAACGCAAGTTGCACATTTACCTGATATACACCATGCCCGATGAGATAAGCATTGTTGACTTTTTCACGTTCGGTCTGAGTGAGAACGAAATCCAGCGGAATAAAGTTTTCCAAAGCGGGTTCCTCAATTACTGGGATGGGAGGCAAACTTACCGCCACCACTGGCTTTTTGCCTGCTAACAAGCTCCTCATGGCAGAGACTAAATCTTCGAAGCCAACAGCGATCTCCTGGCGTAACTCTACTTGAGCCAGCATCGTTTTGACTCGGTCTGTCACCGCTAATAAAACATCAATCATTTCCAAAGAAACATCCATTTTCCCCTGCCGTAACTGATCCAATTAGTCTTCAGCCGCATGAGTCATCGCCACAATGGGTGTGAACCCCATGGTCCCTGAAGCCCCTTTCAAGCTATGAGCAGAGCGAAAAAGATCGTTAATGAGCCCAATATTTCCTCCCTCTT
Organism: Desulfosporosinus sp.; assembly: GCA_031292095.1. Lineage (GTDB taxonomy): Bacteria > Bacillota > Desulfitobacteriia > Desulfitobacteriales > Desulfitobacteriaceae > Desulfosporosinus. The sequence goes on from JARLHU010000229.1 coordinate 7,294, forward strand.
TCTCCAGTTGTAAAAGTCCTGCTCCTAGTCTGTCAATCTGTTCTTGGGAGTCCAAGAGGTAAAAGTCGACATACTCTCCCAAATTGGCCCCCAGGTTTTTGCTGTCATCCTTGCCCATGTGTTGCCACCCCAATCTTTTTTCAAAAAAATTATGTGATCTGAAAACAGCAGTCGTAGAATGATACTAACTAGTTACTTGCAGTAAACCTATATAAACATAAACATCAATACTGTCTACTGAAAAATGAATCGCAATTGTCTGAGGTACAGGTAAAATTGCCTGTCCTTCACGGCCCATCAACAGAATTGGGGGCGAAATATCAAGTCCGATTATCCCCACCTCGCTAAATCGAGTACATGCATTAGCACAAACCATATTACCCATTTCAGAGATCGCGCTCTGCGCTATTGGATCAAACTCTGCCACAGTCATACCCATCATCATTTTTGAGGCAAAGTGTTTTGCAGAATCCAAACTCATACCAATTAAAATTGCACCTTTTAACACACCAACCAGAGAAATATGTACAAGGACTCCATCATAGTCTAACGTCGATCCAATTAGCGAAATACCTCGTCTTTCTACCGATTGAAAGCCGAGTTGAGGAAGAATATCTGTAAAAGAAACAATCAGTGGATTTATTAAATTTATATCCATAGTTTTGACCCCTTTTTAAAACCAATTCCCAAAAAAATAGCTCCAAACGTTGTTTGGGCATACGTTGCTTGTATCTTCAAACTTGGGCTAGTAAGCTCAGAATCAGTACTACAAAATACACTGGGAGGAGATACACGCAGACTATACCTTTTGTCCATTTTATTGAGCATCGAACAGGCTACTCCTGCCACTATATTCGCAAGTTCTGCTACCATAGCCAATACTTCTTCCCGGTTTTTGCTGGGACGTCGCAAAAGAACTTCAACCATTTTATTCGCAGCCTCCGCTGATAAATCCATAATCATAGATCCTGAATGTCGGCCAATTATGCCAATAACCGTCGTCATCCCCTGCGACACATATTTAGTTTCAAAAGTGTCCATAGCAACAAAGGATACGGGTGTCTTGGTCATACGTGTCATATTTTGAGAAAGAGCTTCTTTAAAAGTTTCAAGGCCCAAATCAATTAATTGCTCATATAGAGAGTCAGGCGACAATATATTCTTAATTACATTAATTAAGAATATATTGTCGCCTGGCTTCTGAACATAACCGGCAACGCCTATTCGTTTAGCTTCCGTTTCTGTTTCTTCATCTTTCATTGAACTTACAAGTATTATTTTAGCCCTGGGATCATTCAATAGGAGTGCTCTACTGCATTCAAATCCGTCAGCTCCGGGCATTACAATGTCCATGGTAACAATATCAGGCTTACACTTATTGTATGTTTCTAATAAGGAATCAAATGATTCCGCCTCACCGACAATTTCACACCCTCTCAAACGCAAAGTTTCGGCAATAAGTGTTCGAGAAAATATAGAGTCATCAACAATCATTACTTTAATTTCACTCATAATCTATTTTTCCTCCTTGTTAAGATAGTTAAATAGTATTGCGTTCATAGCTTTAATACTGCATCTGTTTTGTATTCATCAACTTACTCTAAATTCTTGTATTGCTGTTAGTAGTTCTTGGGCGGTAGCGGCTAAGTCTTGACTTGCCATTGCCATGTGGCTTAAGCTGGTTGCTTGTTCTCCAATAGTGTCAGTCACAGATTGTACACGTATGGCTGTAACCTGTCCAAAGCTGCTGATATTATTAATAGAGTCGACGATCTGTTGATTACCTATAGCAACTTGCTGAATTGAGGAAGAGATTTCTCTAACTTGAGATGAAACCTCTACTATATGTTCAAAGTTTGTTGCAAATGCTTGGTTCGCTATTTCAACAACTTTAATTCCTTCCTGAACATCGTTCGAGGCAGCGTCCATGGCAGAAACGGCGGATATAATATTTTCATGATTCCTATTAATCAAGGCACTAATTTGCTGAGAGGCTAGCTGAGACTGTTCAGCTAGTTTCCGTACTTCTGCGGCAACCACTGTAAAACTGCGTCCATGTTCTCCTGCCCTTGCGGCCTCGATAGCAGCATTTAGTGCTAATAAGTTGGTTTGTGCAGCGATACCACTAATGAATTTAATAATATCGCTAATTTGATCATTACTTAAGGTAAGATTGTCAATTGTATTCTGAATCTGTTCTGTTCTTTCACCTATGATGCGCATCTGTATAATGACTTTGTCTATAGCTTGCTGGCCAAATTGGGTCGTTTTTGCTGTCTTCTCTGTAAGGTCAGCCACCATAGTACTAGTAGCTGCGATTTGCTGAGTACTTGCTGATATCTGTTGGATTGCAACGGATGCCTCATTGATCGTAAGCACTTGTTTTTCAGCATCTGAGGCAGCTGCAGCCATAGTAGCTACAATTTGTTCCGACGATTTCGAGTTCTCCGTTGTGATCGTTTGAAGTGCTTCAGAATATCTTGTCACTGACTGACTGGATCTGGAAACCTCGCCTACTAAATTGCGCAAGGTATTCCTCATACTATCGAAAGCAGTCGCCAATTTCCCTGTTTCATCAGTTGAGTGAACTATATGTTTATCGATGACTAGGTTTCCCCGCTCAACTTCCTGCACACTTTTCAACATTACCTGGATTGGTTTTGCTAAGAAACGTGCCATAAGCAAACCTAAAAGCGAGCTTAAAAGAACTGCCACGATCGGAAGAACGAGCTGAATTCTGCCAGCCTGAAGAAAATCCTGATTGTTTTGAGTAATAGTTTTGTCCACTAATTTTTCATTATAGTCAATAAGGTTGGACAGTACTATATTTATCGTATCATTATATGTTAATGCGTTATTTGAATAGTAGCTGTAGGCATCTTGTTTAAGGCCTTGGGCACTGATATCGAAGGCCTTTTGCCTTTCGTTTCTATAGCTGGTAAGGGCTTCTTTTAAGTTGGGTAGTTTTGCTGCTTCTTCGGAACTATGGCTAAGAGATCCATAATTATTAAGGGATCTATCAATAATATCATCCGCATTTTTGAGACTCTTTAAGATTTCTTGTTTTCGAATCTCATCAATCGGAGCTATAATCAACTCCATGGACAAGGCTTCCGTTACTCCGGTATCAGCCCTTGCTTCATTGAGGAACTTAACTGCTGATAACGAGCTTGCATACATCTGATTAAAGCCTGAATTTTGCTTATGATAGTAGACATAACCTGTATAACCAATCCCTCCCATCATA
>JARLHU010000230.1 GCA_031292095.1 Desulfosporosinus sp.
AGAACTCTGGACATAGCCTCTTTGAGAAAAAAATTTATCACCATTAATTATTTCACCAAATTCAGTAAACAAGCGGCTTGAGAGCATCAATTCGTGGTGACAGAAAAATTTCATTATGTACCCATGTCCAGAGTTCTGAACCTAGTTATTCAGATATAAATCCCAATCTGGAAGAATCACAATTAATGTAATTGATATTGTTATAATTCCAATATTTGTAATTAACTGTTCCGCGTCAAGTTTAAAGAGAAGGCCCCTACGATCGTTCGAAATTGAGTATAAGTTGGTAGTAAAGTGTTTATAGATAGAAAATGTCAAAAAGGGAGAGCCGTTAAGCTCCCCCTTTATTGTTTGTTATATTGACGAGATTAACATGTTTGAACTCGATTCTGCAATGCCCTTATGCTTTTTAAAACTATGTTTTGAAGTTATTGTTGAACCGATTGTTAGTTGACAGATTATGGCCAAACCAGTAAATTAGTATCAAGGGACAATTTACCCAAGGTGAGTGCCTTAATTTAAAAGGAGCTGAAAATTATCCATGTATGAACTTAAAAATTATACAGAAATTTTAGTCCGTCAAGCACTGCAAGATTATCTAAATTATAACGTAATATCCTGCTCTTGTGAACGCTGTCAGGCTGATATTATGACCCTAACCCTTAACCATTTACCGACGCGTTATTATGTTTCCTTACGCGGCGAATTTATTACGAAATTGGAATCGCAAAGCTTTGCAGAGCAAGATTGTATTATGGAAAATATTGACCGTGCTGCCCAACAAATCAGTGCTAAACCTTCGCACTCACTTGACTAAACCTCAACATCGACGGTCTGGATCATTTTTGATGCCCATTAATTTTAGCTATTAATATGAGCGTAATAAAAGAGCTCCAGAGGATTGTATATATAAAGAAGGTTTAGCAAAAGGTAAATAAGTACGTGCACGATATAAATTTGTCCCTGCATATATATGAGTGTGGGAAAATTTGTTTAATGAAGGGATGTCGTGTAATGTACTATTATGTTAAACCGGGAGATTCCATGCATAGTATTGCTATGGCTTATAATACGACGGTCAGCAACTTGATGTCATTAAATCCACAAATCCGAAATCCTCATAGAATTCATGTCGGCGAAAGAATTAAAGTCAGTAGCGGTAAACATTGGGGTCATAATCAATGGGGCGGTAATCAATGGCATGCAGGAAAAAAACAACCCTCGAAACACCATGGCCGGTAAATAATTAGAATTAGTAGCGATAATTAATAGAACTTTCGTAGATATAGAAAAGGACCGTAAATTTTAATTTAAATACGGTCCTTTTTACTAGAAGTCCGGACTCTTTAACTACCCTGTTTTTCAAAATAATGCAGAATTAATCCATCCTCGGTATAAAGCCATCGTGCTGTAGATTTTGAACCTAGCTCAAGAGCGTCCGATTTAATAACTTGATCTTTATTTGATATAGCCTTCTCCAATGAACAATAAGTGCATATATCATGTCTATTACATATCGTTTTGTAACATCGTTCACCTAATTTAACACCCATTTCATGCGCTTTGAGATTTGCAGCTACAACTAACCGGTTTTCTGTAATGAGATAGGCCGGTTCCTCAATAATTTCCAAAAATTTAATAAAGCAGCGGGTATATTTTTGGGCTTTAAAATCCAACTCTACTTTTCTAAATTTAGTATTTTTAATTTTGTACATATTCAAACTGCGTACAATTCTGCTTTGTTCCTGAGGAGTAACAAGAAGCTTTAGGCCGTATTCATTATTACCTTTAGTATCAGTCGTCTTTCGTAACACCTGAGCAAGTAAATCGTATTGCTCATTTTCAAATTCGAATTTAACGGTGAGTTTGATTAACTTCGTTGGCAAATCGTAACATATGCGAACTCGCATGCCCCCGGCACTCATGTCTAGCAAAGAAACCGGTAATATTTTATTTATCTTTACTACTTGATCATTGACGGAAGAGATCCTTGCCAATGCAGAAACTTCTTTTACCAAATCCACCCGAAAATGTTTTCGCTTTTCATTAATATCATTCATTTTTAAAACTCCTAGAAATTTGATAGTTACCCTTATTGTAGTTTTCTATACAAAGTAGGGTTTCCCTCCTTGTCATGGATAATTATTGAAAATAAATAGGAGTCATTAAATCTACTTTCAGATAAAGAGCAGGAACAAAGTGAAGAATCTCATATTGATCGGCGCTTGGCTTAAGGTTGAACGGTTTTTGTTTATTTGAAGGTAAAAGGGAAATACCTGTCGAACTGGTAAGAAACTTAACTCATGCAATGGAGACAGAGCGGACTGTACAATAATTGGAGATCAAAGGAGATGTGATAAGGAACGATGCAGAATAAGATAGATCAATAAGGTTAGGAGTTGGAGACATTCCGTGACCTTATTTACGAACAATTGGAACAGATATTAGGTGATAAGTTGCCTATGGCCGCTTATAAATATCCTGAGTGGTGGGGTAATGGAAACGAAACTATTCAATTAGAAGAGGGGTACTTAAAATGATTAACTTGCCAATATTTTGTAACGCTTGTGGGGCAATTTTCCCTTCGGGTATCGTTGTGGAGAATTTAACCAATGCAATTATTAACGATATAAGCGGTAGTTGCCCTTTTTGTGGAGGATTTGGTCAAGTCCCAGCAGGTGTTTACAATTTTATAGGTCGCACAATTGGACTTTTAACTGGCCCAGATACAACAGTGAATGAACTTAACAAATTAGCGATAATTTTGCAAAATTATCAGGATAAGGAATCGGGTGTCAATGAAATCAGGCAACAGATTTATCAAGAGGTTCCCAAATTAACTTCTATAGTCGATCTATTGCCTAGTCAAGATGCTTATCAATTCATACAAATTATTCTATTTATCATTACCATAATAATAACATTAGCTTTAGAAGATGAACCAGCACCAATAACAACAGAAAATATAATTGAAGAGTTATATAAGCGCCTCACTCCCTCTAATACACTTCCTACTGATTCACCCAATGATAAGAAAAGCAAAAACTTTCAAGTAGCTAATGTAGGGAGAAACGACTTATGCACTTGTGGTAGTGGGAAAAAATACAAGAAATGCTGTGGAAATATTATTATATAGGAGCAATCAAGAATGAAGGTAATTGCAATCAACAGCAGTCCCAAGATGGGCGAAGGTAACACCGCGCTGGTTCTCAATCCATTTGTTGAGGGAATGAGAGAGGCAGGAGCAGAGGTTGAGCTCTTCTACACGAAAAAACTAAAAATTAACCCATGCCACGGAGATTATAATTGTTGGTTCAAGACGCCGGGTAAGTGCTTCCAAAAAGATGATATGGAGATGGTTATCTCTAGGATGGCCGATGCAGACGTTTGGGTTTTCGCTACCCCCATTTTTGTGGATGGGATGTCAGGGCCGATGAAGAATTTTTTGGATCGACTAATCCCACTGATACTGCCGTTCTACAGACTGAACGATGGTCACTGTCGCCATCCTAGGGGAGAAGGGACTAAGAGCGGTAAGATTGTCTTGGTCTCCAATTGTGGTTTCTGGGAGATAGACAACTTTGATCCATTGCTTGCCCATATGAAAGCAATAGCCAAGAATTTTGATAGGGAATTTGCGGGTGCCTTACTTCGTCCACATGGAACGGCAATAAGGCGTTTAATAAAGGGAAATATTCCGATAGATGACATTTTTGATGCGGCAAAATAGGCTGGTCGTCAACTTGTGATAAAAGGCGGAATGGATCACAAGACACTCAAGATCGTAAGCCGCGAGCTTATATCCCTTGAACAGCAAATGCAAGGCTCTAATCATTATTTTCAACAGGTGTTGGACGCCTTAAAAGGGGAATAGTGCGTCCTTCCGGAACTTGATGCCAGCATCGTTATTTTTACTTTCCAGGCTATGCCAATCTTCATACTTTTTAAAATGTACCTTTCAGCTTGGTAGGGGATGCAGGAGTTGAACCCGCATAAGCGGTTTTGGAGTGCGATATTTATTGCGTTTTAACTTAATGAAATTTGATGTATCCCTTGATATCAGAGGGTTTGTCCACATTGTAATATATTAACTTATTGTGTTTATTGGCTACTATTCGTGTCGTTAGTAGCCAAATAGTAGCCAACATTCTTGGCCATAAAAACAGCATCTGAGTTAAATCTCAGACGCTGTTTTCCTCTATAACAACTCAATCAGGTCATCTATCGTGAGTTCTGCTTGTTCTAAGATACTCTTGAGCGTCTTTAGATCGACGGTTATTCCAGAGTGTACTGGCACGCAAACCAGGCTTCCACTGGAACGACGTAAGTAATGGTGACTACCTCGTATGTGCGAAACCCTAAAATCTGCTCTCTTAAGAGCTCCCACAACATCTTTACCTTCAACTCGTGGCATTCTGACCATATCTAATAACTCACCCGAACTTCATCCATCTCCATTTCGGATGAGGACGGGATGGGTAATCCTTCGATCACTAGGGCTTCGAGAAAACCCTCTATCGCTTCCTGCACATGCTCAAGTGCTTCTTTCCGATTACGGCCTTGAGTAACGCATCCAGGCAGATCTGGAACAGTAACCGTGAAGCCACCACTTTCGTTTTTCTCGAGGATTACCTTAAAACTTCTTTGCATGCTGAATACCTCCATTACTCCTTATTTTCATCAGGGATATATTCTAGTATGTCACAAGGTTGGCAGTTGAGCGGCACACAGAATTTGATTAACATCGGGTAACTTCCTTGGCCTTTTCATTATACAATAGGCTACTAATTTTTAGCTATTTTATTAAACTCAGGCGCTTGTTTATCAACTTATGCCTCTTTAGGTTTTTCACTTGGTTTTTTATTAAAAAGATTCTGAAGTTTATCGGCTGCTTCCTAGTCAGGTCTTTTCAGAAAATGGCTATATATGCTCGTTGTGGTCGTTGCTTTAGTGTGGCCCAGCCTCGTGGCTACAGTTTGTATGTTAGATTTAGATGTGGTAAAAGTTATACAACAGAGTAGTATGTTATCATGCAAGCTTCAAGCATTGATGCTTAAGGGGTTTTCTGCTGTAACCGATGTTATGTGTCAGAAAATAATTCACAATTCGGTGGCAGTAAGATTCTTTAGAATGTTGGATTGGCCGAGTTACCCCCCCCGTGCCGAACACTTCACCAAGAAAATGCCTATTGAAAGGCAACTTGGTGTTAGGGAGGGCAGTGACTATTGAAGAATATAAGAGATTTGAAAGAGTTGGAGGCACAACGAATTAATCAAGGAGTAATTGGTGATAAAACGAAGGAACTAATGCACGAAGTTGAGAAAAGGGAACGTATTGAACATGAAGTAGCTAAACTAGAACGGCTTAACATCATCGGCCAATTGGCAGCTGGTCTTGGACATGAAGTTCGAAATCCAATGACAACAATAAGAGGCTTTCTCCAAATGCTTCAGAACAAAACTGATTTACATACATACAAGAGTTATTTCGACCTAATGATAGAGGAACTTGATAGAACCAACACTATAATTACGGACTTCCTATCTCTAGCCAAGAATAAACCGACAAAGTTGAAACAACAATGCTTAAACGAGTTGTTAGCTTAACCTATTTCCATTACTACTAGCAGATGCCTATACCCAAGACAAGAAGTGTATCTACGAACCAGGAGATATAGCTGATCTGGATATTGACACAAACGAAATTACTCAACTGGTGTTAAACTTTGCCCGTAACGGCCTAGAAGCAATGTCCCCAAATGGGTGTCTTACGATTAACACATTTATGGAAGGACAAAATATAGTCTTAAGTTTCAGAGATGAAGGAACGGGTATTGATCCAGAACACATAGCAAAACTTGGAACTCCATTTTTCACGACTAAAGAAGGTGGCACTGGTCTGGGCTTGCCGTTGTGTTACAATATTGCCAATAGGCATAAAGCACAAATAGAGGTTAAGACTGGTTTGGATGGAACTACCTTTTTAGTCCGATTCCCCAAACCGAAGTGGGAATGAACATTGCCTAATATCTTGAGTTTTGCTTTGCAAACATGGAACCACAAGGATATTCATTTATTAAATCTTTTCAAAAGGTACCCTTTTCGAAAGCTAATCACTTACTAAGTATGAGGAAATCCAAACATTTGGATTTCATCGAAATGCCGAAGCTACGTCGAAAGTGGAGAAAGAAGGAAGTCACACCACAACAAGATCCGTTGGTACGTTGGCTGTTCTTACTGGATGGCAACGAAAACGAAGAAATCAGAAAACAATTGGAGGTGTTTGCAATGGAAGATCCGATGATCGACCGGGCTATGAAAGACTGGGAAGTAGCAAGTGCCGATCCTCAATTGCGGGAACTTTATTTCGATCGAAAGAAAGCTATCTTGGATGAACTTGCTGCAGTAGAAGCGTCAAAGCTAAACGCAGAAAGGGCCAGAACAGAAGGAGAAGCAAAAGGGAAGGCAGAAGGAAAGGTTGAAACCATTTGCCAATATCTCGAAGTGCATTTTGGTGCAGAATCTCAAGCACTTCAGGAGAGCGTTCGCACTATAACAGACTTGGATGTGCTCAGTCGGATCACAAATCGAATTTTCGTTATCGCCCATTTAGATGACGCAATGGCTCTCGTTCAAGACTATTTAATACCTCAATAGCATCCGGTGCTCGAGGGAAGCCCTCCCATCCGTTCGATATGTGGTTTTTGACTTCTCGCGCTCTTCAGCGAGTCGATATTCAAGTGTATTTATATCAATTTCATCTTTCGTAGCGACTCCTTTCTCAATGATGCGATGTAGCATAACTCGAACGACCGGGGCCATTGGAAATGGCGCATCAAGTGTCTGCACTACTGCCATAGCACGTGCTTTTTCTACGACGAGGCCATTCTGTGAAAGTAGACTCCAGAGGTTAAATCCTATTTGAATATTGCCTACTCGCGTTCGCAACCAATGTCGAGAACGTGCATCCCTTTTTTTATTTCTGCATCAACAAGTAACTTATTTGTCATTTCTTCAACGATATTTGCCATTAGCTTTCTTTCCTCTAAATCAAAATTTATCAAGATGACTCTCGGTTCTTATCATTTCCTTTAGAATATTACTCCCCGACCGAGTAGTCCAGTTAACAAGCTATTTATATTGTTCTAAATGTTGGCGCAAAACCGTGGTAGCCCTGCCACAACGAAATATTCAGCATCAATCGAGTCGCAAATAATTGATTGGTGACGAGAATGAAGAATTTAGGGTAAAAGGTACATATAATTTCCGAATTCTATCGTGACTCCTTAGAGTAAGGAAAACTGATTAACTGTTTCCATAAAATGTCTTAACGTATATTTATCAGGACCTATGCACTTAATGGTAGGCCTTGGAAACTAGGATAACCCATACCCAAAAACATACGGATTTCATCCGGCCAAAATTCATCAAAAAGCCTTGCAAATCTATGCACAGTTGTGTCAAACTGGACGTGGACCTGCTG
>JARLHU010000231.1 GCA_031292095.1 Desulfosporosinus sp.
TCAATTATCTCAAAGCTACAGGATTAAATCGGCCTTTTATCAGCTTTGGCGAATATCAATTGGTTACAAGCGATTTATATTTTAGAGCTAAAAATGTATTTTTTAAATCTGTGTTAATCTGTGTAATCTGTGGTTGATTAACTGAGTACCTGAATAGTCACAAAAATAATGATTCGTAATTCAATTTGTAGGTATAATTTTTCACGGGAATCAAGGTTATAGAAAGAAATCGCCATAAGTCTTTTTATGATTTCCGCATCCCTAAAAATACCTTTTCAGATGTAATCGGTAAATGGTTTACCCTAACTCCCACAGCATTATAAACCGCATGAGCAATGGCCGGCGCTGGGGTATTGGCCACCACTTCTCCAATGGATTTCGCGCCGAAAGGGCCCGTGGGTTCATAGCTCTCTTCAAACGCTATTCGCACTTTTCCGATATCCTTGCGACACGGAATTTTGTACTGCATGAAAGAGTTCGTCGCCATCTTTCCTAAGTCATCATATCGCACTTCTTCATAGAGGGCCATGCCAATGCCTTGCGCAATTCCACCTTCAGCTTGCATCCTTGCCAGGTTTGGGTTAATCACGGTCCCACAGTCTACAACTGCAACATAGTCGATCAACTCTACTTTTCCGGTTTCTCGATCGATTTCCACCTCGGCAAAGCCAGCTACATACGGGGGGGGTGAAACTTCACTACCATGGGTCGCATAACCGGTCAGTTGGAGTTTCCCCGTGCCTAGAATGGTAAGTTCTGCAAGTTTGACCAGACTAATCTCTTGATCCCCGTTGAGCGTACGGACTGCTAACCCATTCAGTTCGGCCCCTTCTAAAGCAACCCCTAATAGCTTCGCTCCCTGTTCCAGAATCTTCTTTTTCAAATCTTCCGCAGCTTTGATAGTCGCTGTTCCTGCCACATAGGTTGTACTTGAAGCGTAGGACCCTGGATCGTAGGGAGAACTATCGGTATCCGCAGCGTTGACCATAATATTTTCAATTGGAATCTCCAAAATTTCGGCTGCCATTTGGCTGAGTATGGTATCACAGCCGGTTCCCATGTCCGTTGCACCCGTGAGAAGGGTAAAATTTCCATCATCATTCAATCTGATTTCAATAGATGCTGTTCCGATATTGGCAATCCCCGAGCCCTGCATTGTGATCGCCATTCCCACAGCTCTCACTTTATTCTCGCTGATTTCTTGGCGAGGAAATTTGTCTTCCCAGCCGATCAGCTCTTTGCCCTTCTTGATACACCGGTCTAAGGACGAACTTCCGAGCAGAACCCCCTGACCTGTTAGAAAGGTTTCCCCTTCTTTGCTGATATTCTTTAAGCGAATCTCCGTCGGGTCCATGCCTAATCGTTCGGCCAACCTGTTAACGGTCGATTCCAAGGCGAACGTTCCCTGAGTTGCGCCATATCCTCTAAAGGCCCCTGCCGACATTTTATTGGTATATACGGCATTTCCGGTGATTCGAACAGCTCTTGTTTTATTATAAAGCGGCAGAGTATAGTGGCCTACGCAGCTTAAGACTGTGGCGGCATGTTCCCCGTACGCACCGGTATCCGATAAAACCTCCATATCGATCGCTCGAATAATGCCTTCCCGATCCGCCCCTAGTCTGACCTTCAATCTCATAGCATGACGGCTGGTCGAACTGGTAAATGTTTCTTTTCTGTCATAAACGATAAGCGCTGGTTTCCCAGTCTTTAAAGTTACGATGGCCGTGAAAACCTCAACCGCACCTGTTTGCTTCCCCCCAAACCCACCTCCGATTCTCGGCTTCATCACCCGAATCTTACTAGCGGGAATTTGCAAAGCTCTCGCCAACTGTCTTCTAATATGAAAGGGGATTTGTGTCGAGGTGACCACGACCAACCGCCCCGTATGATCAAGGTACGTGTAAGCACGGTAGCTTTCCATCATAGCATGGGACTGGGCCTGCGGGTAATAGACATCCTCGACCACCACGTCACAACGCTTAAACTCTGCTTCGACGTCTCCCACTTCTTCTCTAAAAGAGGAAGCGACGTTCTTTTCTTTTTGCAGCCCAATGTCAAAGTTACAGGACAAATCCTCCTCCGGATGAACGACCGTGGAATGTCCCAAGGCCTGCTCAAAATCTAATACAGGTTTCCAGACCTCATAATCCACCTTGATTCTCTTCATGGCCTGGAGTGCTGTTTTTTCATCCACCGCTGCGATAATGGCCACTTCATCTCCCACGTAGCGAACGATTTGCTCGAGGATCAAACGATCATAAGGTGAGGGTTCGGGATAGGATTGTCCTGCTAATGTAAATCGTTCGGTCGGAACATCTTTGTAGGTGAGGATACACTCCACACCTTCCACCTTCTCTGCCTTAGAGACGTCAATCGATTTAATCTTAGCAAAGGCGTGTGGGCTTCTGAGAATTTTCACCACTAAGGCATTGGACATAGCCAAATCCTCAGTATACACCGGTTTGCCAGTAGCGATCGCCATGCCATCGATTTTGCGAATACTGTGTCCAACGCTTTTCATACCCATCTTTTTCATTACTTTTGCACCCCCAGATAGGTCTTAACCGCTCTGAGCTGTCCCATATAGCCCGTGCAGCGGCACAAATTGCCCGTCAGATAGTGAATAATTTCTTCTTCTGAAGGTTTAACCAATTCATTTTTCATGGCCAGCACATTCATGATAAAGCCCGGACTGCAAAACCCACACTGCTCAGCCCCTTCTGCGGTGAGTACTCGCGCAAATTCTTCTGCTTCCTTAGGAACTCCTTCTATCGTTGTGATTTTTTTACCATGAATCCGCAAGGAAAGAATTGAACAAGATAGCACTGGCTTTCCCTCTAGCCAGACCGTACAAAGTCCGCAACAGCTTGTTTCACAAGCCTTTTTAACACTGAGTAGTCCATGGGATCTTAAAGTATCCGCTAAAAACTCGTCCTTTTCGATGTCCCAGGTCACCAATTTATCGTTAATTGTCACAGTGATTTGCATTGTAGCACCTCCACTATTCCCCTCTTGACGAGCACCCGGCAGAGAGCCTTGCGATAGTCTGCCGTCCCCCTCATATTAGTTCCAAAGGCTAACTCTTCTGAAGCCCTCTCCGCAGCGTCCTCAATCTCTTGGACACCTAGGGTTCCCTGCGCTAGTGCTGCAGAGGCGCTTATGGCTATTGCCGCCACGCTCGGTCTGGCCCCTACAACGACTGTCCACTGATCGCCCAGCCTGGAAACAGCAACATTTAAGACCGCGTAGTCGCTGGCAGATTTCCTTAAACTCAGGTAGGCCGCTTGACGGTTATTTTTCTTAATCCACAATCTAACGAAAATATCTTTTTCCTTCGGTTGCTTTAAGAAGTCAACTAAGGGCATTCTTCCGCTTTTATATAATTCAATTTCAGTGTCTAACGCTAACAAAGCAGTAATTAAATCTGAAAATCCATATTTTGAATAAACTGAAGCACCCACTGTAACGCCGTTTCTGAATTGTACGCCGATAATGTTTTGCACTGATTTCGGTAGCACCCCATTAAAATACTCTCTGAACAGCTTGTGAGTTTCAAGCTCCCTTAAGCTTGTCATGGCCCCAATCTCGATAAAACCCTCTTGTTCTTTAATATAGTCAAGCTGAAGGTTGGTAAGATCAATTGCTGTGCCGATCCGTTTTGACCCCATTTTTAAAAAAGCACAGCCTCCGAGAATTGTATTATTTCTTTTATCAGACAAGATCTGATAAGCTTCTGCCAAGTTATCGGGTTGCACTAAATCACATAACGTAAACACGAGGAGCCCTCCTTGTATAAAAATAGAACCCAAACGACCAGTTTTCAACTCAAATCGGAGTGAGCGAAACCTGACCGCCTGGGTATTCATCATTCTTATCCTCTTAATTTCATTTTACTAGAAGTTGCAGTAGAGGTCAACACCTTTCGAACGTAGGCTGCTCTCACTGCGAAAACGTTCGACTATACTTGAAGGATCTCACTTAGTCAATTTAATTCTAATTTAAAAAAATCCCCAAGTAATGGAACCAGACAAATTGTGTATACCATATAATGGAATTAGGCAAGGGCAATGAAGTTAAAATATTCCAAAAATCAACAAATTAAAATATTAGGAGTGATTATTATGGACGGAAGATCTTATGGACATCAAGAACAACACGAACAACATGGATATCATGGATATCCAGTGCATTATGGGTATCCATCATATTATGGGTATCAGGGATATTATGGATATCCGGTGCATCACCACCATCACTACTATCCCGAAGCAGCATTCGTAGCACCTTCACATCGGTGGAGACGGCATCCCGGTTGGTAAATTTTAAGTCCTCTTTCAACATCTGCGCTTTCGGGCGCAGATGTTTTATTTAACAATTTTCTGATAGGCAAAATATGAATAAGCTATCGGCACAATTGAAATCACTGCTAGAATAATGATGAAACCAATCCCGTTTAATGTTCCTGTTAAAGATAGTAATATATTTAGGATACCACCTATAACCCACAACGGAGCAGTCAGTCTGTGGGTTTTCCTCCATACTTCTTCATTAGCTAAAGTCCAAGGAGTCCTGATTCCCAGAAAATAATTATGCTTAATTCTGCCCATTACATTTCCTAATAAAATGAATAGTAATGAAATCATAATTTGTATAAACACTGGTCTGTTTGCAACAACCCCTGTAGCTATTAGAATTGTCATTAGTTGCATGCCAAGAAAAAATACAATGAATATATATTTCACAAATTGATATGTTGACTCAAATTTAGCATAGTTATTCTTTTTGGGGTCTATGGTAGGAAGCACAAGAAACATTATATACATGCCCAGATTTATTGCTGGTAGCCCGAACGCTCCAAATAATTTACTTCCATATCCATTTATTTGACCGTTAGCATTCCAATGAACAGGTACTCTATCCGGAAGAGCTGGATAAAAATATACTCCCAGTGCAAATCCTAGAAGTATCAAAATTATTAGCAGCCAGTCATTTTTCAAGATACTACTGATTTTTTGCATCTTCAACCCCGCCTTTATTGAGATGTGTTGTGTTAAAAAACCACTTAATTACCTCTTGGAATACTGTCGTATTCAGCGAATAATAGATATTTTGCCCCTTTCGTTCATCCGTTACCAGCAAAGCCTGTTTTAAGACATTAAGATGATGGGAGATGCTCGGCTTAGTCATCTCGAATTGTTCAGCGATTTCTCCTGCCGTCAAATCTCGCTCTTTCAACAATAAAATAATCTTTCGCCTCGTTGGATCTGCTAGGGCTTTAAATGGCAGATTAAGCATTGAATGCACCTCCTTCTAAAAGGATTTTATTTAGATTATTAGGCAATATTCTAAATATATAACTAAAGTATATTCTTTCTTTCTATGAATATCAATACAAATATTCTATATTAATTCCTTTTTCATGATTGATTAAACTAGGAATTACCTGAAGCTCTTTTCTAGCACCCTTTGCTAAGAAACCCTTGATGCAGTGCGGCTTTTTGCTGTATTTCCTTATTTTTATTGAAACCTGCTTAGATCAAGGGCTTTTAACTAAGGGGCCGAATGTCTTCTGAAAGGTTATTAAATAGTAAATTGGTTAATGATTTTTTGTAAGTCAAAGGCCATAGCGGAGAGACTCTGGGCCGAGGAAGTAACTTGTTCCATTGAGGCTGTTTGTTCTTCTACCCCTGCAGAAACTGTTTGAGCTTGATCTGCTGTCTCCTGACTAATGACATCAACTTGTCTAACCGAATTAACTATTTGCTGATTACCACTTGCTATTTGTTGCATGGTAGCCGATATCTGTTCCATCTGAGCGGATACACTTTCAACAAAAATAGCAATGTCACTAAAGGATTGTCCTGCCACAGTTACGACGTCCATACCCACTTTTACATTATTTACTCCATCTTCCATTGCAATGACTGCCGTACTAATATCACTATAGTTTTGATTTATGAGGGTCTCTATTTGTTTTGTGGCTTCACGAGATTGCTCGGCCAATTTTCGAACTTCCTCAGCAACTACAGCAAACCCACGACCTTGTTCTCCTGCCCTAGCCGCTTCAATCGCCGCATTCAAAGCCAATAAATTGGTTTGATCAGCAATTCCAGTAATAACTCCAATAATATTGCCAATCTTTTCGGAATTCGTTGATAGCGCCATTATGGAATGTTGTACGCGGTCAGTTCCTTCACTAATACTGCTCATCTGTTCAACAACTCGATTTAAGGCTTTTTGTCCGACCTTAGTTTTGGTCAATGTCTCCACCATTGAACGAGTGATTTCACCAGAACTGGCAGCGACCTCTTCTGTGCTCGCAGAGATTTCTTCTACGGCCGATGATGTTTCGTTAACTGCACCTGCTTGTTTCTCTGTCCCTAGGGCCACTAGTTCGATAGACACCGCTATTTGGGTAGAAGCTTGAGTATTTTGCTCGGCTATAGCAGTTAACTCTTCTGACGAAGCTGCTACTTGCTCCGAGGACTGAGAAACCTGTTCAACTAATTTATGTAAATTATTCTTCATCGTATTGAAGTCAGTGGCTAACAGACCTGCTTCGTCGTTTCCTTTAATTATGACATCTTCAATCGATAAATCTCCCGCAGCAACTCGCTCAACGCTCACCAGTACTTTTTTGATCGAATTAGATATTAGAGTCGCCACCGCAAAGCCAATCATTAAACACAATAGGACAGCTACGCTGGATATGGCAATAAGAAGTTTAATAGACAAGGCATAGTCAACATTATTTTGAGCATTAGTTGCATCTGCTTGTTTCGCACTATAATCGGCAAGTTCTTGAAACGTTGCATTGATTAAATTGATGTGAGCTTGAGCATTTTTTGCAAAATAATCGTAAGCTCCTTTTTGATTTCCTTGATTTGCTATGTCCATCGCCTTTTGTCGTTCAGCCCTGTATGACGCAAGTTCTGTCTGAATTTTTTGCTGTCTCTCTTTTACGTAAGGATCAGAGGGTAGCTTCATGTAGGCACTAAAGTCTTTATCAATGTTGGCTGAGCGGGTTTTCATATCGCTTTGTTGTGCTTGTTGTGTGTCATTATCTGTTGCTAACAAAAAATGATACATATCTGCTTCGCCAGCTCTAATCTGAGCGCGCAAATCATTTAGATATTTGACCCCCATTAAGTTATTCGCATAAATATCTGTCATTTGAACATTTGCTTTAGCATTATAATAATAACCCACAAATCCGACGCCCCCTATAAATAAGGCCATTAGAATAACTATTGATAGAATCTTTGTCCTAATTTTCCAATTTATAAACCAATTCATTGCAAACGTACTCCTTTTTAATAATTCGAGATTATGTTTTGACCCAGGGTTTTTCACCTTGCACAACTCAAATCACAAGATGGCTCCTTAATTTTTCGGAACTGGTCCTCTAAGACGAGAAAAGCGTCGACAACTGCCGGATCAAAATGTGTGCCCCGTCCCTCTAAGATAATGTTTCGGCTTCTCTCATGGGAAAAAGCGGCCTTATAACGACGCTCTGAGGTCAGTGCATCGTATACATCAGCTAAGGCCATAATTCGAGCACTCAGCGGGATTGACGGACCCTGAAGGTTTTGCGGATACCCTGAACCATCCCACTTTTCATGATGACTTAGGGAAATCTCCACCGCCATTTTGATAAAAGCGTTCTCTGGATAATGTTCTAGCATTATCTGTAAGGTCTTCGCTCCAACTACAGTATGAGTTTTCATAATTTCAAACTCTTCTGCAGTTAACCTACCGGGTTTAAGGAGTATTTTATCGGAAATGGCTACTTTCCCGATATCATGCAATGAAGAGGCATAGTAAATATTATCCGCAAAAGAGTTATCAATTTCCGTATCCACTGGACACTGTCTTCGAAGTTGCTCAGTGAGGATACGGCAGAACAATCGGGTACGCTCAATATGCTGTCCTGTTTCATCATCCCGAATTTCTGCCAACTTAGAGAAAGCCAGAATTGTGGCCAGTTGTGTCTTAAACAGCGCCTCCTTCGTGGAAAGTATTTCCTTAATCTGCACATCAACTAAACTTTGCAAATTGTTATTATGTATTGCTAACGATTTCTGTAGTTGACGTATTTTAAGATGTGTTTCAACCCTAGCCTGTACCTCTTCAAATTGGAACGGCTTTGTAATATAATCAACCCCACCGCACTGGAAGGCTCGGACCTTGTCTGTAACCTCACTCATAGCACTAAGAAAAATGATAGGAATATCAGCCAGTTGTTGATCTGATTTCAACCGTTCGCAAACTTCATGACCATTCATGCCTGGCATATTGATATCAAGTAGGATCAAGTCAGGTGGTTTTTTTGTTGCTGCTTTAAGAGCCATCGCGCCATCAAGAAAAGCAGAAATCAGATAGCCCTCTTTCCCTAACATATTTTCTAAAAGTTTTAGATTCTGGGGTGTATCGTCAACAATCATGATAAGTGACGGATTGCCTGCTAAATCGCTCATACTATCTTCGCTCTCTTTAAAATATCCGTTATGCCCCTATAATCGTAATTATTAGCAAGTTCAAGCAGCCTTTGACCAAGAATTGGACTATACCTCATAATCTCTTGCGAAATCAGTTCCTTGAGCACGACGCTTTTACCGAATTCGACTGCTTCAACAATACTGTCGATTACCCAAACAGGAACCTCCGCAACCAAAAGCTGGGACTCCTCCGAAGCCGTGGTTATTAGACTTTCTTCCAATGTATCTTGTGGTGAATGGTTGCCAGACCCAAGTCCAACGACATCTCTTCGCAAACTCTTCGTCTTCTCTTGGAAGCTGTCTGAACTCGAATCTTGAACGATCAACGTAAATCGGAATGTGCACCCTTCGTCCAATCGACTTGTGACCGTCAAATCACCACCCAATAAGCGAGCATAATTCCGACTTATAGTCATACCTAGGCCGCTTCCGCTCCCCTGAAGTTTTCCGCTTTGCGTCTGTTCAAAAACCTCAAAGACTTTCCCAATCTCTTCAGGGGCTATCCCGAAGCCCGTGTCTTCCACTTCAATGGTCAGGAGGAGTTGATCCTCTTTCTGGCCGTTAGTGCAAAGCACACGAATATCCACGCGACCTTTTTCCGTGAACTTGATTGCATTACCAATAAGATTGATTAGTACCTGACGAACTTTTTTACCGTCTGCACAAATATACCTTGGTATTGGATTTATCTGGTCTATATTTAAACGCAGATTCTTTTGGGTTATCAGCACCATAAACATTTTGGCACAATCGTCCAGCAGATCCATAAGCGAAAAATCCACCAGATTAAGGACCACTCTCTCTGATTCGATTTTTGACATCTCTAGGATATCATTAATTAAAGCTAGAAGATGTTCCCCGCTCTGGTTAATTATTTTAATGAATTCCTTTTGCTCTGTAGTTAAGGACAGATCGTTCTGCATCAATTGGGTAAAACCCAAGATCCCATTCAACGGCGTACGTATCTCATGACTCATGTTTGCTATAAAGGTACTTTTCGCTTGATTTGCAGCCTCAGCAGCTAATTTAGCTATTTCCATCTCCTGGATCAGCCGTCTTTGCTCAGTGATATCCTCTTTCACAGCAATGTAATTGCTTACCTTTCCTGCTGCGTCGAAAACTGGAGAAATGGAGGAAGATTCCCAGAACAATTCACCATTTTTCTTCTTATTGCAAACTTCCCCTTTCCATTGTTTACCATCGTCTAATGTTGCCCACATCCTCGTATAGTACTCCTCAGGGTGCTGTCCTGACTTCAAGATGCGGGGGTTTTTTCCCATTAGTTCATCAAGAGAATAACCTGTAACAATGGCAGCATGTGAATTAGCATATATAATATCCTTTCTCCAGTCGGTGATCACAACACTAATAGGGCTGGCATCAATTGCTTGGAAAAGCATTCGCAGACGCTGGGTCGATTCCTCCATCTGCTCAGTAGCCGTTTGTAATTCTTTATTTGCCTGTTCTAGTTCAGTTGTTCGCAAGATAACACGTTGTTCCAATTCTTCATTGAGAACGTGAATCTCAGCCTCAACTCGTTTCAGTTCTGAAATATCGCGAACCATTGCTCGTATCACTTTCTCATTACCTATATTGAAAGAGGCAAGACGAACATCTGCATAGAAATCCTCATCGTTACTTTTACGATGCATCCACTCAAAGTTGTTATAACCCTGTTGCAATGCTGCCTTTAACCGATCGTTGACTGCCTTAGAGGTCTCCTCTCCATCGGGTTGGATGGGAGGAGACAATTTAGCCGGACCTAACTCCATGAATTTTTCGCGGCTTTCAATGCCAAAAAGTTCTAAACTTTGAGAGTTACAATCGATATAGGTATCTCCTTTGATAAGCATGATAGCATCATATGAACTTTCGTAGATTCCCTTGAACTTAGCCTCACTTTCTCGCAAAGCCTCTTCTACACGCTTGATCTCAGAAAGGTCAGTAATAGTGGAGAGCATACATGGTTCCTCAAATTGAATTAATTCTGTGGAAATCCGACAGAACAAGCGTTTACCCTCTTTTGTGTTGAAACTAAAATCAAAATTATCAAGCCTTCCCTCTATTAAGGTCGTATTGATAATGTGTTGACGGTCCCAAAGGTCTGCATAAATCCCCAGTTCCAATGCCCTGTGTCCGATTACTTCCTGCTGGCTGAAACCACTTAACTTAACAAACGCCTTGTTTAGTTCGATAATATGTCGATCTCTCAAACGAGTAATGATCATTGCTGCTGGATTTGACTGAAATGCCCTCGAAAATTTACTATCGGCTTTTTCACTATCATTGCTACTCGCGTTTCGTGATTTTCTATTAATTATACTCACACACCTTTTTATATAGATGATAATGAAATTTTATGCAGATTTATAATAACAAAAAAAAATGTCATTATCATGACATTTTTTTTGTTATAATGACATTTTTATGACAAAAGAACTTGTCCTTTCACGACTAGAATAACGAGGTCCTCTAAGAAGGTTTCACTCCCAGTTTATATCCTAACCCGTGTATAGTACAGATGTAATAGTAATTAGAATTAGTTTGATCAATCTTTTTCCGTAGGCGTTTGACCAGAGTAGTGACGACCGCAGGATTACCATAATAATCTGTTTCCCAGATTTGGTAAAGAAGCTGTTCCCTTGTATAGACTTGGTCTGGGTTATTGGACAGAAGCCAGAGAAGGGCAAATTCTTTTGGGGTTAGGTCAACCTCTTTGCCTCCAACCTCAATAATTCTTGTGGAGCGGTTTATAATAAGCCCAGGGAGTTTCACAACATTTGGCCAGTTTTCTGGTAGACTATGATCTTTATCACGGCGCAATACCGCTTTTATGCGCAAGATGAGTTCTGCGCTATCAAATGGCTTGGTTACATAGTCATCACAACCTAAGAGAAATCCTAAAATCTTATCTTCATTTTCGTCCCTAGCCGATAGAATGATGATAGGCAGATCACTTTCTTTCCGGATTTTGCGGCAGACTTCAAATCCATCCATTCCAGGCATCATGATATCGAGCAACAGTAAAGCTGGCTTGCAATTATGCCACTCTGTTATGACTTCAGTACCTTGTCCCACAACCTTTACTCTATACCCTTCACGGGTCAATAAGATATTAAGGAATTGCTGGATACTAACATCATCTTCTGCCACCATGATTGTTGATCCGATGATTACACCTCTTTCTCTCTATAGAGTATGAAATCCTCAAAACCACATTGAAAATTGCTTTTACAAATAGTTTTTCATTTAAACACTTCAAATAACTATATTCTTTACTTAAAGACTAGCACTGTGTTCACAGTTTGTACATAGTATGGCTATAACGTCATTATCAGCTTTTAACATGTATGATTCGAAAATACTAAACTATTAGTGGTCCGATCAAGTTTCCTGAATCCCAAATTCTGCTGTAAACTAGAATTTGCTTCCAACACCTTATTTGCTCTCGACACTTACCTCTCCGCCCATCATTTCAACCAGTTTTTTTGAAATGATTAGTCCAAGCCCTGTACCGCCAAATTTCCTTGTATTGGAATCATCAACCTGACTGAACCTCTTGAATAGTTTATCAAACTTGTCCTCAGGAATTCCGATACCTGTATCAGACACAACAAATTTTAATTTTATTATACTTTTATCAAGTTCTGCAACATCAATATTTATAGTCACTTCACCATGACTCGTAAATTTTATGCCATTATCAACTAAATTCGAAAGCACTTGTTTTAGTCTTATCGAATCTCCAATGAGACTTTTTGGTATTAGATTATCAATATAATTAAGTCAGAAATAGATATTCTTCTGTTTTGCATTACCGTGAAACAAATCAACCACTTCATGGATTATTTCACGAATATCAAATGGAACTTGTTCCAAATTGACCTTACCTGCTTCAATTTTCGAATAATTCAAAATATCTTTCAATACTCTCACGAGTATACTATTTGATGATTTTACAATTGTTAGATACTTCCTTTGTTCTTCTGTTATATTTGTCATAAGCAGTACATCGATCATACCTACAATGCTAGTCATGGGTGTTCGAATTTCATGACTCATATTTGCGAGAAACTGACTTTTCGCTTGATTTGCAACGTCCGCTTCCGACTTTGCTTTTATAAGTGCATTCTCTATTTCCATTCTTTCCGTAATTTCCTTTTTTAAAGTAGCATTAATAAGCGACAATTCTCTATTAGCTTTTTCAGCCTGTTCCTTAGCTTCCTTTAATGCGTCCTCCGCCTTTTTAAGGTTAGTCATATCCGTCAGTGCAACTCGGCAAAGGAGGGCACCGTCAGCACCTTGTGTGACTGTGCCCGTCAAGTGTGCCCATAATTCCGTTTCGTTCATTTTCACAATTCTCAGTTCGCACGTCTGAGGCTTACCTGTCTCATGGAGCCTCCTCCTAAATATATTGTAGATATCCTGGTCCTCTTTGCAGATTAAGCTGGGAAGCGACTGCTTGACTAGCTCAACACGAACTACACCGAGCAATTTGCTGATTGTTAGGTTGGCATCCAAGATCATTTCCTCATCGGAGATAGTGCAATAACCCACGGGCGCCAGGTCGTACAGATCGTAGTAGTATTCCCGCTCGTAATCAAGTTCAGCATGCACCCGAAGCAACTCTTCATTCTGCATCTCTAATTCAATCTGATGAATGTAACGTTCATGAAGTATCTTCTGCGTTTCTTCTGGCGATCGGGCTAGGTTATCACGAGCATACGTTTCGGCCAGCTCTCGCAAAGTCAGCAAAGTGCCCCAAGGAGCAAGTTGTTTGTTCCTGATATCCTTATATTTCATAATCCACACCCTTCATTACCATAAACTGCAAAAGCATTCCTCGATACGCCTATGTTCCCTCTCCGAATAGCACAAGTTCCTACGAGGTGTCCCGTCCCGATGCGCATACAAGCTGATCTATTCTCGAAGTAAAAGGCACTTATTATAAGCAGCTTGCCAAGATCTGCTGAAGCTTGGCATATTCGGACTCCGCCTCATCTTCGTCAATAAACCATCGAAACCCTTTTTCAGCAGACTCACTGTTAAACGTATGAATCAGACCACCAGACAGGGCCTCCTTGCCCCAGGCTACAAAAAACTGGGCTGGAGAATTCACTGGATTAACCCCAGAGCCAAAATAAATAGGGATCCCATTAACCTCAGTGTGTTCAAAGACCTTAGCCTTGGTCGTTCCACAAGGATTATCCATCGTATCATCTTCCTTTCGCGTCAATCTATCCGATAACCTCCAGATCCCATAACATAACCACTCTCGTTCAGCCAAGAAGCTTTATATCCCTTGTAGGGGCACGATATTTCGTGCCCTTACAATTCTCATAACCCTCGTGATGTGCACGATGTCGTGCCCTACGATTCTCTGACAACTAAAAAAACCCCGCTGAAAATCAAAATCGCTCCGATCCAAAATGTAATTCCAACCTGTTCTCCAAGGAGTAGCCAAGCCAATAGGGTTCCCGCTATGGGCTGAAAGAAAAAGTAAAGACCTCCACTACCAGCATCGACCATTTGTAACCCTTTGTTCCAGAGAAAGAAAGCCGCTGCCGTGGCCACGATACCGAGATACAAAACTCCACCCCAGATAGCTGGTTGAGCGAGAGCATGGATTTGCGCTTGATCTATCTGCGCAAAAGCAAACGGTGTTATGACCACTGTCGCTATGGCGATGGCATAGGTCGTAACGACTAGTTGGGAATAACCACTTGGAATTCGCTTGATAAGCACAGACATTAATGCCCAGGACAGAGCGGCTATCCCTAAAACTACACCTCCTAGTTGATTGGCCGCTCCTATATCACCGACCCCAACTATGCATAATACACCAATCATAGCTATACTAGTGGACAACCCTTTTCGGAAAGTGATCTTTTCCTTCAGTAAGAGACGGGCAAAAATAACCATAAACGCTGGCGTAGCCGAGGTAATCATCGCTCCCATTTGGGCAGACGAGAGCTTTGTTCCAACAAACTGAGTCCAGATGGAAATGTCATAGCCGATCACACCGATCACTAGGATATGGGGAAAGTCCCGCCGTCGTATATGCCAGGATTGACGAGTGCTAACTCCAACCACAATCAGCATAATAAGAGCCACTACATAGCGGAGCCAGACTAATTCTAGGGGCTGGATAACGGTAAGCACGACTTTACTGACGACATACATACCGCCCCAAATCGTGGCAGCTGTTGCTAGATATATTGATCCTCGCTGGTTTTTTGTCATTTATTTTCCCTCCGCACTTCAATCTATTCATGATTGAAGTGCGACAGGAACATCATTTTCAAACAACGGTTTAAAATACATCTTGATCACCTCCACGTTTACAATTCAATTTTCGATCCCGTTTTTCCTTCACAAAAGCAAAATAGAGCTTTAGATTATATACCGAACTACGCACCTACCTACTTTCATGTATAAAACAAGTACGCTATAATTAGACAACAGAAGGTCACGTTTTGAGCGGTTAAAAAGGATGATTTAATTTAAAGGAGGAGTTAGATGTTTACTCAAGCTTATTCACCTGAACAATCTGCCTTTGGCAAACTTGAAAATGGCCGCGATGTGCTTATTCTATACGTTAAGGAGTTCAGTGAAGAAGTCAAAGCTGTCAATCAGGCCGCTCTGTCAGGATATGCATATAATTGGTTTGCGACTGAACATAAGGATGCCTATGTCCTCGAAGTAACCTGGGAAAATGAAGTCCACATTGCTGTCCGCTTCAACTCTCAGCATTTCGGCCTTATTGACCAATTACTCCAACCCAAGGATGTTATTCTTACTACAACACCCATATCTGAACTTATGTCAAATGCCCAAAAGAACGACTATAATTTTCTGGAATTCAACGATGTCCTGACGTTTAGCGGTTTATCCTTTGCCGTTCCTAGTTCAGAGTACCTGTCATAAGCTTTTGCTTACGTCGCCCTATCTGAAGTCGAAAAAAGAATTATCTTGCAATTTCAGAGGTCCGTTATATAATAAAAACAGACTTGGCAATGATGCCTACCTGATTTTCAGGTAGGCTATGTTTATTTTTAAGAGGTGATATTTAATGTCAACTGACAACCTAGTAATTGATTCTTCCGTTCTGCTTAGTGAACTTAAAGACGCTAATCAAGAAATGGGGCAAGTGATCAATTCCATCCGACAAATCGCCCAACACACAAACCTTTTGTCTCTAAATTCCGCCATCGAAGCGGCAAGGGCCGGCGAAGCCGGTCGAGGTTTTAGCGTAGTAGCAGATGAAATAAAAAAGCTTGCCACACGTAGCTTAACTTCTACTAAAGAAAGTACCAAAATCATTGAAAATATCCAGACCAAGGCCAACGAAATCATGGCTGTACGAACAGCCGATGTCGCTTATGACACGATCGATAAAATTGACCGCAACCTTTTCGAACGCAATTGTGATGCCCAAGCATGGGCTGGTTTTGACAAAGTAAAAAACTGCTTTTGCACTACAGCAGCTGATCGCTTTTCTGTAACTAACGTTTTATTAAAACACCTTGTTGACATTTATGAAGTTTATCTTGACCTTTATGTGCTTGATCCTGAGGGCACAATTGTTGCGGCAGGTGTTCACCACGAATTCATCGGTCAAAATATGGCAGATAAAGTCTGGTTTAAAGACGCCAAGTCCGCAAACGCTATATCTGTTAGCGATCTGTATCTTTCTTCGGTTGATAAATCGCATAGCGTGGCTTACACTTGCCCGATCCGTAACGATGAAGGTCATTTATTAGGGTATTTCTCCACCAGATTTAACTGGAATTTCATTTATGATATTATCGAATCAGCTCGTATCGGTAAGAATGGGGACATATTCGTTATCAACAAGGATGGCTACGTCATCGCCTGTCGGAACCGAAAAGGTATTCTGGTTGATAATCTAAGACACCTTAAGGCCGCTCAGCTGGCGATGAAAGGCGAAACCTACGGCTATATCTTTGAAAAAGATACTTTGGGCACAAAAATTTATGGTTTTGCCCACACACGCGGCTATAACGCTTATCAAGGCAAAAACTGGTCTGCCATAGTCAGTGAAACCTTATAAGATACATCCAAAAAGCTCGAGCAATGCTCGAGCTTTTTGCTACATTAATCAATGAAAGTTACATTGCATTCTTAAGTTTCTGTGCTTCTTGAGCAGAAGCTGGAGCAACCTTCTTGATAAGATTCCATGGCTTACCTAAAGGTAAGACTTCACGGCCGTAGAAGTTCTTGTAAAATATTGCCCCTGAAGCATAGAAACCAACGAGGGAGATAATAAATTCGGACCAACCCGCAAGTTGGGCGAACATAACGACAGGACCCATTTTAAAGGATACTGCAGCAAGAGAGAAAAATAGAACGTCGATAAGTAGTAGCATTATACTAAAGGGAACGTTCACTTCTAAAGAAGCTACAGTGATAAAAAGAGAGAAGATAAGGTAACCAATATAGACTATTCCCAACATGGTTGGATCAACTGCGGCTTGCATGCCTGGTCCAAACATGCCATTCATAATTGCTAGTGAAAAAGCCATTCCCACCCAGAAAAAACCATAAGCGCCCAGAACTGTGCCGCCGAATACGTTACCCTTTTTAAAATCAATGTTGGCCGCCATAATTTGAACAATCCCGCCCAATAATGCTGCCCAAACAACAATTAACGCGGTTGCTTTTGGATTAGTAAAACCTAATTTGGCAGATGAAGCTACGAAACATACCATAGCCAATCCCAAAACTCCAAACGCTGTAGGATCTGCGCCACTATATGCTATTTTTACTTCTTGTGTATCCAATAAATTCTCCCCCTAATTTGTAACTAGTCACTAGTTGCTAGTCACTAGTGACCAGTTACTTGTTACCACTTAATACGTAATAGTTAGAATAATAAATGCAAAAATATTAACTCTTCATTCTCCCCCCGTCTAAAATCTCTCCCAAAACGACTCGTGTTTATAGGACCTTGCAACAAAATCCCTTAGATCAGACCCCGTTAAATTAGGTGATTCTGAATCTATCGAATTATCTTGCAATTTATATGCCAATAATTTTTAATTGCTTTCAAATGTCCCCTCTTCGCCCCTGCCGCGGGTTACGCTCTCTTTTCCCTTACGAATCCCCCGAAAAATATAATTCTTCATATGTATACAACTCCATACACTTTTAGACACCAGTCCTTGCAATCCGCTTCAACTCCCGCTTCGGCCGATTGTCTACTAATGAATACATGCGTCAATTGGTTGGCACCTTGAAGGTGAGAAAACCGTCCCTCAGTTTCCAGTGCCCATGCCGGACGCAGCAAAATAAAAAGCTCGAGCAAGGCTCGAGCTTTTTTACTATAACTCCACAGATTAGGTGCGGGTTTGCAGGCGTTTTTTGACGCTGGGGTATCGGTCAATGTCCGTGTGAGGAAGAAATTTGCTGCCACTAAATTTCTCCATGAAAGCTGGATTGGCATTGAGTTCGAAATATGTGACTTTTGCGGCGATCGCTTCTGCCTCCAAACGCCTAGGGCGGGATAGAAGCACTTGGCGGGCTGCTTCCCCTGAACTATTTCCCAGGCGCACGATGGCAGAACGCGGTAAGTCAGGATAGAGACCAATCGTAACAGCTGACTCGATCGGCAAATACTGTCCAAACGCCCCGGCAGCATAAAAGTGGCTTATTTCCTGATAAGTGATACCTACATTTTCCATCAAAAAATCGGTAGCCGCATTGACCGCTGCCTTAGTGGCTACGAAGTTAGTAATGTCTACCTGGGTTATGACAATATCTTCTCCCGAGGCCGTTTCTATAGCAGGGACCACAACAAACGAATCCCGTCCGGTCTGAAAACGAGCAGTCCGGTTAATGATGCCGTTGAGGAAAAGTTCGGCAAGTGTGTCCACCAGGCCAGATCCGCAGATGCCGCGAGCTGGTGCGTTGTCCACCGTCGTATACTTCACCTTGCCCGTCTCCGGATCTATGGAAACCCGATCCACAGCTCCTGTTTCTGCCCGCATACCAAAGCTTGTGACACCGCCTTCCAAAGCAGGACCAGCTGCTCCGGCACAAGCAACAAGCCAATCTTCGTTCCCCATCACAATCTCTCCATTGGTGCCGATGTCGACAAATAGAGAGACGTCTGACTGTTTATGCATCCCGCTGACTAGAATCCCACCGATAACGTCACCGCCCAGGTAACTACCGATGCTAGGCAGGCAATAGACCGGAGCCAAGGGATTGACATCAATTCCTATTTCTCCTGCAGGGATCAAGCCGGGATTGTTGACGATCGGAGTATAAGGATCGCGACAAATTGAAGCGGGGTTCAGGCCCAGCAAAAGGTGGATCATGGTTGTATTAGCCCCGATGGCCACAGCGGTGATTTTTCCTGTCTCTTTGGGCAACGGGAAAAGAAGCCTGATCAAACGATTCAGCGTATCCACGACTGCTTTTTGTAGGCGTGCTAAACCACCTGGTTCGGCAGCATGTCGAATACGGTTCAGAATATCCTCACCCAGACTTATTTGAGCGTTATAGTCGGCTGCATGTCCAAGAACCTTACCGTCACAGAGATCAACAAGGTATATGACCACCGTTGTGGTGCCAATGTCAATGGCCAGCCCGAATTGTTCCTTGGTGGTATCGCCGGGTTCTAGATCAATTAATTTCCAGCCTTGGCCAGTATCCGCTAGAGTGGCTGTAACCTGCCACTCTGCGCTTCGGCAAATGACGGGTATCCTGGGCATAAGTACTAAGGGCACGTTGACTGAGCCGTAGCCCCGCTCTAACGCATGACGCACTTGGTCGACATCCGCTCGGTTATCCAGTGGACTAGGCGGATTAAGAGACAGAAATACTTTCTGGGTGAGAGGCTCTAGGTGGGTGAGAGATGTCCGAACCTGATCTGACAGAATAATCGGTTTCTTTTTACTATCTACCATAGCTATACCTTCTTTTAATTTATTTCTTCAAAAACTTAATTGAACCTTTATACCAATATTAACCTAAGTATACTACTTGAATTCGAACTTGTAACTAGAAAAAACTAAATATTCCAATTATGACATTATCGTTACTCTTTATCTCAGATTAATATAGCAAAAATTCGACGTTCCGCAACACATTTAGGTCTTGAAAAGGATTCCCTTTGACCCCTATTAGTAAAGCTTTTTTCCCAACTTCTATACTTCCGATCTCCTCCTGCAAACCGCATATTTGGGCTGACGTCCTAGTTGCTGCTTTGAGAACCTCGCTAGGAGAAAAACCGGCTTGAGCAAATAATTCCAGTTCGCGGAAATAATCATACCCATGGACTACCCCACCCGCTCCAGCATCTGTCCCAATCCCAAGCGCTACCCCAAGGGCTTGTGCTTCTTTAATTTTATTTAATTGGAGTTCATAAGTTCGCCTAATGATCGCTTGGGCTTCTTGAGAGTGATGCAAATGGGTGTCAACCTTTAACTGATTGGCAACTGGTACAACTGTGGGCACCCAAGGAATTCCCTTTTCCGCCATATTGGCTAAACTCTTGGCAGAAACAAAATATCCGTGTTCTATCGTATCCACTCCGGCCTCGATACCTAACCTTACCGCTTCGTCAGAGCTGGCATGGGCCATCACTGGCAATCCCAAGTCATGGGCATACTCAGTCATTATGTTCAATTCTGATTGTGTAAATTGCACAGCACCTATTTTTCCATAGTCTTTAAAACTGACAATACCTGAGACCAGAATCTTTAGCCAGTCAACCCCTTGCTCTTTTAAAGCATCTATTAATTGACAAGCTTCTCCAACATTAGAGATGCCTGGCCCCAGAAAAGACCCATACTTCCCCGTTTTGCCAATGCCCTGCCCACAAGCAAGGATTCGCGGTCCTTCCAATTCCCCTCTATTAATTAATTTTTTAGTGCGTAATCCTACCATTCCGTTATCTCCGCCATCGCGAATTGTTGCCAGTCCACTATCTAAACTCTTCTCCAGTGCTCCTTTAACGGGTTCCAACCAAGTATCTCCATCTGACCAACGTTTTATCGCCGCAGCAAAATCCACCCCATCTAAGGCCACATGGACATGGCAATCAATCAGTGCAGGCAGAATCGTTAATTCCGGCAGGTTAACAACTTCCAACCCAGGAGGGATTTGAGCGGTATCAAAATCCCTATGAATACGAACTATGCGTCCTTTTTGAATGAAAAGAGCAGTACGTGAAAGTAGCCTACCCATGTCCGGGTCTGCCACATGACCTGGAACAATGATCAATTCTGAGTGATCTGAGTTCCTCATTTTAGTTAGTTTATTAGTTTCCAAAATTACCTTTACACCTCAATTAATCTCAATTAATCTCTATCCCTCTAGCAAGGAGTGGGAATTTTTAGATTTCACTCACCTTTTTTCTATAATACTCATAGGCTACCTCTATTTGAAAGCCCGATTTCTTGTATAGTTCTAACGCATGTTCATTTTCGCTATTAACCTCAAGGGTTATTTCAGTTTTTCCTCGTCGCCATAAGCTAGCAACGATTAGATGGAGTAGTTCTGTTCCGTATCCCTGGCCCCTATAGGCGGGGACTATTCCAAACCCAAATATTGATCCTTCATCTCCCTCTAGATTTACTGAACCTAAGCCAATAACTTGATCATTTAAAAC
Source organism: Desulfosporosinus sp. (assembly GCA_031292095.1). Classification (GTDB taxonomy): domain Bacteria; phylum Bacillota; class Desulfitobacteriia; order Desulfitobacteriales; family Desulfitobacteriaceae; genus Desulfosporosinus. The sequence goes on from JARLHU010000231.1 coordinate 21,142, forward strand.
AGCAAGATATTGTTCCCGATTTTTCAATCTATAACAATTTTCGATTAGAATCTTAGCATCTTCGTAAGTATCATTAAACGTTTTCATACTCGTATCAATCAGCTTGTCAAGATTCTTCATATCAGGTTTTATAAGCTCTAAACAATACCCGTCCCTCGCCTCATAGTTTTTCTTATCAGCTCTCATAAAGTATTCGGTATGATCATACTCAGTATTGAGATCAGCGATTACCTGCTTACCTGAACTTGATTGGGATTCGCAGACAAACAGTATCGTTGGGATTTCGTATTTTCTTAGTTCTGCCACTGCTTTAGCTAATAATGCTTTGAAGTAACCCTCCTGCCTATACTCAGGTGAGGTATAAGCTGAAACTTCCGCCTCCTGTTGGGTAGGAATAAACATGGATAACATACTTATGAGGTTGTCGTTTTCATAGAGGAGAAAAATACTCTTAATATGATGATTGAAGTTTAAAGACGTATCTAAGAACACGCTTCCTTGTAGATTATCATGTTCCTTACAACCCTCTTCTAGGATAATAACTTCATTAATAGTCTTTTCACTTAAACGGTTATAAGATTTAATAATCATCCGGGGCCTCCTTCAATTTAAGCACCTGCCGCCACGGTCACGAACGCTCTACTCGCTTTGCATTTATTATAAGGTTTTTTCGCGTTTTCGAACAGAAAAAGAATGGGTCCCCATGGAAGGAAACCCATTCTCACTGAGACGATTTCTTAAAATATGACTCCCAAAGCAATTAAGATCAAAACTGCGATAGCGATAATCCCTACGCCTACACCCGTTCCAACAGGAGGAGCGCCACATCCGTATCCATACATATTGTTATACCCCCTTCAATTCGGATTCTAAAGATTTGATACAGTTAGTTTAGAATACAATACCCATTGCAATGAGGAGTAAAATTATTACGACGACGATCGCAATGCCAGCACCTAATCCACCACTACCAGGACCACCTACAACTCCAGCTCCAAATGCCATCTTAGACCCCCCTTTCCTTCTTTATACAGCATACGCACACCCTCTTATTATGTTCCATTATCTTCCATTATTTGATTTATTAAAAGAGGCCCATTATCCCGTTTAAGGAATAATGGGCCTCTTCTGACGAGTAAACTCGTTCAGGTAAAGCTGAGTATCGGAACTTCAGGTACGAAGTTTACCCTAAACAGCATAAATATTCAATAACACTACAACCAAACCTGCTGTAACTGCTGTTAATAGTAATGAAAATACAAAGGCAATTCTTATTACCTTAGTTTCTTCACCCAATTTATCGATTGCTGCCGCAGCATTCTGCAACTTGGCTGGAGAAATAACGCTTGCTAGACCTCCTCCAAAAGCCAAGCCTGCCGTCACAATCAGCATTCCTTTTAATCCCATATGAAGCAAATTCGCAGTTTTCATTGTATACATCGAGAACATAGCTATGGTAGACGCCTCGCTGCCTGTTATAAATCCACCCAGCAAACCAATGAAAGCAACCACTGAACCATAAGCATGACTAAAAATCTGGGACGAAAAATTTGCTAAAACCTGTACCATACTTGCTGTAGCAAATTTTTTAGTGGCGATATTATATCCGGAGGTATTCATAATTTCCCCGATGCTAAAGAATATAGCAACGGCAAAAACCGGCCGAGGAGCCCTCTTCCACCACAACTTAAACGTTTCTTTCAATTGCGAAGACGTCGGTTTTATAAAGATCATAGAAAGGATGGTGCTTACAAAAATCCACGTATAGGCATTCCATAAGGCTCTTGTCATGATCGGGCTACCGTCAGCTGTTAGACCGAAAATAGGTAGAGTAACTTTTCTGTAAAGAAAATTAAACATGTCCGTTGGAATATTCAAGGCAAGTATTAGAACAATAAGCAGGCCCCATGGTGTTAACGCCTTCCAGAGAGAATATGTTCTTTCATACTCCAATTCCTCGACGGTTAGCCTACTTTTATCAATTACCTTTTTTCCTGTAGCGATAAGGTAAAGTACCATGGCAAGAATAACCGCAGCGCCACACATTACGCCCGTCAGCACTACCAGTCTATCTACTTTATTTGTATAATAGGAAACCAAAGTTATTACCGCTCCGGTGATAATACAAGGAAACCAGCCATCTTTAATTCCCTTCCACCCTCCTACAATCCACAGCATACAAAAACCGATTAAGGTCGAAATAACCGGTAGAAACAGGAAAAATACACTGCCTGCCTGCGATAAGCTAATTTCATGACCTTTCCCTAGAAATGAATTGGCCATATCGACAAAGACAACAACAGGAGCTCCCAATAAAGCATAGGTGCATAGAGCATCGTAGCCAATGCACGGAAGCGCAATCGAAACGTAGGTCGAATAACCCAGTGCCATCATGATAGGCGGAAGCAGAGAGACAGGGGTTGCTCCGACAGATACCATCAGCGTACCAAAACCAATATTGATCAGCATAATTTGTACAGCCTTATTATCGCTGGCAATCGTTTTAATTAAAATAATAACTCTTCTGAGCGCACCCGTCTTTTCCATATAGGCCATCTGTAATAAAGAAGTTGCGACTACTAAAGAAACCGCAAAAGATTTTACCCACCCAGCTATTGTAGACCTTAAGATGACTTCAATACTTGTGTTAAAAAACCAGTAGGCAATAACAGAAACTGCGACCCATCCTATGATACCACTAATATCTGCAGGTTTTTTCCAAACAACGAGCATCCAAATTATTACGGCGATTGGGGTCAACGTTAACAACAGCGAACTAATTGACATTACTAATCCCCCTTTTAAATGAAACAACCTCTCTCACAACTATTTCGAAAAAAACAATAAAAAAAACCACCATAAAAAGGTAGCCGATAAACCCTAAAGCCTAATGCTTCATACTCTACCATCCTTCCATATTAATGTTGTGTCCAACTTCCTTCAACAAGACTCGTTCTACTTTACTACAAACCTGTGAAACAACTCACAGATCCCTACAACCGTTATTTTAACCAACTATTCTGTAATTGTCTATTGAAAAATTACAGAATAGTTGGTTAAATTTCCATTACGTTTCATTAAGCTTAGAAATTGTTTTTTCTCCCCATTTATTAATTCTCAGATAGGTAAGGCTACAGGGTTCAATATCAAACGAAACTTTCTTAATATTATCTTCTGAAAATTCTAGCCACCAGTGAATTATCGCCATGATTGTTCTTCTATGTGATACTACCATCACGGTCTCTTTAGATTCGTGTTCAATTGAATTCATAAACTCAAATACCCGCTTATTAAAACTTCTCCAACTTTCAGCATTAGGATAATGGATCCAATCCATTAAAGGTTCCGACCTTGGAAACGATATTTTCCAGGCTTCTTCTGCGCTCAGATTGGCTGCATCTCCATTATTCTGTTCTCGCAATGCCTTAATCGGCAAAGGGTTTTTATCTATATAGCTACCAATAATCTCTGCAGATTCACTAGCTCTAGACAAATCGCTACAAAACAAGTCGAGATCAGATCTTCCCAATAAATTCACAATTCTTTTTCCGGTCTCACGAGCTTGCCTTCTTCCCTTTTCAGTTAAACCTGAGTCCGTCCATCCTCCTGTTAAGCCCTCACCCACTAAATGTTCTGCTTCACCATGTCTTATGAGATACAAATTCTTTATCATCGAATTCCCACCCTCGTATTAATTGTCAAGTAATGACGCTTATTTCTTACATCCTGTATTGAATTACAATTAGTCCTTTTTGATATGAGGATTCCTGTGTGAATTGATCAAGGAGAAATATAGCTGGACAGGGTTTAATTAACGTGGATCATATTGGGATAAATCTTCTTAAGTACGGAATCTGGATAATATTGATCCAGTATAGTCTGAACGTAGTTGCTTGCTGGAATACCATGAAATCTTTGATTCGCTCTGCTGGTAGCTACTGCGGAAATTGAAAAGTCAAAAAGAATAAATACAAGAAGGGCCCAAGAGATTATCACCCCAATTTTATTAGGAATCTTTTCAATCTGATGACTCATAAACGGATAAATATCTTTAATTAATACAACGCCAAGTATACCCCAGAAAAAACAATACAACAGGTTGGTGCGGCCAAAAATACTAAACTGTGAATTACTATAATCCCAGGAGATAAAGCCAAAAGCAAATTCTTGGATTAGACTGCAGCTATACTCAAATAATCCTCCCAGAAAAGCACTTGCGAAAAAAAGGAGGAGTTCTCGTTTAATATTAATTCTGTGCAAAATTAATACCATAATAACGGCTCCAAAACCATATATCTGACTGAATGGGCCATAGATCAAACCCGCGCGGCTTTCAATATACCCATAACGAAGCAAACAAAATAAACTTTCAATAGCGAAACCCAACACTGAAGAAATTAAAAATACCCAGAACATTTTGTAAAAATGGTAGCCTGAAGCAAAACTGTTTTGATTTACCTGCGTCATTTTTATCATTGCTCTGTAATCCTTCCCCCTATGACCTTGGTATATTTCTTCAATTATAGCATTTATAACGCGAAAATATCCCAATAGATTGATTTCGCCAGCCTCAATCTATTGGGATATTAATTTTATTCTTTAATATCAGGTGCGAATGGTACATCCTCAGGCAAGTTTGGAAGAGGCTTAACCGTCGCATCTTCAACTACTGGAATATCCTTCTTTAATCCGCCTAGTTTATTTAATATATCTGAAATATTTACGCCGGTTAGCGCCTCGATAACCTCAGGTACTTGAGCCATCATATTGGTCACATCTTTTGTGATTTTGCCCATTCCAGAAGTGTCTCCGCCTGTGGATACTACAGTGATCTTCTCGACATTGCTTAATGGAGAGGCAATGGCTTTGGCCAATTCAGGGATACCACTTAGTAATTTATCTAAGATGGCTGCTTGTGAGTAGTTGGCAAAGGCCTCTGCTTTGGCTTGAATTGTTTCAGCTTCTGCGATCCCTTTAGCTTTAATGATTTCAGCTTCTGAGATTCCTACCGCACGAGTCGCTTCTGCTTTAGCTTCGTTTTCAAGTTTAATTGTTAAGGCATTGGCTTCAGCTTTAGCCTGATTCTCTAGTTTTGTTACAATAGCATTAGCCTCAGCTTTAGCTTGGTTTTCAATTTTTATAGCTCTAGCCTGTGCTTCTGCCGGTTTAATAATACTGGCTTCAAGTTCCTTTTGTTTACGCTCGATTTCTGCATTGGCAACCTTGACTTGACCTTGCCGTTCGATTTCAGCAATCTTCCATTCTTGTTCTGTAAGGTTTTGTTTTAATTCGGCAGTACGTAGATTATAGGCATTTTCTTTGTCTGCTCTTGCAGTTTCCACTTCCGCGTCGTATTTGGCCTTCTTTAAATTTAAATCTTTGGTATTTTCTGCTTGTTGGGATTGGGATAATGTTTGGGCTGTTACAGTTGCCTGCTCCGCGTTTGTTTTGGCAATGGCTGCATCCCTATTGGCAGAAGCTTTGAAAGTTTCTGTTTCTTTTAAGGCGATCGCCTCAGCAATTTGGGCTTCTTTAAAGACCCGTGCGATCTCAGGTTTGCCCATATTTTCAATATAACCATTGGCATCTTTGACGTTTTTAATAGTGAAGGATCTAACTTCGAGTCCCATTTTAGATAGATCTAATTGGCAAGTTGCCAGCATACGAGCCTGAACCATTTCCGGATCCTTAACTATTTCCTCAACTTTAAGGGTTCCGACAATACCTCTCAAATGCCCTTCCATAACTTGTTTGATCATTGTCTCACGGTCTTCGAAGGACTTCGATAAAAATTGAATAGCCGCTGTTTTAATGCTCTCGTTCGTGTCAATAATTTTTATCTGAGAGACAGCTTCAACAGTAACAGCAACCCCCTGATTGGTGTAGAGATCATTAGTTGGGGCAATATCAAAGGACATTAAAGCTAGGGAGATGCGTTTGCAAGTTTGAACGAGTGGCCATACAATTCTACCCCCACCCGTAATGACATTGTTGCCACCCATCCCGTAGATGACTAAGGCTTCGTCAGGCCCTGCTTTTTGAAACATGTGGGCCAAAACGCTTACAATACTTAAGAGACCCAGAATGGCAATAATAATTACAATTACAATTGGTATTAATGACATCTTAACTATTCCTTCTTTCTAAATATTTTTTAAATAAAGACTATTTTCTAAGACCACAATGGCTATATTATTTTCAACTTTTAATACTACAACTTTTGCCCCCTTATCAACTGATTCAGATTCTTCAAATTTAGCTCTTATTATGTTACTGGCGCCATCAGAAGTATACATGACCTCTCCAACAGAATTAGGGAATATTTTAGATACAACAATCGCGGTGCGCCCTATCGCGTCCTCTATTGTAGTAGTCATAAAATCTGATTGATTTTTTAACATCGCCTTCAAAATTAGCCGGATCATATACCAACACAATAACCCTCCTGGGACTGCAAAAATCAGTGACAATAAAGATGCCTTAAAGGTTAGATAGGATACCAAGCCTGCTGAACCAAACCCGATCATAAATGCGAAAATAGCTTGAACATTTAAAATGGGTACTGTAACAACTGCACCTTCTTGTAGGCTTGCATGACTAGTATGCAGAGAATGTCCCGCCTGCGCCGAAGTACCTATATGCACAGAATGACCCGCATGAAAATGTAATCCACCAAGTAAAACACCAAGCATGCTTACGATAATGCCAATGCTCATTGTTATTATATAAATACCCTCCAAAGTGGCGAAATGCATTACATACGACTCCTTTCTAACGTTAAAAGTACGAAGGTGAACCTAGATTTTTTCACCTCTAACCTCGCTTCCACCTTTTCCCTATATCCTGATACTATTCTCTAAAACACCACAAATTCCTCTTTATCCGTGAACGGAATTTGTTTTAAACCTCTAGTCCACAACGAAATTGAGAAGGCCCATCAGTTCAATCAGGTGAGCATGCTCAAAATAGCTAAAAGCTGTGAAATGTTGATACGACATTGAACCCGAGGGTCAATGTCGTATTTTTCTCAAAATGAGTTATAAATATAACGCCGACAAATCTACCTTTGGTACTAACCCTTCTTGCGCAGCCCTACTTAGCAAGGATGTAACCGCCTTATACCCTGTCTCGCCTATATTTTCGGTGTACTCATTGACGTAAAGCTTAATATGAGCTTGGGTTACTTCAGTGGATAATTCTTGGCTGTGCTGTAGCACATACTCCTTCGACTCCTCCGGGTGTGCCCAGGCGTATTTAACCGACGCCTGAATCCAGCCGGTGATGGCCGCTAGATCCAGTGACCTACGAGCGATAATAGCTCCCAGCGGGATCGGCAGGTTAGTATCACCCTCCCACCAATTACCTAAGTCTGCCAAGAGAGTCAGCCCATACGAGGGATAAGTGAAGCGGGCCTCGTGGATCACCAGCCCCGCATCCACCAAACCATCACGCACCGCGGGCATAATCTCGTGGAACGGCAGAACGACGATCTCGCCCACTCCCCCGGGCACATGTCGAGTCGCCCATAACCGAAACAGTAAATAGGCGGTTGATCGTTCACTCGGAACCGCCACTCGTCTGCTGGATAACCTTGCTGGATCATTGTTACCACTTGCTTTGTTTGACGTCAATACCAAGGGACCGCAGCCTTTACCCAACGCACCTCCACAAGGCAAAAGTGCATACTCGGACAGGACCCACGGTAGAGCTGCATAAGAGATCTTGACTACATCCGGGCCCTTAGAGCCTGCCGCTAAACTATTCGTGATGTCAATATCTGCATAGCTTACATCAAGCTTAGGGGCACCAGGTATTAGTCCGTGTACCCAGGCGTGAAAAACAAAAGTATCATTAGGACAAGGAGAAATTGTAATATTCATGAAACCCCTCCGTCAATATTGAGCTAGTCGCTTCCAAAACGTCTAGAGCTTCTTTGATGCGCCAAGTCGCGCGCTCACGCGGGCCAACCATGTTCGAGATAGCGCGCATCTCCAGGACTGGTAGACCGCGATCAAGCGCCGCGTAGCCAACACCATACCCTTCCATAGCCTCGGCTGCAGCTCCTGGCACTCTTCCCGCCAGTTCGACTGCCCTCGCAGCTGTACCTGTAATCGTTGATACCGTGAGCACCGGTCCAGTAATTACTGGTAGCTTGGCCACAAACATCACCTTGCTAATACGCTCTACGAGGCTAGCATCCAGCTGAATATGCGTGAAACCAAAGCCTAACTTCTCCACACTACAAAAACCTTCCGGGGTCTCCACTCCCAAGTCGGCGACGACGATCTCGTCCGCCACCACGAGTGAACCCACCTCAGCTCTTCCAGGAAAACCTCCACCAATACCAGCACTAATCACCAAACTGTATTCCTTAGCGGCCAACGCCCTAGCAGTGTTTACGGCGGCAACTACCGAGCCGACACCCGCCACCAAAACATCAAACCTCGGATCGTTGTTGAGACCGCGCAACACCGCATCTCTTTCGACTGAAACAGCCGTCATCACAAGGATCTGCTTTTCAGATTGCTGTCTGCTAAGAATTAAACCAGGTGATTTTTCCGCGTTTTGTTCTAAGTCCAATGTTCTGCTCCCTTATGTAATATTCTCAAGGTTTCCCATTGATCATTAATTATGAGTTATCGTACTATAGACAAAACTAGGTGCAAAAACTCTTGTACCTCAAGAATCTCAGCCCTAGTTTTATCATCAATAGGTTTACAGAATCGCCGACAGTGAAGAGTTAACTGCGCCTGTGTATTACAAATTGTTAAATTCTGAAAGAGCTAAACCCGTGAGGAAACTCCCTACGGTTTCAAAACCGATTCTTTCCACAGTTCTGGCAAATCGTTCCCCAGGTATACCGTTTACTCGATAATAGGATATTGCCTTTTCACTTATCTCCAGAGCCTCACTAATTGAATATAGACCGGGTAATTCTCGTCCTATGACGTAATCCTTGCCAAACTTTCCCCCAATAGAAATGGCGACTTGGTCTGGTTTTCTACCACGTATGCCGATACATCCGAGGAGAGGTTTCGTGCAACCGTTACCACACCCACTGACTAAGATTCTGAATTTATTAGGCAGTTTTACCTCGTAATACCCTTTATAGAACCGTTCATCGATTTGTCTGGCGACCTCCTCGGTGTCAAACATGCTCATTTTGCAGACATTGCCTTTACAGATATGGGCGGGTCTTACCCTTAAACCTGTACCCCCGATCGATAGGCCCGCTTCCTTAAGTTCCTTGGCGACAGCCTCAAGATCTTGATACTTCAACCAAGGAAGTTCTACGTTCAGTCTTTGGGTAAGGGTATAATAACCTTGTCCATATTTTTCAGATACCTCAGTGAGTTTTCGCGCTGCCTGAGCATTCATTCTGCCCGCCGGTATCAAAACCCTACAGGAAAAATGGACACCGTCCCGATTGGCTATATAGCCCTGCCCTTGCAATGATTTCTTTTGTTCATCCGTCAATTCCATCTCTAAATACCTCCCCCACTCTCACTCCTAAGCCATAAGTTTATACATCAATAATATACCATCTTGTTAAAAGATGGTAGTAAAAAGTCGGAA
>JARLHU010000232.1 GCA_031292095.1 Desulfosporosinus sp.
GCTCTTTCTCCATACATATAGTATATCATTCATAGTGCTTAATATCTACGATATTAGGTGTATATCCAAGTACGTATAGTTAGATCGCCAATTCATCTCCCCATTGAAATAGGGGAGGATTCTTGGCAGATTGTCCTAAGTCTAAAATTGCGACCCGAAAAGTAAGCCAGTACGAAAACGATTATTAAACCTATTAAATTTATCCCAAAAGACAACTTTCATCCCCCCTATTGGCCACGCTTAGATATCAATGTTTTCAATTTGACCAAATATACATTTTCCAATCCGAATAACTACAATGAAACTAAACAAGCAACTGATTTATTAGTTTCATTTGATGTTATCTTTTTTAGTACGTACGAAAAGCCTCTTTTCAGACCTTCTTATATGCTACACGTCTCTAAGGACCCAGCAGTTTCGGATAACGTCCTGAGGGTTTGCGACGTTGGGTTACTACCTTCATATTCTCTCCTATGTCGCAAACCCTCTGTTAGGCGGGCCATGCCCCGTGATTCAGAGACGACCATGGACGGAAGTCTTTTAAACATTCCTCATCTGCATGTAGCACAAAATAAGAAAATTATTCAACAGACAAAGAGTTTGTTGTTATCATTCAAATTAATTCTTGAACTTGGAGTTTAACCATGAAATTAAACTGTTTACCATCATTTGTAGTGCCTTCTAGAGAAAAATACAAATTGTCTTTAATAGTACTCATGTCTTCATCTCTGAATAGCTTTTCTGAACTCACTCCTCCTATAGTTCTATTTAATAATAATTCATCTGGAAATATCATTCCGTTCTTAATATTATTGAATACACTACCTCCAACTATTGTCTCTTTATTCCCATGTTGATTATCTATATAAATATTTTTAGTATAGGCTGATATATTTTCTCGTTTGATGCCTATATACTGTAATTCCCCACCTTGTACCATCTGTTTGTCTTTAGATATGATAATAACGCCATTACTTACTCTTATGTTTTCGCTTTCTCCCTCAAAAGAATATACTTTGAAAACTGGGGTTGAATTTTTGTACATTACTGTAGTAACGATAAATATTGAATTTGTAATAAGTAAGAAAAGAATAATAAGTTTGGTCCATCTTTTCATTAAATCTTCCTCCTTTTCCTACTCCCTTTTAAGGTCCACTGCGTGACGTTATTTCCTACAATTGTCATTAATTAAACTCCAAATACCTTCCGAATCCGGGCAAGGACGCCCGGTCTCCCGCATGGTCTGTCGCCTAACGTCTCGCGAATTTGCATAGCATCTTTCTGCCTTCATCTATGCTAAGTTACGCAAATTCGCTGTTCTACGACGTATCGTGCCCCCAAACTCAGCAGCGCAACGGACGGCGCTGCCTTAAATCTTTCCAACAATGACTCTAAGTCGCAAAATACGAATGATGTGAATTAAGTGCCAACAACATCAAATGAGATTTGCTTACCATTTTTGAACACTCGGATTGTATCAAATTTATCTGATAATTTAATTTTATAAATTATTTTACCGTTAAGTTTTCTACTTATTGCTAGCGGAAGTTTTTCTTCATTAAAGCAAATATTGAATGTATTATCTTTAATATTATAATTAAAGTCCTTAGAAAACACTGCATATTCCTCTTGTATTACATTCAAGAAAAAGTATTCACCTATATTGTTATCGGAATAAAGATAAACACCATTTTCCCCACTGTTATTATAAATGAAATTTTGTACTTCTTTAGGGACATTTTGCAATTCAACTCTAGCAAATTCTGGTTCGGACTTTTTACTACACCCAGTTGTGTTAGCGACCAACAAACAGAAGATTAATATTAAATACATTATCTTTTTCATCAAATTCTTACACCTCCTTTGCTACGATATATTCTACTACTGCGAAGAAATGCAATAAGTTCTTTTCGGCCGCGCCAAGGATGGCGCCCGTCATTTGCACGATATGTCGTAGAACGTTCTGAGGGTTTGCGACATCGGGTTACTACTTTCATATTCTCACCGATGTTGCAAACCCTTGGTTAGGCGGCGGGCCACGCCCCGTGATTCAGAGACGACCATGGAGGGAGTCCCTTAAACGTCCCCCTCGAACTTTATTGATGCATTAAATGAGAAGAATGTGACACTTATTAACTACTGATTATGCCTTTATAAAATTCGAGCCATATAATATTCATCTACATATTTACCATCTACAATCATAGATTTACGCTTTACTCCTTCAATCACAAATCCATTCTTTTTATAAAGATGTACAGCTCCCTTATTGTCAATCCTAACAGTTAGTTCCAATCGGGTAATTTTGCTTTGCCTTGCCCATTCCTCTAATTTATTAAGAAAGTTTGTTCCTATGCTTTTCCCTTGATATTCAGGCAATATTCCTACAACGATATATGCGGTATGCTTTATTCTGTTATAGCATCCTTTTTCAGCCGAAAGAAAACCGACAATATCATTGTCTGTGTTGGCAATCAAAATTAAGGAGTGAGTTTGTTGATATTGTACAATCATATCTTCAACTTTTTTAACATCTTTAGGTCTTTCATCTGGCTCAAACATCATATTTTTCGTTTCTCTATCTAAACGTAAAAGCATATCTAAAAAATAGGTTGCATCCTTTTTCTGTATTTTTCTAATCGTCATTCAAAATCCCTCCGAGAGTTATATAAAATATCATTGATTCGTACTACAAATGTGCAGTAAATAAAACTCCATTAACGATCCCTTCCGAATCCGGGCAAGGATGCCCCGCATAGCCAGAAGCCGCCATGGACGGCGGCTCCTAGAGATAAGAACGCTTCTCCATGAGATTGCTGGTTTAAGGACTTTCCTCCATAAGCATCATAGACTTTTCTTCCACCCGCATATATATCCTTAGCCATTTCATCTAAGTGTTTGGCAAAATCGAAAAAGGTTTCTGCTCTTAAAAAGAAACCACTATTTATTTTAGGCATCCAAGATAAGGTCATGATCGAGGATAATAATGAACTCTCATCTGATAACCCAATATCATTATTCCTGCCACCGCCACCAATTCCATAACCACACTGAAAGGCAACCGCTTCAAATAGTGTTGACTTCTCTGACCCGTTCTCGCCAACTAGAAAAACAACGTTATGATCTAGACTTAGCGAATCCAAATTTGAAATTGCAAGTATGTTAAATGGATAGTTATCCTTTTTTTCTACACACTCCCACTTAAGTGATATTTTCTTTAGATAAGACACTGTTTCACCTTTCCCCTCTTAGACCCCAACTCAGGTGATTTCCTATTACGTTCCGAGGGTTTGCGACGTCGGGTTACTACTTTCATATTCTCTCCGATGTCGCAAACCCTCTGTTATGTGAAGTGGCAACTCCCTCAAATAGTTCTAATGTAATAAATCCCCGCCTGACTGTTCGAAATGGTTTGAATCTTTTACTTCGTTGATATAACCTTTTATCTCATACTGAAGTCTATGTTTATCCACTTTGTCACTATCAAAAGCATCTGGAATAAACGCATTCAACATTATCTCTTCACCGGGACGAATGTCTAATTTATTCCCAACTGCCTCGACTTTGGCTTTATTTTGTATATCCCCACTATTTCCATTTTTCACTGGATAACTAATGTATACGGTATTTTGTTTAATTAAAAACGAGCTGCCGTTTTTCAGTTTTATAGCGTAGCCACTTCCTTCTGGTAATTCACTTTTGGAAACAAACTCTAATTTTATCTTATCCATTTCTTCCGGTAGTTGATTTGTGCTAAACCTTGAACAACCAATAGTCATTACACCAAAACTAAGGATCAAAATAATGAAAACAGATATTATGCTTCTCTTTCTCATGATCAACCCCCATAGCAAATTTTCGATAAACAAAACACATTATCCTAAACAAAGGCCCTAAAGAATACACCGACATTGCCACCGCCATAGTACGAAGAAAGCTTCCCTATCAAACTTACGCTTGAAATGTTTGCTATAGTCACAATAGACCCTCCCAAAATCCTTAATACATTCTCCCCCAGCTGTCGTATAACGTCTCGAGGGTTTGCGACGTCGGGTTAATACCCCATATGTAATCTCCGACGTTGCAAACCCTCTGTTAGGTGGAGTCACAACGTTTCCCCCGCTGTTATATAAACGTGATTGAAAACTGGTAGTCCATTACTCCACCATTTTAAAAAATAGTCATTTGTCATAGTCCTATTTCCTGGCAACTCTGCGTTTTCATCATTTTCTTTGTTAGAATCGACGAAATATAACTCACTTTTGTCGTCATCGAACCCTACTAATGTCATGTAATGCTGCCAAAAGAGTCCATTTCCAACCAATACAATAATCGGTGTTCTCCTTTGGACAAGTCTTGCCTTAAGTGAGGACAGATTCCCTTTATAAATCATTGGTTTTAGTCCTTGGGACTGAAGATATGAAATTACTCCTTTCGGCAAAACATACCCCGAAATAGGAATTTTAAAAGGAATCTTAGCATAAACTTCTTTACCTTTAGCTGATTTGCCTGAGTTTCTTAAAACAAAAGCAGAAGAATACGCCGCACACTGATTTTTACCTTGGAGTTCGAAGTCAGTATATATTGGTACAGCAAACTTCGTTTGAGTGGCAGATAAAATAGTGTCACTGTTTGGAAACGGTGATAGAATATATATCGTCCCAAGTAAAAGAAAACAGATAATCGTTATTAATATAACCAACTTTATCCTTGCTCGAGAAATTATTGACCCCATATCCACCTCCGAAATTGTGATTTCATCTAACGTTCCGATGGTCTGCGACGTCGGGTTATTACATTCATATTCTCTCGGATTTTGCAAATTCGCTGTTATCCGCCGTTGCCGCTTCGAAGCAAATCCTAAAAGTAATCTTATAATTCGGTCGGTAGGTTTTCAAATAACTCTTCAACGGTTTTACTCTTTCTAAGAACCTGTACCACTTTAATATTTGGATTTGCATATATTACTGGTTCATCCTTCTCCCCAAATTCCTTTCGTACTGGAAATGCTAACTTCTCAAAATTTACTGAAAACGCAGCGTTTACTCCGTCTCTGTTTCCCCTAGCATCTACCCTTATCCATCTTCTAAAGCTCTTTATGTAAATTGCATTTAAACCGTGCAGAATCATCCAAGGTTTTATTTCATCATCTAAAATAAGTTTTTGATAACAGAAGCCTGTCGGTATTCCCAAACTTCTGAGTATGGCGGCTAGTAAATGAGATTTTGCATAACATATTCCTTGTTTCTCTCTTAGTACATCAGAAGCTGTACAGGTCACAATCTGTCCATTAATATCAGCAGAATGATGAACATTATCCCTAACAAAATTGTAAACAGTTCTAATTGTTTCAACCTCATCTTCAATTTCCTCGGAAAGTTGTCGTGCAATTTCTTTTATGGTTACATTATCATAGTCAATAATTTCTGAAGACTTTAAATAATCCTCTAAATTATCGGTTTCCAATATCAGATTCAAGTTATTACCTCCTTAAAACCAACCCTAAATTGAACTAATATAAGTTCTCCGGCAATGGCAGATAACGTTCCGAGGGTTTGCGACGTCGGGTTGTTACATTTATATTCTCTCCGATGTTGCAAACCCTCTGTTAAGTGATGCGCCAACCTCCAAAGTTTTACGTTCATTTATTTACTCTTTTATCCTTCCGACACTTTTTAAAGCATCGTAGATTAGTTGATTACTTCTTGGGTCAGATTGGCTCTTTGTTGTTTTACCAGGATATCCTGCTATAATATGTATTTTATTTTGTGGAGACATCGGTAGAACCATGATTGAGGGTATACTAGATGTTTGTGATGAAAGCGGTGTCCAAAACGCTCCCAAATAAACTCTTTCATCATTCGCTACTACAACAAAAGGTAACCCAGAGAGTGGCACATATTCCAATACCTCGTAAAGGTCAAAGTCTTTTCTAAGTTCTAGTTCATGTTCCTTCCATTTATATATCTTCAGGTCTTTATCCGTAAATACAGGTTGCGTCTCCAACTGTAAATCTTCAATTTTGGTGTTAATTGCGTTTCCTGTTTGGTCTTCCTTAACTAAAAATATTGCGAAATGATTAGAAACCTTATTGTTTTTCATACTACTAACAGCTATTTTATTTGAGTTATTTGAATTTTCAGTACAACCTGCCAAAATGAATATAAACAAAAGCAGAAATAACATTTTTCTCAATAAACTCTTCATTTGCTCCCTCCCACTTTTGAACATTAAAATAGTTCTCTTCCTCACAAAAATACTCTGAAATTGGCGTTTCACTTAACGTCTCGAGAATTTCCGAAGTCTGGTTACTACGCTCATATTATCTCAGATTTTGGGAATCATCTGTTATGTGCTGTCTGGCGCTTACATCTTTCTATCACAATTATGATATAATATGCATACAAATAATGATAAGGATGGTGTTTTTGAATATGCCAGTCATTAAGCCTATTTCTGATCTGCGCAATAACTTCAACCAAATATCCGAAATCTGTCATGAGAATGGAGAACCGGTTTTCATTACCAAGAATGGACAAGGAGACTTAGTGGTAATGAGCATGGCTTTATATGAAAAGCAGCAGGCTCTACTTGAACTGTATCAGAAGTTAGCAGAAGCTGAAGCCCAAAGCGCCGCAGAACTTCCTCGCATTTCCCATAAAGATCTATTCAACAAGTTACGGGCAAAGATAAATGGATAGCAAGTTTCGAATCGAATACCTACCAATTGCGGAGAAAGACTTGACCGAGGTCCTCGATTATATTCAGATTGACAATCCCACTGCTGCACTAAAATTTATTGAGGAAATTGACAGGGCCATTTCCAAATTGGCCCACTTTCCTTTCATAGGGCATGTGCCAAAAGATCCAAGAATGATTCACTTAAACTATCGAATGCTGGTCGTAGGAAGTTACCTCGTTTTCTATGTAGTCTTTAAGGACGTCGTTGAAATCAGAAGAATCCTGCACGGAAAAAGAAAATATGACTTTCTTGTTTAGCCCCGAAAGCCAGATTGCACATAACGTTCCGAGGGTTGGCGACGTCGGGTTATTACATTCATATTCTCTCCGATGTTGCAAACCCTCAGTTAGGCGGAGTGTCCTGCTTCGGAGGATAGCTTTCAATTCCTCCCTAATATTTTACATTATTCTATAACCATGACGTAATCACCTTCTAATTTGGTAAAAATGGGCATAATACTTCTTGAACAACTTTTTGGATGGTGATAAGATATGGGCAAGGAAGAAAGAAATCAGGAGGAAAAAAATATGCAAGCACTTGCCAAAGAACAAGTCAACAAAGGATTATCTTTATCCTCTAAAAAATTAAAAGAAATCACCATTCGTCCTAAAGTTAAAGATGGTAAACTTTTGTTCGATAAAAACAACAAAGACCATCGCTACATCGTTGAAGAGGGAGAATACTAAAATTCTTACGTTTAATTTTTCTCTAGGAGAGATTTTTTGGTCTGATGTAGAGTATGAGGATATCCCTGGAGAATCTAAAATAAGACCAGTTATTATAGTTGGCGAACTGGAAAATATATTATTGATTTTAGTTGCAACCTCATCTCAATCTCCAGATGATCCGCCAAAACATCATGATCTGTATAAAATCCCTATTCCTAATTGGCGAAAATCCGGATTGACAAAGCCATCATGGGGATTGGGTTTGAGACTACTAGAGGTAAACAAAGAAGACTTTAGAAAAAATATTAAGGATAAAGACTTCATCGGTAAAATGTATGAATTGGATTTTCAATATCTAGTTCATCAAATTGAATTAATACATGAAAATTAGTAAGACCTCTCTCCCAGAGGTCTTTTCTCTTACCCTTTAGATACTCATAACCAAAGGCAAATAATCAACCAATAACTGAACGACCATATAGGAATGCTTGGAAGGACATTTCGCCTAACGTCCCGTTAAATGCCTTTGACCATCTCCGTATTCCTTGCTATGTAAATTATCCAAGATCCACATTCATTTATAATAAACTTCGTCGTCAAAACTCAGATTCCTTCCTTCGTTCTGGTATTTTTTTACACTATTACTGTTTTATCCAGTTTTTATGCTCAGCTTTAGCTGAACGTTCACTGCTTTTTATAACGACAAATTGCTGATTGACAAAAATTGATAAGTAATTTTCAGCAAACTATAGCAAAGTGGGAGTAACGAACTCAAGTTTCGCCACTCCCACTTTTCGGAACCCATTTACATTCATACTATACTAGAATTCAAACCTCCCGAAATTATCCTGCAAACGCTTTAAAGCTTCCCTAAGTCGTTCAGTATTAATGGTTAGTGAAATGCGGAAGTAACCTTCACCATATTCCCCATAGCCGTTACCAGGGGTAACTACCACACCGGCCTTATCTAAGATTAGTTCGCAAAAAGAAGCTGAAGTGAATCCTTTCGGTACTTTAGGCCAAACATAGATGGTGGCCTTAGGCCTTTCCACGCTCCACCCTAAAGCTGTCAATCCTTCAATCACGATATCTTGTCGTTCCTGATAGATCTTGCGAGTTTCTTCGATGATGTCCTGATTACCCAGAAGCCCCTCAATAGAAGCCTCTTGGATGGCCTGAAAAACCCCCGAATCAATGTTCGATTTGATACGACCTAGCGATTCGATAACCCGAGCATTTCCTGCGGCCCACCCAATTCTCCAACCCGTCATATTATAGGTTTTAGACATTGAATGAAACTCAATTCCAACCTCCTTGGCCCCAGGAACCTCTAAAAAGCTCAAAGGCTTATAACCATTAAAAGCGATTTCCGAGTAAGGCCCATCATGGCAAACAATGATGTCATATTTCTTAGCAAAAGCAATCACCTTTAAATAGAAGCTTTCATCCGCAATCGCCCCAGTAGGGTTGTTCGGATAATTTAAAAACATCAGTTTAGCCTTTTGGGCCACCTCTGCTGGAATCGCATCTAAATCAGGTAAGAAACCATTTTCTTCCTTAAGTGGCATAATATAAGGAACCCCTCCGGCTAGTAAGGTTCCCACACCATAGACCGGATAACCTGGGTCTGGAATTAGGGCAACATCTCCGGGATTGATATAGCAAAAAGCAATGTGAGCAATCCCTTCTTTGGAGCCGATCAGAGTGACCACTTCTTTTTTCGGATCGAGTACAATATTCGAACGCCGTTTATACCACTCCGCCACCGCTGAACGGAACTCCAACATTCCGACATAAGAAGGATAGCGATGATTTTCCGGGTTGCGCGCAGCCTCGATCAACTTGTCAATGATATGATCTGGAGTCGGGAGATCGGGATCCCCAATCCCCAAACTAATAACATCCACGCCTTTAGCCTTGGCACCCGCTATCTTTTCATCAATTCGTGCAAATAAATACGGGGGTAACGCTTGAATCCGTTGTGCTTCTTCCATAAATAAGAACATCCTCCTTCGTAACTTCGTCAATTTACAAGATTGTTAAACCAGCGTTTCCAACCATTCGCCTTTAAACACATAAGTCGCAGGGCCCGTCATATAGACGTGATTATCGAGTCCCCATTCAATAAATAAGTCTCCCCCTGCCAGATGAACAGTTACAGCACGTTCTGTTTTATTGTTGAGCACAGCTGCTACCACAGAGGCACAAGCACCCGTACCGCAAGCTAGCGTCGGTCCAGCACCCCGTTCCCAAACTTTCATAGTTATCTCCTGGGGCGAATTAATCTGAATAAACTCGACATTGGTTTTACGGGGAAACAACCGATGTTTCTCAAGCGCTGGGCCGAGACGCTCAAAATCCAGCGTGGCATAATCCTCCACAAAAATAACGCAGTGCGGATTCCCCATGGAAACGGCTGTGTATAGGAACGTTTCTCCTGACATTTCAAGAGCCTGCCCCACCACCGGTTCCCCTTGACCCAAAACTGGAATGAGGTCAGCCCGCAAAATGGGCTCACCCATATCTACTCGTGCCCCTTGAACCTGATTCCCTTGGAAATTTAGTCCTACGGTCAAGACTCCGGCAAGAGTTTCCACACGCATAGGGTTATGTAAAACAATTCCCTGATCGTAAACATAACGCGCAAAACAACGGATGCCATTCCCACACATTTCTGGTTCGGATCCGTCCGAATTAATGATACGCATCCGGGCATCGGCAATTTTCGAAGGCAAAATTACGACTAATCCATCCCCGCCTATCCCAAAATGCCGGTGGCAAAGCTGCTTGGCCAACTTTGGGTAATCAACCTCTGCCGCGACAGAAAAATGGTCCAGGAAAACGAAATCATTCCCCAGACCATGCATTTTAACGAATTCCATCCGTTCCTCCCCCTTAATCGATGTTCGATGTTCGTGGTTCGAATATCCATCATCAAATATCGCACGCATAGTCCCTAGATTAGTTCAGCTTATACTTATAATAAAATCCATATCCTAGCAAAGTATTATTCATTCTACGCATTGTTCTTTAAAAGAATACTATATGGGATGAAGTGGGTCAACCATTTGAAGCAAGTATACACGAGGAGGAGAAGAGTTATACATTATACAAAGGGGCACGATGCATCGTGCCCCTACCCGCCCTGAAATTCACCGTAGGGCACGATGCATCGTACCCTACCCGTCGAACGTTACCGTTACTCTCTCTATCCTATTATTTCTTGGTGCCGCCAATAGACATGAAGCATTCTCCCCCAACCTGTTTTCCTTGCCAACTGTTCTTTAGGAGCCTTGCCAAACCAATCAGAACAGACGGCCCACCCGCTACACACAGGATAAAAATCCATTGCCAACCGTGTAAGGGTGCGGTCTTAAAGATCGCTTCGAGGGGAGGGAGATAAATGACACTGAGTTGCATGATCGTAGAGATCAGCACTGCTCCGACAAGATAAGGGTTTGTAAAGAGACCCACTTCAAAGATGCCTCTTTCTTCCGACCGACAATCGAAAACATGGAACAACTGAGAAAACACCAAAGTAGTAAAGGCCATAGTTCGGGCACCTAACATATTAACTCCTATAAAAAGCGCGGCTACAAACACAAAGAGCGTTCCTAGACCGATCATGGTTCCCCTTATCCCTATTTTACTAGCTAAGCCGCGCGCAAAAATGCTTTCTCCCGGTGCCCTCGGCGGACGATTCATAATACCCGGTTCGGCTCCATCCACACCTAAAGCCATCGCTGGCAACCCGTCTGTAACTAGATTAATCCAGAGGATTTGAATCGGCAGCAGTGGTAGTGGCAAGCCCACGAGTGTCGCTATAAACATTGTTAAGACTTCTCCTAGATTACAGGCAAGTAAGTAACGAATAAACTTACGAATATTGTCGTAAATTCCGCGGCCCTCTTCCACTGCGGCCACGATGGTCGCAAAGTTATCATCACCTAAAACCATAGCTGAAGCTTCTTTCGTTACATCTGTCCCCGTTATACCCATAGCCACCCCAATATCAGCCTCTTTGACCGCAGGAGCGTCATTTACCCCGTCACCCGTCATCGCCACCACCTGGTCACGTTTTTTAAAGGCTCGCACAATTCTAAGTTTATCCTTTGGTGTGACTCGTGCATAGACGGAAACATCCATGACTCGCTCACTTAAATCACGATCAGACATTCTCTCCAGGTCTTCTCCCGTGATAACTCCGCCACCTGTTCCGCGTAAAATCCCCAACTCATGGGCGACGGCTTCTGCTGTTAAGCGATGATCACCAGTAATCATGACAGGTTTAATACCAGATTGCCGACAAATTTTAATTGCTTTGATGGCACTAGGGCGAGGTGGATCAATCATTCCGAGCAGCCCGACAAAGGTCAACCCTTGTTCAAGATGCTCATCAAGGGGCTCAGAATCTGACAGCGATTTCTCGGCAACTGCCAGAACTCGGAGAGCATGCCGTGCCATTTCATCATTGGCCCGCATAATGCTGCGCACGCGTTCATTGGACAACTCCGCAACCCCTTGCGCAGTCAATTCCTGTCGACAAAGCCGCAGGACCATGTCCGGGGCCCCTTTGACATAGGCCATTTTACCCTGTTTCGTCTGATAAACAACACTCATTCGTTTCCGATCTGAGTCGAAGGGCAGTTCCCCAATTCGCTCTTGTTTGCGTTCCAGAACTTCACGCCATATCCCCGCCTTGGCGGCTGCCACAAGAATGGCCCCCTCTGTAGGATCTCCCTCAATGCCCCAAGGAGCATCATTTCCCTTCGAACGAAAAAGCCCAGCAACTTGAACTCCCTTCTTAGTCAACATGGAATTGTTGCAAAGGGCCGCAATCTTTAACCCTTCTCGCAGCGGATCCCGGTCTTTCTCCGGATCGGCGCCCTGGAACTCCCCTTTAGGATCGTACCCTTCTCCGGAAACGGTAATTTTTCGTCCATCCGAATAGATCTGACGCACCGTCATTTCATTCTGGGTCAGCGTCCCTGTCTTGTCTGAACAGATCACTGTCGCACACCCCAAGGTTTCAACGGCCGGAAGTTTCCTGATGATCGCCTGCCGTTTCACCATGCGTTGCACCCCCACCGCCAATGCCACCGTAACAATCGCTGGGAGGCCTTCAGGAATAGCCGCCACTGCTAATGAGACACCGGTGAAGAACATTTTATAAAAGTCCTCTCCCCTTAAAACCCCAGTCAACACCACCGCGGCACAAACCAGAAAACTGATCAGGACCAACCATTTACCTAGTTCCGCTAAACGCTTTTGTAAAGGGGTTTCTTCGTCTTCCACACTTTGGATCATCCCGGCAATGAGGCCCATCTCCGTCTCCATTCCGGTCGCCACGACAACTCCAGCTCCCCGACCGTTGACTACAGAAGTCCCCATATACCCCATATTTTGACGATCTGCCATAGGCGTGAGTTCTTCCCGGAGCGGTAAGATGCTTTTGCCCACAGGATGGGATTCCCCCGTCAAAGCAGACTCTTCCACTTGCATATTGACGGCCTGAATCCAACGCACATCTGCTGGGATACGATCTCCGGCTTCGAGAAGTACAATATCCCCGGGTACAACATCCGCAGCCGGAATCCGTTGCTCTACACCTTCTCGCAACACCCGCGCTTCAGGGGCAGTAAGGGAACGGAGGGACTCCATGGAACGCTCCGCCCGATACTCCTGAACAAAACCGAGAATAGCATTAATAATCAGAATTGCCAAAATCGTGACTGCATCCGCAATTTCGCCTAATAGTCCGGATACAACCGTGGCTGCCAGCAAAACCAGAACCATAAAATCCTTGAATTGTCCTAAGAACAGAAATACCGGGTGAACTCCTTTTTTTGCTGCCAAAACGTTTTTTCCAACCTCAACTAACCGGCGTTGCACTTCTTTAACACTCAACCCTTTACCTGGATGCACCTCCAAGGCCTTGGCCACGTCAAGCCAAGGCAACACATGCCATGCCTGTTGCCGCATGCCTTTTCTCCTCCCTTTCCTGCCACGCGCTTCGCGCTTTGCGACTCGCGTATAGCTTTGTCCCTTTTGTAGTACATGCTTATTCCCAACTGTAGTGAAAAATGCCTCGCCAGAACAAGTGTGTTATACTTAAACTTACTTCGCTCGATGATTCAAGTTCAAGGGATGAAAGGAGTTCTCACATGGCCTTAGACGGTGTGACCCTCGCCTATCTAGTTAAAGAGCTTGCTCCACAGCTCATCGGAGCACGTATTGATAAAATCCATCAACCGGAAAAGGAGGAAATCCATTTACAAGTGCGGCAACAGGGGGGGTCTCGGCGCCTCCTGCTTAGTGCCAATGCAACCTCCCCCCGTTTCCACCTCACTCAGGAAAACAAGAAAAACCCGACCTCCCCACCCATGTTTTGTAAGATTCTACGCAAACACCTCGAAGGTGGCAAAATCGTCAGCTTACATCAAAGTGAGCTGGAACGGGTTGTAACCTTTGACGTTCAAAATTATAACGACCGTGGCGATTTAGTCACCCTGCAACTTCACTTAGAAATCATGGGGAAACACAGTAATCTCATCCTCGTCGATCCGATCACAAATACGATTCTCGACGGTCTTAAGCGCTATTCCTATGCCTTAAGCCGCTATCGCGAAGTTTTACCGGGACGGATTTATCTGGCCCCTCCCTCCCAAGGAAAACGACCGCCCTTAGAGGATGAAGAGGTTTGGCGAAAGACCCTCTATGAAGAAGATCTGGATCGCCCTCTAACTGATGTGCTTCTCGCTCGCTTTGCTGGGATTAGCCCAGAATTGGCTCGAGAAATCGTCATCCAAGCTGGCTTGACTATAGAAACCCGCCTCCATCAGTGTGGGGAAATCGATTTTTCACGACTTTTTCAGGCCTATCGCCGCTTATGCAATCCCGAAGGGATTCCTGCTATACAGCCATGCCTTTATTATAAATCCACTCTCCAGGCCCCTCCCGTCGCGTTCACTTTTATCCCCTTTCAACAATACCATGAGTTAAGAATAGAAAACGTTCCCTCCTTAAATGACGCAGTCACAGGTTTTTATCAGTCAAAATCCAGCAAGAACACTCTTGAAGCAAAACGCGGCTCCCTACGTAAAATCGTTCAAGAGCAACACTCCCATTTCAGCAAGAAACTTAAAATATATGCTGAAGCTGAAACCAACGCCAAGTCAGGTCTTGCGTATCAAAAGTGGGGAGAACTCCTTACCGCAAACCTCTACCGTATTCCGGAGGGATCACCTGAAGTCACGGTGGAAGATTATTATAGCCCCACGCTTTCTTCCGTGGTCATTCCGCTCAATCCCTATCTAAGTGCCATTGACAACTCTCAGCACTATTACAAACTTTATAACAAAGCGAAAGCTACCCTCCTCAAAACAAAGCCGCTCCAAGAAGCTGCCCTCGATGAAGTGAATTACCTTGCTTCCTTACAAGTCAGTTTGGATCAGGCAACCACCCTTTCCGAACTTGATGAAATTCATGTTGAGCTAGTCGGTCAGGGATATTTAGCCGGAAAACGTTTGAAAAGGGAGAATGTCAAACCAAAAAAGGGCCGCTCCAATACCAAGACGAAAGTCAAAGCGCCCAAAGAGTCTATCCATCCCCGAGTCTATCGTTCGAGTCAAGGTCGAGTAATCTTGGTCGGGAAAAACAATGCTCAAAATGATTGGTTGTCCATGCGCAAAGGTAAACCGAACGACCTTTGGCTCCATGTCAAAGTAATTCCCGGTTCACACGTTCTGATTCCCCTCGAAGACGGGGAAGAATTCCCGGATGACAACACCCTTGAAGAGGCAGCTGCCCTGGCGATTTATTACAGCCAAGCTCGTGGTTCTTCTCAGGTTGCCGTGGATTACACCCATGTTAAACAGCTGAAGAAACCCAACGCGGCCAAGCCCGGGATGGTGATCTACGAGCAGAACTGGACCTTATTCCTCACACCTAAACCTGAGATCTTAGAACAATTGCTGGCTAGTGAAGATTTGTATTTTGCTCCCTGACAGCGCTTAAAGTCACAGCCACCTCCGCGCCAAACAATACTATAATGCAGACAATATAAACCCAGAATGTAAACAGCATAATGAAGGTCAGGCTTCCATAGATCATTTCGTACTGTCCCAAGTGCAGTGAATACCAAACAAACACTTCCCGGGAGAGGTATATTCCAAGTGTCGAAACCAAGGCGCCCACCAAGAGGTTCGAAGGTCTGATCGTATCAGACGGTAGAAAATGGTAACAAAAATAGCAAGTTAAAAACAACAGTAACGGAAACGACATAAGCGATATGTCATGAAAAAGTGCCAACCAGAACGTTAAATTTCCCTTCGTGAAAATTCTTTGTACCAACGCAAGCGAGACCGTTGTTGCCAAGGATGTCATAACGGTCAGAGACATTAGTATGCCGAGCATACCAAAGCCCACCAAATATTGCTTGACAAATGACCGCCGATGAGGGATTTCCCATATCATGTCAAGAATCTGCTGAAATGAGACAAATCCGCCCACAGTGGTCCAAAGCAAACCGATCACACCCACTATGCCAACATGCTTAGAACCCAAGGCGACTAACCTCGATATGTTTTCAGCAATGTATAATTTTGCATCTGGCAGGGTCGGAACATAGGATTGCAAAATATCTGACAAGAAATTCTGTACTGAGGTATCCGGAATGAAAATTGAGGCACCGTATATCAGGAGAAGGGCCAACGGAATCATAGCGGAAAGTCCGAAAAAGGCAATAACAGCAGCCAAGGCAACGATATTATGTTTAATGATTGAGCTTACGAGACACCAGAAATATTGTTTAATGGGTTTAATATACAAATTCATCTTGTCTGCTCCCTTGTCTACCCTGCATCCCACTGTGGGTTATTAGCTTAATATCGTCACAATTTTGTATCCCATTTTTTGCCAACTGATTGCATTTTCTGTCTTACAAAACCTTCATATGTCAGCCCTGCTTTTTGAATCATTCGACTCAAAGCTTCGTTTTCCAGAATACCATTACTGATGATTCCATCAATCATTTCTTCAGCTACCGGTTCTTCAAAAAAATAGCCTTGGATATTATCACATTTTCCTTTAATAAGGTAATCAAATTGTTCTTGATTTTCGACCCCTCCGGCGAGCATTTCAATATTGAGCTTATGCACCAGAGAAATTATCGATTCCGTCAAAGTGTCTTGAGGATTTGAGGGATCTATTTCATCGATGAATTCTTTATCTAACTTCACCATGTTGATAGGCATTTTTTTCAATTGAGCTAAGGCAAGATTTCCGTTTCCAAAATCAGTTAAGGTAATCCTGATCCCCTCATTTTGCAAAACTTTTAAAACACTGACTACATTGTCGAAATTGTTAATAAAACAACTTTCCGTCACTTCCAGCTCTAGATTAGACGCTACAATACCTGAATTTGCAATTGCATCGAGCACTAATTCCTTAAAACCCGTTTGCCTAAGTTGGATCGCGGAAATATTTACGGACATATTCAGAGTTAACCCATAACTTTTATTGATCTTATCACATACTTTACAGGCAGTATCTATAACCCATTTTCCTATCGGTACAATAAGGGCTGTTTCCTCCGCAAATGGAATAAACTCCTTTGGCATTACCAAGCCGACCTCCGGATTATTCCAGCGGATCAATGCTTCAAATCCGCGGAGTCTTCTTGTTCTTGCCTCATATTGTGGTTGGTAGTGTAACACAAATTCATTATTAATTATTGCATTCTTGAGCATGGTCTCCAGCTTAATCTTCCGATCGAACCCTTCCTTCATACTATTGTTGAAAAAATTATAGCGGTTTTTGCCAAGTTCTTTGGCCTTGTACATAGCTTCATCAACATTAATCAGAATATCTTCGGCATTCACACCATCATCGGGAAAAACAGATATTCCTATACTTGCGGTTACATTGATCGAAATTCCATTTACATTGCAATCCTCTCCCAGTACTGCATTTATTCTATCAATTATGGGAAATAACTCGTTTATATGCCTAATATTCTGAAATAAGAGCAAAAACTTATCCTCACTTAATCGAGCAACCGTATCGTAATCTCTCATGCAAGTAACAAGTTTTCTGGCAACTTCAACTATAATTTTATCTCCAATAGTATATCCCAACGCACTGTTAATCTTTTTAAAATCATCTAAGTCTACTAGAACTACTGCCGCCTTTAAACCATTTCTCCTGAACGTTGAAATAGACGTTTTTAATCTATCTAAAAATAAATTTTTGTTTGGTAGATTTGTTAAGGGATCTCGATAAGCTAAGACCGTCATTTTTTCCTCATTAAGTTTTGAGGTTGTAATATCATGATTTGTACCGATTACTTCGACAAGTTTATTACGAGCATCCGAGATCGGAGAAAGAATAACCTGATAGTATCGTACACTACCATCTATCATCTTAAACCCATACTCCGCAAAGCTCGTTTTGCCAGTTTTTATAAGTTCCAGAAAAATATTTTTCCACCCTACTTGACCACTTTCGAAATGCATAAACCTAGATATTTCTTTCCCGATGATTTCTTGTTTATCTATTCCAGCCATTTCACAGAATTTCTTGTTAACGGATGTGATAATTCCATTTAAGCCACAGCTATAAATAACATCGTTCGAATTCTCCACTAGGCCTAGATACCTCTTGTAAATCAGCTCCAAAAATACTTTATTGCCACTATTTTCTTCGATCTGTTTCCTCAATTCTTTATCTGAACGAGCATTTTTTTCATTTATCTGGACAAGCAAGTCATTATTTTTTATTAACTCCAATTCTTTCTGTTTTATAATTGTGATATCGCTAAGAGTCAATGTAAAATACCCCACGTTAATTGAACTGGCTTGAAGAAGAAACCAGCGGTTGGTTTTTTTTGAATAATATTCTTTCACATTAGGATGATTAGATAGAACCACATTCCCATAAAACTCAATCCAATTGAGCTCGTTCTGAATAATATCAGTCCCTATCGCCGTAATTCGCTTACCAATCACATCTTGACGTTTTAACCCTGTAATAAGTTCATAAGCTGTATTAATTTCTAGGAATTCATAGTCAAAGGGCTTATTGGTCAAATCATAAATGATTCTATGATATGCACAAGCATAAGGTAGGTTATCCAGATTAAAGGAGTTTAAATTTTTCGTATTGATAATCTTCACCTCCTGTAAATTCAGGAAATAATTGATTACTTCCAATAATTCAAATTCTTCATTATAAAGTTAATCCCTGCCAGTTAAGATTTCATTTTCTGAATATTTCAAGTTTTCACTGACAATCGATTCCTCCTTGGCCCCTTAGTTGATTGATAGTTTTTCCAATTTTTTCATCCTGATTCCTCCAAAAATCTTGCCAATTATTTCGAAACCTGTTGTGAAATTATCTGCTCTATATACTGAAAAACCTTAACCGTATCCTTTGTTTCCGGAATAAACGCCCTGAGTCTTGCGAAGAATTCCTTCCTTTTAGCTATTTCCAACGCGGCCGGAAAGGTTAGGTTTAGTAGCCAGGACAAGCGGATCAATTTAAGATCCACAGGGGTTTTGACACTAGTATAGGAAATCTGCTTGCCGCTCAGGATGCCCTGTATGATTTCCAAGGAATATCTATGATCCTTGTGATTTTCTTCGACTGCCAAATACGGAGTTCGCTTCGGATTCTCATAAAAATTAATGATCTGCTCAAAAATATCCAGTTTATCCGAATCCCGTATGAGCTGACAAAATAATAAAGTAGTCCCACCGATGTCTTCGTGGATTACAAGTTGATTGTGATTTTTAATGGCTGTGAGGATAATTTCCTCTTCCAGCTCACTCACGCGGCCCGAAAAGATCTGTTCCCGCTCCAAAACCAACAAGCCCAGTTCTGCATGATCTTCACTCTCGTGATCTTTAAATGTATGGTATTTTACGTATTGTTCAAAGCGGCCAACATCATGAAAGAGCCCGATCACTTCGGCGAGTAACATCTGATTCGTATCTAACTGAAGATCCCGTCCCAGGGTTAGCATATAATCTCGAACTCTTAGCGAATGTTCCTTTTTATATCTCAGATTAGCCTCGACTTCCACATCTTCCGAAGGATAGCTAAGCGCGTAATCTTCGAACCAAGACCTAAAAAATCGCAGATCATCTTTAGTCATTGTAAAGTCTCCTTTCTCATATCACATCACGTCATTAGAATATCTCACCAGAAATTATTCCTTGATGCTCCGATTATAATATTTTTATTCTGATAATTCTATATCCAGGTCATTAATCAACTTTAATCAACCACAGATTACACAGATTAACACAGATTTAAAAAATACATTTTTAGCTCTAAAATATAAATCGCTTGTAACCAATTGATATTCGCCAAAGCTGATAAAAGGCCGATTTAATCCTGTAGCTTTGAGATAATTGA
>JARLHU010000233.1 GCA_031292095.1 Desulfosporosinus sp.
GCTTTGCCATCTGTAACCAAAGCCCTCTATAAGTTGAGAGACGAGAGTTACATAAAGTACGAACGATATGGAGAGATCAAGCTTACCGATAAAGGGAAAGAGTTGGGGTACTACTTAGTAACGAGGAACCAATTGTTACAGGAGTTTCTTGCCCTAATATGTAGCAAATGTAACTTTGCTGCTGAGGCCGAAGCTATGGAACATTATCTTTCGACTGCAACGATCGAGGCCATTAAAACTCTGGTGGACTTCATGAAAGCCAATCCGTCTTGGCAACAAGCGTTTAATGATTTCGTGGATTTAAAATCTAGATAGAACTGACAATGAAATTGGGCAAGTGGCAAAGGAAATCATTTATTCAACCCCTCTTTTAAATCTTTCTAATGGGTTAGCCTTAGCTAACTTGATTCTGAAATAGAATACGTAAGAAGATATAAATTGCTACTCACGATGTCTTGCAATTTAATCCAATAGTATTAAGAAAAGCAAAAAGCCAGAGCGTATTTATTTAGCTCGGCTTTTTCCATTTCCATTTAGAAAATCTAATGCTTAACTCTCTTGAGGATGATTTCAAGGAAACATGAGAAGTAAAAGGCTATATTTATTCGGAATTGTCATTATGACGGAGAAATTTGAAGAAAATCTCTATTTGCAAATGATATGCATTTGCATTATAATCAAGTTGCAACAAAGTTATTCATGATTGTCCTATGCAGCTAATACATAATAAGCAGGATGATTATACTGTGGTAGACCATCGTTTCGAAATTTATGGATATCCAACCTGCCGTCTATCAGACGGGGATTGTTAAGGAGGAAGGAAATGGGAGCTGGTATTGTCGTTGAACGTCTAAACGTTCAACTTGGTGGGATTCGAATCTTACGAGACCTTTCTTTTACAGTGAAGCCAGGAGAGTTTATAGGGATCATTGGACCAAACGGTGCAGGCAAGACGACTTTGCTACGAACTCTTCTGGGTATGATACAGGTCGAAAGTGGAACGATCAGATTTCAAGGGGATGCGCATACTCCCGGTTCATCAATGCTGGGGTACGCACCGCAGTCACGACAACTCGATGCGGAGACACCGTTACGAGCTTGGGATTTTGTGAGTTTTGGATTACCCCATCGGTTTCGTCCATGGCAAACTAAGCAGGATAGAAAAAACATACAAGAGGTTATGCGTGAAACCGATTCCGAAAGATTTGCGAATAAACCCATTGGTAAGTTGTCGGGTGGAGAAAGACAACGTCTCTTTATAGCCCAAGCCTTATTGAGAAACCCACAAATTTTGTTGTTGGATGAGCCAACTTCCAATTTAGACCCTGGAGCCCAAGAAAACCTCGCCTCAATGGTCTACCGTATAAATCAAGAGAGGGGAATAAGTGTCATCTTAGTAAGCCATGATGTGAACCTTATAGCGAAATATGCTCAACGTATTCTGTATATAACCAAAGGCCAATATGCCATGGGTACAGTGAAACAAGTATTGCAATCGAACGTGTTAACTCGGCTATATGGGGCACCGGTAGAGGTTCTGAATGTTGGTTCAAAGATTATCGTGTTAACTTCCGCTACTAACAGCGTACAAACCTCCATTTGCCGTCATAGTGATGACTGTAAACAGGAGGTATTGGCGGATGTTTCAGTATGATTTCATGCAACACGCTTTTCTGGCAGGTACAATCGTAGCAATTATGTGTGGCGCTATTGGAGTCTTTGTGATAGCACGAGGGTTACCCTTTATTGCACATACGTTTTCTCACATCGGATTTTCTGGTGCAGCGTTTGCCTTGTACCTTGGGATCGATCCTTTAAATGGAATGT
The DNA here is from genome assembly GCA_031292095.1 of Desulfosporosinus sp. Classification (GTDB taxonomy): domain Bacteria; phylum Bacillota; class Desulfitobacteriia; order Desulfitobacteriales; family Desulfitobacteriaceae; genus Desulfosporosinus. Next base: position 1,828 of record JARLHU010000233.1, read on the forward strand.
TGCTCTTTACGTGCGCTTCGGCTTTAGCTATCGGGCGATTGGGAATTAACATGTTTAGAAAAGATGCTGTGATTAGCGTCATTTTGAGTATTTTTTTAGGTCTGGGATTATTATTTTTATCACTTTCCAGTAAGCAATCAAATGCGGTTACCTCTTTGTTATTTGGTACAGTCCTAGGAATAAGCACAGCAGATGTTGAGAAGATTGCGTTCTTATCCACAGTTGTTTTATGTGTACTTTTTTTAGGGTATAAGATGCTCACCTTTGACTCTTTTGATCCGGTCGGTGCCCAAGCAGCTGGTTTACCGATTCGTTTTATCTCAATTGCTTTTTTGTTACTGCTCTCCATTGCCACCGCCGAAGCGGTGCAGATTGTCGGAGCCCTACTTGTCTTTACTCTGATGACAACTCCAGCGGCTATTGCTCAACGTCTTACCTCCTCGGTTTCGCGGATGATATTGCTATCGTCATTAATTTCGGTAGTTGGGGTATGGGCAGGACTAGTCCTAGGGTTTTATACAAATGCTCCGGTTAGTTTCTTTATTACGGCTGTAGAAGGGATATTATATTTCGCTTCATTAGGTTGGAGTGTTTTGCGAGATCGTAGGGTTTCAGAAAAACGGAATGCTGCTCTTGATTCTTTGACATGAAATTTCAGTCTTTAGCTTAAAAGGTGAAATTAAAATTATGGAGGAAAAAACGTGAGAACAAAGAGTCTGAAATGGATGATGGGTATCTCTTTAGCAGCAATGGCAATAGGGGTGTTGACGGGTTGCGGTACTACAAAACAACCAGTACCGATAAGTCCAAGTTCCTCCAATGCGACCAGTACAACTGCACTAAGTCCAAAGATTAAAGTGGTAGCTGCCGAAAATTTTTATGGTGAAGTCGCTCAGGCAGTCGGAGGTGACCGTGTAGCGGTAACCTCAATTCTTGCAAATCCAGCCCAGGACCCTCACGATTATGAACCAACTGCAGATGCGTCGAAAGCGGTTGCAGATGCTCAAGTGATTGTCTACACGGGCATCGGATACGATGATTGGATGGATAAGCTGCTTAATGCTGACTCTTCTGCCAAAACTAAAGAAGTAGTGGTTGTGGGAAGTGATTTGTTAGGTAAAGCAGCAGGGGACAATCCCCACGTTTGGTATGATCCCTCAACAATGCCTAAACTGGCCAATAAACTTGCCGATGATTTGAGCAAATTGGACCCTGATCATTCGCAAGATTACCAGAAGAGAGCAAAGGATTATGTCGCGACAATGGCCCAATTGGCAGCTAAAGTGGCTAAAATTAAGCAGTCTACGCCTGTAACCATTGACGTTTCAGAGCCAGTCTTTGATTATATGGGAGACGCACTGAATCTTAAAGTTAACGATCCCAAATTTGCAAAGGCTGTTGAAGAAGGAAATGACCCGACTGCCTCAGATTTTGCCAACGTACAAAATGATATTAAAAATAAAAAAATCAAATTGTTTGTCTATAACACTCAAACAGATAGTCCCACGGTAGAAAACATAGTAAAGTTAGCTGAGACGAACGGTATTCCCATCGTCAAAGTAACTGAAACTGAACCAACCGGGAAGAATTATATCCAATGGATGTCAGAGCAACTTGATCAAGTTGGAAAAGTGTTTGGAATTCAGTAATTGCTACTGAATTCAAGATAGAAATAGTGATATAACAACATATTTAACATGCCTGCTTATTCACGGGCATCCTTGGACTTGTTACATTAAGAAGTGGAAGTTGGATTTCTGACAGAAATCCAACTTCCGCTTATATTTTTGAAAAGGGTTCAAAAATACGCGTTTTCTTGGTGGAACCGCCTCCATTAGAGTTAACAATCAATACCATGAGCTTATGTGACCAGCGCCGAGCATCGTAACCATCTCCCAGCGGTCTACGTTCTTACTTCCGTAATTAAAATCAAATGGTACGTGTTATTTATGTAAACAATGTGCGAACCAGCATTAAAATGCGGGTTCGCACATTGTTTAGTATAGATAATATGAGCCTCGGTTTTTCTGTTTCTTGGGAGTTCTGAGACGTCCCCATATGGAATAGATATTAGTGAAATTGGACAAGGAGGATAGCATCATGGATTTATCCGTCAAAATCCTTATCACTCAAAACCTTTCCCCATTGGTTTCAGTTAGTGTCAGGGATTATCATGGGATATTAAGAGCTTATTAACAGAAAAATAAATAATTAGCCTAGCAACATTGGAAGGTGATCTATATTTGCATTTCGCAACCAGTCCCGAATAGGAAATTTTACCCAGTGATAGCAGGAAGCACATTTTTTATTATCCTGGGAACTAAAGCAGTCCAGAATAGAGATATTTTGGAGCAGACTGCCAATGTCGCCACGTTAGCGTTAAGTGTCATATTACAAGCTCTACCATTTATACTCCTAGGTGTATTAGTATCCTCGCTAATTCGTTATCTAGTACGGGAAGATTGGATCGCCAAATTTGCTCCCAAGAATGCAGTGGCCGGAGTTATAATCGGTTCACTCTTAGGATTATTCATACCAGTATGTGACTGTGGAGTGTTACCGGTTGCACGCGGTTTATTTCGCAAAGGAGTTTCCATGCACACAGCCCTGGCTTATTTGCTTACTGCCCCAGTTATTAACCCTGTAGTAATTTTAGCCACAGCCATGGCCTTTCAATGGAATTGGCATCTCGTTGGCTTACGTGTTGTTAGTACGTTCATAGTGGGAGCAACTACAGCTTTATTAGCAGGTTCTTTGTTCAGTAGCAGGGCTTTCTCCGATAAAGAATGGCATTGGCACGAACATGGGAAATCCAAGATTTCCTTACACCAATTGCTAGTACATACTGGCGACGAATTCTTTGATGTGGGGCGTTACTTAATTATTAGTGCCTTCCTTGCAGCTGCTATACAGATTTGGGTTCATAAGGGGATTTTGATTCAAGCAACCAGTAATCCTTTTATGGCTGCAGGAGCAATGATGTTTTTAGCTATAGCTATGTCACTTTGTTCAGATGCAGATGCATTTGTTGCTAGAGTTCTAGCAAATCAGTTTCCATTAGGTTCTGTTATGGCGTTTCTGGTTATAGGTCAGATCATCGATTTGCGTAATATTATTTTATTTGCTAAGAATTTCCGACTATCTTTATTTTTGTTCCTTGCGGTTGCCTCACTGGGTTTGACCTATGTGCTAAGTTTGAGCATTGATTTTGGTCTATGGAAACATTTATTTTAACCGGTCTATCTTTAGCCCATAACGAGGTATATTTGCAGAGGAGGTCACTATGAAAATTCAACGGGGTTTTGCTTTAGTTCAGGGCTTAATTTTGTGTTCCTTTTCTTCAATGATCGTTCATCTAATCCAGACAGGAACGATTGTACTATACATTAGTCCAAAGGTAATTTGGTTATCCGAATTTTCCGCAATACTTCTATTCGTCATTGCTATAGCTAAGCTGGTACCGATGCATCACAAGCACAGTGCAACTCACAGCTGCTGTTGGCACGACCATGCTTGTGTTTCAGATCATCATAATCATTCTTATAAAACTATGGCTTCACTGCAAATGGCAATTTTCGTTATCCCACTCATGCTTGGATTTGGCATGCAGCCTCGTGTTCTTGCTTCAACAGCCCTTTCCAATAGTATTAATACAGCCGGACCGATTCCTTTTTATGCAATGCACATTCCTACATTAGATAAGTTTAGTAGTGGAGTGCCGTGGCCGAGTGGGTTATCCTTTGTTAAAAAAGATGTAGATAGTTCAGCGGTAGCCAACGGTACGAAAAGTGCATCAGCCAATATGCTAAACAAGTCTAGCTCCCAGAACAAGCCAAACTCAATAAAACCCTTAACCCCCAAGTCGGTAAATTCCATTGCGAAAGAAACAGATTTGATGCAATTATACCTTAACATAGATGACCACCCCGAACAGGTATATAACCAACACTGGAGGTTAACTGGTTTTGTTTATAAAGACCCGAAGTTGGCAAAGAACCAATTTGTTATAACCCGTTTTGTGATTACATGTTGTATCGTCGATGCCACCCCAATAGGAATTATGGTTGAAAGCCCCGATGCTCCTAATCTCAAAGCTGATACTTGGGTTGAAGTTGATGGGTTATTGCAAAAGCGTAGTATAGGTGGAGCAGATGAAATCAAATCGGTACATAATTTCCACGAAACGGATGATGGAGTCCCTTATTTGGTCGTTACCAGTTGCAAAGTAGTAGCAACTCCTAAAGACCCTTATTTAGCTCCTCCGATGCAATGACCAGAATATATAGATGGATTATAATTTAACATTGATTGGTATAATTTGAAATAATAATAAGATGAGGAGGGGTACACAAGTGTATCGAGCATTTAGGTATAAACGATGGAGAAAGAAAAATATAGTAGTTGGCCTTATAACTTTTTTGATATTATCCATTGTTATAAAAGTGGTCTATGGAAATTTTCTAGGGCCATCATTAGCTTATACTACATTAGCTAATAGCGAAATTTTAGCGGCTCAATCACAAACTGTGCAACCCAAAATGGATATAAAAGCAATTCAAACTTCACTTGAAGATGTATTAAAACAATACCAAAAAGTCATTAATTCCAGTAATAAAACGAGTAAGGCCACGCTAATTTCCGAGGTGGATAAGCTGTATTTAATAGCTGCAAATGATAATACAAATGTGAAGTCTTTTGAGGCATCATCAAACAATACACAGATCATTGATGATCTAACTCAAGGTTCAGACTGTCTTGCGGCATCACTATTTGAGATGAAAGATAGTTTGATTTACGATGGAGATTTTAGTGCCACACAGTTAAAAAACAGCAAGGACGATTTAACGCTTGCTATCAAGAACTTGGAGATGGTTAGGTAAGGAAAAAAGACTTAAATGGTTAAACCATACATTACTAGGTTGGTGATTTTGGCGTGAATGAAAAAGCTATTAAGTTAGTGTTGCTAGGCATCCTTTTATTGAGTTTAGGTCTAGGGTTACATTTTTTATTACGAATACCCTTAGAAGATCACCTTCCTGGAAAAATAGTAGACAGCTATAGAGGTGTCCCTGTTTATTATAACGGCCCAGATTATACCAAAGACAAAGGAGAAAGCTTTAGCCCTGAGGGATATTATTACGGTTCCAAATGGCAGTGTGTAGAATATGTAAAGCGATTTTACTATGTCGCAAACAGCATAGAATGCCCAATGTATTTGGCAATGCTAAAGACTTTTTTGACCCCTCTGTGCCCCAAGGGGGATTGAACCAGCAAAGAGGATTAATACAGTACATAAACGGCGGAAACGAAAAACCGGAACCGGATGATATTTTGGTACTCACTAATCCACCCTTTGGGCACCTGGCAATTGTAACCAAAGTGACAACAAATTCCATCGAAGTTATCCAACAGAATGAAAAAAGCTCTCGACAAGTATATACTCTTACTGTCGATAACCATAATTTCTTTGTCGGCACAAGTTTGAAGCCTGTTGGTTGGCTCAGGAAACAATAATTACATGGATGTGCTAATTGTCCTCCCGCGCTGATTTCAACGTTAGGAAGGCATTATTATAAAATATAGATTTAGCTCTGTATTCAGTGTATTCACCTCAAGTATTCAAGTCAGAGCCACCGCACGTGGAGACGGTAATAGAGATATATCGATTTTGAATGTACAGTAATTGCTTCAGTGATACAAGTTGTTCCTGTAGTTCAGACTGCTCCAGTGGTGATTCCAACAAAAACTCCAACTGTCGTTGCACAAAATCCCGTAGCTTCAATAGTACATACTCCTAACTTTGCCAGTATTATCATTGAATATAATGACCATTATTCCCTCTGAATATGTCCTTGATTGATGGACTTTCAGTCTGTTTTGTCATTATGTACTACCTCGATAATTGAAGCAATCAGGGGCTGGCAGCATTTTGTGGGCACAGCAAAAACACGCTTTACATACCCAAAATGATTAGGCTGGAAAAATGTGTTTTTCTGCTCTAATGGTCAAATATGGCTGAATATGAACAAATGACATTTTTGCTACTTCCTATATTGCGTTATCGGACTCAATGTAATCGTGAGTCCAATAATGTTTATTCAATAAGTAAAAAATGGATTATCTAATTATTTTGACGACATTCTTGTAGTTGACAAAGCAAATTCATTATGTTACCCTTTTCTAAGAAATTGAATATAATATTCGGTAGGTGAGGCTACCGCAGGGATACGGATTGCTGCCGCGAAGTAGTGGAGACACTATGAGAAGGTTAGCAGGATATGTCGAAACCAAGGCATATTCTAATGCAATTTCATCGCCTTGCGAAGCTAAAGCTTGAACGATATCATACACTGTTTTTATGTGTGTATGTAACTTGGGTAATATTCCCTTGTCATTGTTTATGCTTTGACAAGGGATTTTTGCATTGGTTTATACAATATATAGACTATCTGGAATTATTATTTGGAGGTGAGAGGAATGGACGGAGGAAGTAGCGGGGACATGAAACCTGGCGGGCGAAGTAGGAAAAGGAACAGGCCCTTATGGAATTTTACGTTACCACTCGGTCTGTTCCCTCTGCCTAAATCTATATATTTGCGATTAAAGCACATTAGTTGCCAAAATCCAATACAATGATTTGAGCCACTTTGCTTACGAGTTTTATGTCTTTACTTCCTAAGTTATTGGACTACATGAAATTGTAGTCGGCTGTCAGGCAGCCTAACTTAAATTCGAGGAGGTTAAGACCATGAAAAAAATAATTCAAAATGTACAGAGCAATGTATCACCTGTGTCAGCAAAATTGCTTGCTTGCAGCAAAATGGAAACCGATACACTTTTCAAAGAAATGGGAACCTCGTATAGGGGTCTAAATGAAGAAACGGTTAACACTCAACGAGATGAATACGGTAGCAATGAAATATCCCATGATAAGAAAGAATCAGTAATTAAGAGGATATTTGATGCTTTTGTAAATCCCTTTACAATGGTACTTTTTGTTCTTGCAATTATATCTGTTTTTACTGACATAGTGTTAGTCGCACCAGAGGAGCGTGACCCAACTGCTGTTATTATTATCTGTGTGATGGTAACAATAAGCGGACTGCTTCGTTTTATACAAGAAACACGTTCAAACAATGCCGCCGAAAAGCTAAATGCTATGGTGCATACGACTGTTACAGTTGAGCGTGATGGCGCTGGTAAAATAGAAATACCACTTGCAGATATTGTACCGAGCGATATTGTTTATATAGCTGCTGGAGATATGATTCCTGCTGATGTACGCATAATACAATCTAAAGACTTATTTATCAGCCAATCATCCCTTACGGGCGAATCCGAGCCAGTCGAAAAATACAGCAGCTTGATAAATCAAAACAAAGAATCCTTGCCCAATAATCCTTTAGAGCTCGAAAATCTTGCATTTATGGGAAGTAATGTGGTCAGTGGTTCTGCGGTCTGTGTTGTCATTGCAACAGGTGATAATACCTGCTTTGGTTCCATGGCTAAATCCATAACTGGAAAACGCGTGGAGACGAGCTTTGACAAGGGCGTAAACTCTGTAAGCTGGCTTTTAATCCGCTTTATGATGTTAATGGTTCCGATTGTGCTATTTATTAACGGCTTTACAAAGGGTGATTGGCTCGAAGCTTTTCTCTTTGCATTGTCAGTCGCAGTAGGGCTTACCCCTGAAATGTTACCTATGATTGTAACAACCAATCTTGCCAAAGGTGCAGTTTCGATGTCCAAGAAAAAAACCATTGTCAAGCATCTACACTCCATGCAGAACTTTGGAGCTATGGATGTGCTATGCACTGATAAAACAGGTACTCTAACGCAGGACAAAGTTATCTTAGAATATCATCTTGATATTCACGGCAATGAAGATGAGAGAGTTTTACGTCATGCCTTTCTAAACAGCTATTTCCAAACAGGGCTAAAAAACCTTATGGACATAGCTATTCTCGCACATTCAAAGGAGCAACCCTTTTACAATCTCGAAAGCAAATATGAAAAGGTTGATGAAATACCCTTTGACTTCACGCGCCGCAGAATGAGCGTTGTTTTAAAAGACAGTGAAGGAAAAACACAACTTATTACCAAAGGTGCCGTAGAGGAAATGTTGTCTGTATCAAAATACGCCGAATATAATGGTCAAGTTGTGGCGCTAACTTCTGAAATTCGTCAGGAAATCATAGCAACCGTTGCCAAATATAATGATGACGGAATGCGTGTTATTGCAGTAGCACAAAAGACAAATCCTGCTGTAGAAGGCGTTTTTTCCGTTAAAGACGAAGTTGACATGGTGTTAATGGGGTATCTTGCTTTCCTTGACCCACCAAAAGAAACAACTATGGCAGCTATTAAAGCACTTAATGAATATGGTGTAACTGTTAAGATTTTGACAGGTGATAATGACGCTGTTACACGTTGTATTTGCAAACAAGTCGGATTATCTGTTGACAGGATTTTGCTCGGTTCGGATATTGAAGCAATGAATGATGAACTGCTAAAATTAGAAGTAGAATCAACAAGCGTGTTTGCAAAACTTTCTCCACAGCAAAAGGCACGAATTGTCATACTGCTCCGCGAGAACGGGCATACTGTAGGATTTCTCGGGGACGGTATCAATGACGCATCGGCGATGCGCGAAGCTGATGTCAGTATTTCAGTTGATACTGCGGTTGATATCGCCAAGGAATCTGCTGATATTATTCTCCTGGAAAAAGACCTAATGGTTCTGGAAGAAGGTGTTATCGAAGGACGAAAGACCTTTGGAAACATCATTAAATATATTAAGATGACTGCGAGCTCAAATTTCGGAAACATGTTTTCGGTTTTAGTCGCAAGTGCGTTTTTGCCCTTTCTGCCGATGCTGCCGATACAAATACTTGTGCTCAATCTGATATACGATATTTCTTGTCTTTCAATTCCGTGGGATAATATGGATGCTGACTACCTGAAAATTCCACGCAAATGGGATGCTTCCTCAATCGGCAAGTTTATGATATGGATTGGCCCCACAAGCTCTGTTTTCGATATAACAACGTATCTGCTTATGTTTTTTATTATTGGCCCTACTATTTTCGGCGGTGCTTATCACACACTTAGCCCTGACGGTCAAACTGGATTTATGGCACTTTTTAACACAGGGTGGTTTGTGGAAAGCCTGTGGTCCCAGACGCTTGTAATCCACATGATACGCACGAGGAAAATACCTTTTATTCAAAGCCGTGCGTCTAAGCCAGTTTTGCTCCTTACCACATTGGCTATTGCTGTAGGTACAATTATACCGTTTACACCTATCGGGGGGTATCTTAAAATGTCACCGTTACCTTTAATATATTTCCCATGGCTCTTCGCTACAATTGTTGCATATATGGCACTTGCACAAACAATTAAAACCCTTTTTGTAAAGAAATTCGGGGAACTTTTGTAAATTTGAAATTAACAATCTTTAGTTAAACCGCAAGGATGAGAAATCCCTGCGGTTTTTCGTTATCATTTTGATATTGCTCTTAAGTCACCGCATAACCACTGATTGCATAGAACGGTTCCAAGGTTGAGTTTGAATATACATTTATAAAGCCATACCAATGTACATTGCGTTTAATATCTCACCTTTATTCTAGCGTCTTTTAAGTACAATATTGCTTCATAGATTGTTAATACCACTGAACATCAACGAGTAAAGAATGGCTTAAGCTGCCAGTGAGTTTACACCAAAATAGAAAGACCTAAGCAAATGGCTAATGTATAAGTATTTGGAGCCTTAGATTCGCATTATCCACAGTAGCAACTGTTAATTAGTTCACTTCCTAGCCACCTCACAGCGGTTTAGTTCACAGAGGGTTTGCAGTTTCGATTAACATCTCGTGGTAGCCTGATGTTCAATATATCTACTAAACAAACAAAAGGAGGGGCCAAAAGCATGCAGGTACTACCCCATTAACGGCGAAGGGTTTCATCTAAGGAATTCTGACTAACCGTATCTAATAAATTTAAGCGCCGAGCCACAAATCTTGTGGTAGTGGCTTGGATGGATAACGTGGCAAAAACAGTTAAAAAAGTAATTGAAGATATCATTTCAGCATTTCCAATCTTCATAGTGATCAGCAACCCGGCAAAAGCAGCGGGAATTACACCAGTTTCCCTCGTCCAGAACATAAATAGTATTTCTTTACGCTCCCATTTAGCAATTTTATCGGGGTAGGTACAGAGTAAGACTACAATTGGTCGAGCAATGAACATGAAAACACCAATGACAATTAAACCCTGCCAGAAATATTGTAATAGAATTGAAAAATCGACGTTGCTACCCAGCAACACAAATATGGTTATTCTAAGCAATAAAGAAGCAATATGAATGAAACTCTGAACTTCTTCCTGGGCGTTTTCTTTCACAGTCCATCCGATTTCATCTAAGTTCCCGAAGATCAAACCAGCGACAAACACAGCCATAAATCCACTAGCTCCAAAATGCTCGGCCGTCATATAGGATGCGATGATTACCGGAAACATTAACACTTGAGCATCTACCGAGAAAATATCGCTTGTTTTGTCACTAATCAAATAGCCTGCTGCCAAACCGTATAATGCACCTATCAGTATACCAACACCAGCCATGATAATTAGCTTCAGTAAACTACCTGAAAGTGACAGCTCTCCGGAAGTAATAACACCAAGAATGGCGAAAGTAACGATTGAGGCCGTCGCGTCATTGAAAGCAGATTCGCTTAACACTGTTTGAGCCAGGCGGTCCCGAACTTTAA
>JARLHU010000027.1 GCA_031292095.1 Desulfosporosinus sp.
CACTTTCTCTCACCTCCCTTAATGTGGACGTAATGCCGGCAACATTCCAACCAAGCGGTTTATAAATACTGAAGCTGTGCGGTTTTATATTGCCGGAGGATATGTTTTGCAAATAATCAGAAAATTATATCCTCATTAAACAATTACTTCGACACAAGCGCAAAAATTCCTTTAAATCATTTAAGACTCTTTTTCAGGACCCTTCCTTAGAAACCGAGATGTGGTGCGGGCAAAGAAGATTTTGTTATAGTCCAAGTTTGGCGCAAGAATTTTCCAACACTAAACGTAGCAAGGCATATCTCAGGCATTAGTCCAAACCACATGCCCATTTTGTGGGACAGGTTGTAACTTTGACCTGAATGTAACGAGAAACGTTTTATGCCCATCGACACCACAACAGATAGGCTAAACAACTTTCATTGCTTAGCCTCCTTTCATAGTAGAGGAGGAAGACATTGACTGAATCATCACACATTTAACATTTGCTAAAGCAATGATTAGCGTGCGGTCTTATAGAACCACTTATTTGTTTCGTATATTGGGTATAATTACTGATTTATGTATTTATTAAACGCATTGAAAAATAGATTCTAACTGGTATATAATTAGATTATAATGATAAATCATAATCATATGATTATTGTATTGTCCGTTCAAAAAGATTTTTACGCAGTTTAGTCAAGGGGGAACCTGATTGAAGTGTGCTACACAAGGATGAAGGAGAACTATTTAAGAGAAAGAGTAACAGTTTATGAGCAATTTGCGCATGTGAACATAAGTGCAAATCGCAAAGCAGAGTGTTCTTTATAGAGGGAGGAAACTTATGCAGTGGAAGGGACTATCAAGAATTCCGCGATTTTTGCCTGTAGAAAAAGTGTTCGAAAGATTTAGTGACCCAAAATTCAGGCTAGGCAAAACAAATGCTTACTACATGGGTAACGGATTTTTGTTAGGGTTTTCCCATGAGCAATTTCGTATAGAAAATATGAAACAGATAGAATTTGGGGGGCCAGGGCAATTTTCGATTCAAGTAAGTTATTTTGCGAAAAGAGATGAATTGTGCTCATGTTATGGGATTAGCAACGAAATGTATGACTTTGAATCCGATTTATTGGGTGAACCGTTCCAAATAAGTGATAACATTAATATTGGATCAACGTTTGAACAAGTTTCAACTTTTCTAAAGACGCGTGTTCACACTGATTATTATAATGAAGGTGAAGCCAGTGCCTTAGTTAAGGGGAAATTCCAAGTTTGTCACAGTTGGATTCAATGGAATAATTACGAATTACTCTTTTTTGGAAGATCAAAGAAAACAAAACTGTCGGCCGTACATCTATCTTTAAAAGATCGTAGCGTTTGGTAATAACCCTAGTTGATCAGAGTGCAGCGCATTTTTTTGATAGTCTCACCCAACAATGTCAGCTTGAATTAGTGGTCAATATAATTAACTGTCTACACATTGAGAGAGGTGAAGTGGTGATAACCGCTGGGATTGATGTTGGTTCCACGGCAACGAAGGCCGTCATTTTTGATGGAACGATAAGAAGTATGGTTATTATCCCAACTGGTTGGAACCCTAAAGAAGCTGGTCGGAATGTATTTCTTGAATCTCTAAACCAAGCTGGTTTACAAGAGCAGGACGTAGATATGATTGTTGGTACCGGTTATGGGCGTGTATCACTTTCTTTTATCGATAAAAAGGTGACAGAGATAACCTGTCATGCTAAGGGCGCCAAATTTCTCTTTCCGCAAACTAGAACCGTCATAGATATTGGTGGTCAAGATAGCAAAGTGATTGCGGTAGCCGAGGATGGTTCGGTTGCCGATTTTATGATGAATGACAAATGTGCTGCTGGTACAGGGCGATTCTTACAAGTCATGACGGGAATTCTGGATATCACCTTAGATGAATTAGGGCAAATGGCCTCGGGTAGCGAACCTGTTAGTATTAATAGTATGTGCACCGTTTTCGCTGAATCAGAGATCATTGGTTTACTCGCCCAAGAAGTTACTAAAGAAACTATTGCTTCGGGGATCGTTCATACCATTGCTAAGAAATTGATTAGTTTAACGTCTCGGGTTCCTTGTCTTGCAGAGATCACCTTTTCAGGCGGGGTGGCTAATAATCCGGAGATATGTACTATCCTGTCCTCAATATTAGGCGTTAGATTTAATATTCCCAAGCAACCGCAAATTGTTGGTGCCCTAGGTGCTGCTCTTGTTGGTTTTGATAATCCGAAGGAGGGTGAAAATGGATAAGGACTTATTGGGTGAATTTGAGGATATGCGCACAAATAGTGTTAGTTCGCTGTCCAAGGCCAAAGAAAATGGCAAAAAGGTTGCTGGGATGTACTGTCTGTATTCGCCGACAGAAATAGTTTTGGCTGCGGGAGCAATACCCATTCCCCTGTGTGGCACCAGTCAAGTCCCTATATCAGTCGCGGAAAAGGTTCTGCCGAGAAATCTATGCCCCCTAATTAAATCGAGTTATGGGTTTGCAGCCTCCGGTACTTGTCCCTACTTTAATTTATCCGATATTCTCATAGCCGAAACGACCTGTGATGGTAAGAAAAAAATGTACGAACTTCTTTCTCGGTTTAAGCCCCTCCACTTACTCCAGCTTCCGCAAAAGCAAGAGGGTGAAGAGGCCTTGCGGTATTGGTATGGAGAAGTAAATGAAATGAAAGAAAGGCTGGAAATCGAATTCGGCGTAACCATAACAGATCAAGCTTTAAGAGATGCTATCCAACTGACAAACGAAGAAAAGCGTTCACTCAAAGCCTTACAAGATGTGTCGAAGCTTAAGCCCTCACCGATCAGTGGCATGGGTTTACTGATGGTTCTTTACAATCGCGGCTTTTGTACTGATAAAAAGGAAGTTGTGCAAATAGTTGATCGCTTAACCTCAGAATTAATAGAAATGCATAAACAAGGAGTGACCCCGTTTAATCAAAAGACTCCGAGAATACTATTGACTGGGGTTCCGGTAGGGGTAGGTTCCCATAAGGTTGTACAGATCATCGAAGAGTGTGGCGGAAATGTTGTCTGCTTCGAAAGTTGCGGAGGGTATAAAGCAGTTTATGACCAAGTTGATGAACATAAAGAACCTCTTTTAGCGATTGCCGAAAAATATCTAAGAACGCCTTGTTCCTGTATGTCCCCGAACAGCTCTAGGTTTGAACTTGTGGAAGAGTTAGTGGACGAGTTTAAAGTGGACGGTATCGTGGACCTCACCTGGCAAGGGTGTCACACTTATAACATTGAATCTTATAGCTTGAAGCAATATCTTCAGGAAAAGAAACGTCGTCCATTTTTGCAAATTGAAACTGACTATTCAGAGTCTGATGTAGAACAATTAAAGGTCAGGATTGAAGCCTTCCTAGAAATGATCAGCTAGGTGGTGGCTCATGATACTTAGTGGTTACCAAAAAGAACAGGTAAAGGGTTGGGTGCGTACAATCCTAAGATGGGGGAGGGGCAGATAATGAGTGATGAAATCTTTGGAATTCATCAATATTATGATTAAATAGGATCTCATTAATGCGGTAACACTACCGCTAAAGATATTGATACTTATCGTCAACTAACCAATGGAGAAGCCGCCTTTATGGTTGGACCGACTTCTTTTGTAGGCAGAGCCAATGATCAAAAGGAATCCAAAGTAGTGGGAAAAATACAACCGATTGTACCTCCAGGAGGAACGGGAAAAGCTACTCAGACCATGGCGCTGGTTGAAGGGGTTGGTGTAACCAAGTATTCTGAACACAAGGAAGCGGCTGAGGTTTTTGTTAAATGGTACACTTCCAAGGATACACAAACGAAATTATATACTGCAAAAAACGCTATTCCTACCAGAGTCACTGTTTTAAAAGAACTGATTGACAGCGGTAGCGTGAAAAATACCGGAGCAATGCTGGAAACCTCAAAGTTGATCAAGTCTCCCTTCCCAAAAGGCGTACCAAAATACTATCCAGAAATGAGTACGGCTATATATAATGCAGTTAATAAAATGGCATTGGGTGAATTAACGCCTCAGCAAGCTTTTGAGGAAATGAATACAAAAGTAAACACGCTGGCCAAAAAGTAAACGTTGACGATCAGGAGGAAGGGAAACCTTCCTCTTTGATATATGAAAGGAGGCTTTCATGAAACGAGATGGCAAACAGGCGTTTGTTTATTTCCGTAAGTCACAGGGGAAATTATCTGTAAATTATTGGTACTATAGCTTGCTGAAATTGGGTAGACTCTCCCACTGAAGTCTCGATGTTCAGCTTTAGCTGAACGAGTTCACGCTCCCAATATATTAGCTTCGTTATATCCTCCGGATTGGAAATAGGTGGAGAAGATTGTTCATGACTTAACCTGCTCTAATTACAAACCTGTCTTGCCAGCCTAAACTAGAGAGAGCCTCGATACCATCCCAAATATTTGATAATTTGGAATAGTTGTTGCATTATTAGTATTATAATAATATTATATGTATATATCACCTAAATATTATAAATAAGGAGGGTAAGAGCAGATTTGGACTTTTAACAGTTCAGACTATGATTCTAAAGGGGGAAGTAAAATGGATAGTAAAAAGGGCATTATTTTTACAGGAGCAGTCATTGGGATTCTTGCTGTCATCCTAGTTCGCTTTGGTAATCCTGTTAACATGGGAATTTGTATCGCCTGCTTTATTCGGGACACAACGGGATCCCTGGGATTACAGCGAGCAGACACGGTCCAGTACATACGTCCCGAAATTATCGGAATAGTCCTTGGGGCTTTCATAATGGCCCTTGGTAAAAAGGAATTTGATGTTAGAGGAGGATCCTCCCCGCTTATCCGATTCATTCTTGGCTTCGTGGTAATGATCGGTGCTTTAATGTTTTTAGGCTGTCCCCTTCGTATGGTATTAAGACTTGGAGGCGGTGATCTTAATGCTCTGTTTGGCCTAGCTGGATTTGCAGTCGGAATCGGCGTCGGAATTATTTTCTTAAAAAGTGGCTTTAGTCTAAAGAGGACTTATAGGCTCTCTAAACTCGAAGGTTACCTTTTTCCAATGGTTAATATCGGGCTTTTGATCCTTCTTCTTACTGCGCCTGCCTTTATTTTCTTTAGTAAAAAAGGTCCGGGGTCTTTGCATGCGCCAGTGTGGATTGCTCTTGCTGCAGGATTAATGGTCGGGGTCTTAGTACAACGAACAAGGTTATGCATGGTAGGTGGTATTCGAGATGCTATTCTCTTTAAAGATACTTATTTGATTCTGGGATTTATCTCCATCATTGTTTTTTCAACCTTGGGAAATCTATACTTTGGTTTTTATAAGCTCGGTTTTACGGGCCAACCCATTGCTCATGTTGATGGGTTATGGAATTTTCTAGGAATGGCACTGGCTGGATGGGGTTCTGTGCTTCTAGGAGGGTGCCCACTTAGACAACTTATTCTTGCTTCTGAAGGAAATGTTGATTCTGTCATTACAATTTTAGGTATGTCTGCTGGAGCTGCCTTTGCTCATAACTTTTCGCTTGCCGCTAGTGCTCAAGGTCCTTCCCCGAATGGAAAAATCGCAGTACTCATTGGGTTCGCTCTCTTACTTATCATTGCGTATTTCAACCTAGAAAAAGATGCGAAAGTATCGGTACAAGGAGGTGTTAAGATTGGCGCAAATTGATACAAGAGGTATGTCCTGTCCCCAACCAGTTCTTATGACCAAGAAGGCACTCGAAGTTAACTCGACTGAAGTCACCGTTCTCGTTGACAGCAAAACAGCAAAATCGAATGTCGAACGATACTTGAACTTAACAGGCTATTCAATTAATACTGTCGCACTCGATGGCGACGCTAATACCTTTGAAATATCCGCGAAGAAATAGTACGATGGACTACATTGTACTGTTCTACACAAACTCTTCCGCTATAAAATTCGCAAAACTCCTTAAAAAGTCTAATTATATAGGAGAATTAATCCCCTTACCTCGCAAGCTGACTTCCAGTTGTGGCATGGGCGTAAAATTCCACTTTACCCGTGATCTGTCCGTGATTATTTCTGACGAGATCGAGAAGATTTATGCTGTTGAAGAGAATCAGTACAAATTAGTCTATCGTGCTGAGGAGTGAACTTAATAATAGCAAGGGCTTCATTAAATGACGAGGCCCTTACTAAAAGGAATGGTGTCATGGACGGTTTATATTTAGATAATGCAGCCACTTCGTTCCCTAAGGCTCCTGGTGTGGCTGATGCCGTAGCTGGATTTCTAACCAATTGTGGCTGTAATATTAACCGAGGGCTTTACACTGGATCGTTTGAAGCTGCCAACATTGTCTATGAAACACGGGAACTCCTGTGTAGCCTGTTTAATTTTTCAAAGCCAGAAAACGTAATTTTTACTAAAAATATTACAGAAAGTCTTAATGTTATCCTTAAAGGGTTGTTGAAACCAGGAGATCATGTGATTGTTTCTTCTATGGAACATAACGCGGTTATGCGCCCCCTAGCTTCACTAGCTAATAAAGGAGTTGAACTCTCGACAGTTCTCTGTAATAACAAAGGGGAACTTCGCACCAGCGACTTATTCCTCCATATTAAGTCTAATACAAAAGCGGTTATTATGACCCATGCTTCCAATGTCAGTGGCACGATATTACCTTTAGAAGAAGTCGGCAAACTATGCAAGGAGCATAACCTGTTTTTTATTATTGATTGCGCACAGACAGCAGGTTTCTTAAGCATAGACTTTGTTCGACTAAACGCCGATGCGTTAGCGTTCACAGGCCATAAAGGTCTCTTAGGCCCCCAAGGAATTGGCGGGTTTTACCTTAACGACAAATTAGCTTCGCTCGTTGAACCCTTGATCGAAGGGGGAACAGGAAGTGCATCAGAGAGTGTTCTTCAACCAAATTATATGCCCGATCGTTTTGAAGCGGGCACATTAAACTTGCCGGGTATATACGGGCTAAATGCTTCACTTAAATACTTAATCGCGGAAGGCATTACGACTATTAGAGAAAAAGAGCTTAATCTTGTGCATCGGTTTATACAAAATGTACAAACTATTCCTGGTGTTCAGCTCATTGGCCCCGACCAAAAACAAGACCGAACGGGGATTGCTTCTTTTAACATTTTGTATCACGATAATGCAGAAGTTAGCTATCAATTGTTTAAGAACTTTGGGATCATGACCCGTTGCGGTCTTCATTGTGCTCCAGCAGCCCATCACACACTGGGAACGTTTCCGCAGGGAACGATACGCTTTAGTTTCAGCCATTTTAATACAATCCAGGATGTGGACTATGTAATTCATTCTTTAATAAAGATATTTGGCGTTTAATGGATGAATCCTTTGGCGCGCTAAATGCAAATCGAGATATTAATGCGTTTGGACATCAGGTCTGAGAGATACACATTTTCTCGAAACTGATTGTTAAAATTGGTATAGCCGTAGCTTACTTGAGTTGGACAGATGTGCTCCAAAGGTATGAGTTTTGTGATAGCAAGGATAGATCATTATACATAACATAAAACTTATTCAATATCATAAATTTAATGTTATAATATTAAGGTGTATAAAGGAAAGGGGGTGAATATATGTCAGATCGGGTTGTCTTCTTGGCCCATTGTTTCTTAAATCCTCAAGCCAAAATTCAAGGTTCGCCAGATATTGCCGACCTTAGTGGGGAAATTCTTAAAATACTATCGGAGAACAGGTGTGGAATTATCCAATTACCCTGTCCTGAGATGCTCCACGGTGGGTTATCCCGCTGGGGTCAAACCAAATACCAGTACGATTCTGTCTTCTTCCGACGACATTGCGAAAATCTAGCTGAAACCATTGTTGACCAAGCTGAAGAGTATCAACGCCATCAAGTCCGCTTAGGCCCTATTATCGGTGTAGAAGGAAGTCCCTCTTGCGGGGTAACGCTGACCTGTGATGGTCCTTGGGGTGGCGAACTTTCGGAAAACGATAATTTACTGAACAAAATCCGAGACGTGCAGCTAGTCCAAAGTCGAGGGGTTTTCATGGAGATCTTACAGTTAAGTTTGGACCGCCGATCTATTACTCTGGATGAGATCGGGATTGTTGAATCTGATCCGGACGAGAGCCTACATAAGTTACAAAGCTATTTGAGTAAAGCAAAATTACAGGGGGAAAAGAAGTATGAATAAGAAACTTGCCTTAACCATGGTATCCACAGGTATTGTTATTAACATCATAGGTGGGCTAGTGGCTACAACCTTGAAGATTCCCATTTTCTTAGATAGTATTGGCACGATGTTAGCGGCAGTAACTCTGGGCCCTTGGCTAGGTGCTTTAACTGGGTTACTAAGTAACGTTTTTCAAGGACTGGCGACTGATCCTGTCTCCATCCCATTTGCTTTAGTTAATGCTGTGATCGGATTAGTGGTTGGATTTTTGGCAAAGAAACGGGGATTTACAGACTATATTACGCCCTTATTGGCAGGCATTATTTTAGCTTTCGTGGCTCCAATCATTGGTACTCCTATCGCGGTTTACTTGTTTGGGGGGGTTACTGGAGGCGGAGTGGACATACTCTATTCAATTTTATTGAAATCAGGAAACGAAATTTTCGCCAGTGCCTTTCTGGCGCGTGTACCTGCTAATCTAGTGGATAAACTTTTAAGTGCCTATTTGGTCATGGCGATTATTCGTAAATTACCGCAAAATATGAAGGGGATCAGTAAGGGACCTAATGTGGCCGGTTAAACAGAAACTACGCAACATCAACATAGGAGCGCAAGCGATTTTAGTATTGCTGGCATTCCTATCTATATTGTTTTTGCATACATGGTTGGCCTTATCAATTTTCACCCTAGTATCACTGTTGATAGCAGTCTACCTCGGTCTTTTGATCTCCTTACTTAAGCGCTTATCACCTATAGTTTATCTAGGAAGCGTTATCATCTTACTCCATACCCTAGTGAATCCCCACAATCGGCACTTTATACTCTTTTTTGGACTTGAAGGTTTTAACTATGGGCTAATTACGGCCTTGCGTCTGTTGGATATTGTGACGGTGACTCAAATCTTTATGCTTGTTAACCCCTTGAGAAATATAATATCTGCCTTAAGTTGGATACATCCTGACCTTGGCATTGTCCTGGGACTTGTCCTTTCGATTTTGCCGGTAATTCGTCAACAAATGGAAGTCACCTTAAACGTCCAGCTAGCAAGGGGATTGAGGATAGGAAAATATCCTTGGCAACGAATAAAGGCTTACCTTGCAGTGATGATACCCATCGTCATTAAATCGCTAATTAGAGCCCAAATAATGGCACAACTTCTTCATGTGCGTGGATACAATTCCAATCGAGAAAAAAGGAAAATCTACTGGAATCATACTGACAGATTAGTCATAGCTGGAGGCCTCTGTTTATTGTTAATCAGCATAGTATACGGTAAGTAAGAGCGTCTACTTGTTATACGGCCTAAGCATGAGTCATTCTAAGCGCGTAAGAAAAAAGGTGTGCAAGTTGGCTAGTATCACGATAAGAAATCTCAGTTTCACCTATGACGGAGTGGCTATTCCGGCCCTAAAAACGATTAATTTCAGTGCCGCTCCAGGACAAATAATCTTAATTAGTGGAAATAATGGAAGTGGCAAGTCTACTTTGTTAGCCTGTTTAGCAGGAATAATACCTGAACTAACGTCAGGCAAACTAGAGGGCCAAATCTTCTTCGGCGGCGATGACCCTGACACGAAATTTCGAGAAGATGCTACAACCCTAGGAGTTGTATTACAGGATTCTGACGTTTATCTATTGGAAGAAGTTTATGAGGAATTAGCCTTTCCCTTACAAAATTCCGGAACAAATGGACCGGATTTAGACAAACGTATCCAAGAAGTTGCCTCAAGCCTAGGGCTAAGCCGTTTACTGCAACGCAAAATAAGGTCTCTTTCTGGTGGAGAAAGACAAAAGGTAGCTATTGGAGCGGCGTTAATATGTGACGCTCCGATTCTCCTCCTTGATGAACCTGTTGAGCAGTTAGATCCTTTGTCTGCCTACAATCTATTCCACACATTAAGGGAACTTGCTAAAAACGGTAAAATAATACTAATGTGTATGCACAACCCGATTACTGCAGCCCCTTGGGCCGATAGAATATTATGCTTTCGTAACGGGGAACTATTTGAAGAAAACCTGAAGTTTCCTGAGGTCACGCCAGCTCAATTTAATCATTCAAAAGCTTGGACATTTCCAACACTCCTAAATCAAGAGAATTCAACGTTGACCGAAAAAGTCGAACACGCTGTACTTGAGGTACGGAACCTCACCTATCGTTATGATAAGCAAAGCGGCATAGAAAATATAACCCTAAAGGTTAAGCCACAAGAAATCCTGGCTCTCACTGGCCCGAACGGCTCAGGTAAGTCTACCTTAGTTAAACACTTTGTTGGACTACTGCGGCCGCAGGCGGGAAAGGTCTTCGTCGATGGCGTCGATACAGAAAAGGTTCCCACTTGGGAACTGGCTAAGCAAGTTGGAATTTTGTTTCAAAATCCAGACGACCAGATCTTTAACGCCACTGTCCTGGAAGAAATAGCTTGGAGCCTTGTTGCTCGCGGTGTACCAAAACGTGAAGCTTTAACAGAGGCCCGAAAGCTAGCCGCAGATTTTGAACTCAAAAGTATGTTGGATAAACATCCCCATGATCTTAACCGCTCCTTACGACAATTAGTAGCACTAATATCCGTTCTGATCACTAAACCGAAAATGCTCATCCTCGATGAACCAACAAAAATGATGGATTTCGAACTTCTAAAAAAAGTTATGACGTGTTTAAAAAATTACCGCGACCAAGGTGGAACTATTCTAATAGTAACCCATGATATGATGTTGGCTAAAAATTATTCTGATAGAGTGGCATTCTTAGATAGCGGACGTTTGGCTGGAATCGGCGTTTACATTTGACAAATAAAGCTAAATGTTCGTAATCATATATCTGTAATAAAAATAAGGGGGGGGAACATAATGGAAAGAGAAAAAATCATTGCCGATGTAAGAAAAAAGGCCGGAGGGTGTTTCCAAAGAGGTGAGTTGTATTGTTCCGAAGCTGTGATTCATACCCTTAACGAATTTCTTGGTTGGCCCTTTGATCGTGCAATTGTCCGTTTGGCCGCCGGTTTCCCGGTCGGAATCGGTCGGTCTGGGTGTGTTTGTGGAGCGATCAGTGGTGGCGTGATGGCATTAGGGATGGTTTACGGCAGGGATCCCGGCAATCCAATGAACAGTAGAATGTTTCCTGTTGCGGCTGAACTTCATGACCATATTAAAAAATCATATAAGAGTACTTGTTGCCGGGTGATTACTAAAGATTTGGTCTTTGACTCTCCTGAACGAAAAGCTCATTGTGTAAAAATTACCGGGGAAGTTGCGGCTTGGGTAGCAGAAAAATTACTCGATGATGAAGCGTTTGAAGAAATTCAACCCGTCGAACTATAGAGTCAGGTCCCGTTCGATCCCTGGGCGGCGCACCAAAGAAACACTACTCCCGCAAGCGATTGAGGTCTTCATTTCAATTTCACCCCCAATTGTAGTCAGCGGTCAAAATCCACTGAGAGCATCTTGCTATAAGGGGAAATGTGTATTATATTAATATAATATCCGTAAAAAAAGGAGTGACTAATGAGATGGTTAAAATCACACAATTTGCTGCCCAAAAAATTAAAGAAGTGTTAAAAGAACAAAATAAAGAAAATGCACTTCTTCGTCTCTATCTTGTAGGTACGGGCTGTAGTGGGCCAAGTTTTGGCATGGCTCTCGAGGAGACGAAAACAGAAGATGATATTATCGATGAGGAATATGGTGTTTCGGTGGTCATAGATATTAAACTGTCTAATTATTTAGAGGGAGCCACTGTCGACTATGTTGAGACAAATCTTGGCGGGGGTTTTGAAATACGTAGGGCAAATCCTGATAGTGGTGGAGCCTGTGGCGATGGTTGTTGCGGGGGTTGCGGAAGTAGTGGTAGCTGCTAATTAGGTAAGAGAAAGAGAGCTCGACTGCGGGCTCTTTTTTCCTTATTAGGTAATTGGAATTTCTATTACTTAGTGATAAAATTAAATAAGGAGGTGAGCATAAAGATGAGCGAAGAAAGTAAAATGTGGCAATGCCAGACCCCAAATTGTGGCTATATTTATAACTCGGAAAAAGGCTGTAAAAAAAGTAAAATACCCAAGGATGTTCCTTTTGAGGAGTTACCGGATACTTGGAGATGCCCATTATGTGGAGCCAGTAAAGAAATGTTTAAACCCGTGTAAGGCTTTTCCATGATATTTCGGCGGCAGAAGGTACTCGTTATTACAACGAGTACCTTTTTTAGGCATATGAAAGGAAATAACGAGTCAAAGATGCCAAGGATATTTTGCGTCAGACAAGGAGGTATGTTCCCCTCATAGCGGGGCTATTAGGGGAACATACCGACGCAGTATGACACAAAATAGACTGGCAGATTGACTGGTTATTTCCTTGAATGTGCCTTATTATAAGTTCCTGCCATACATTGATAATAACTGCCCTGAATACACTTCTTTTAACATCCCATCATCGAGGGCTACTTTGCCATTTACAATCGTATACTTAACCCCACTGGCCATAGTTGAGGAGTTTTTATAATTAATTTCTTCGTTTGAGGGATAGGAATAATGACCCATATCAATAACGGTTATATCTGCTGCCTTCCCTTTGGCAAGCATACCCCTATCACTTAATCTGAATTGCTCTGCTGGTAGGGAAGTGAGCCTTCTGATAATCTCTTCTAATCTCACACCCTTTTGCCGACATAAATCGAAAAATATCGGAAAGGCACCCTTTCTAAATAACTCATACCAGTCAAGAGGGTCGTCTATCTCCCCGAATACCCTATCTGACCCAACCATGACAAGTGGATGATGTGCTATATTATTCGCATAAGGTATTCCGGGGAAATCCCGTCTAATGAGTCCACCTTGACAGAAGGTTAGGTTGGGATTGTCACTTTCTAATAGATTGAGGAATAGTTGATCGACATCCAGTTTCCGTTCTTGAGCAATTTCTTTTAAGGTTCGATTTTCCATTTGAGGATCATCCGTATTAATGACCAGGAGGTGATCTTTAAATCTAATTTTCTTTAAGATTCTTCGTTTTCCCTCAGGAGTCTTTAAGGCCTCTGATGTTAATCCTATAAACTGAAGTAGCCGATCCTTTCTCTTAAAGTGACCGCTGGTCTTGGGGATAGTATCGACTGCTATCTCCACTCCCCTTTCTCGAGCAGTCAGTATCTCATCGAAAGCCTCAGGAATAGTCGGCGTTAGATGGGAAATCTGAACTCTTATGCCTGACGCTTCACCAATTCTTATGGCCTCGTTAACGGCTTCCGTGATACCAAGGTGGGTTCTAAGATGGGATGTATAGATGCCGTCATATTTTTTGGTGATCTCAGCTAACTTGATTATTTCAGCGGTATCGGCATATTTGCTAGGAGCATAAGCTAAGCCTGTGGAGATCCCTAAGGCTCCCTGTTCCATGCCCTCTTCAATCAAATAGCTCATTTTCCGTACCTCTTCAACGGTCGGTTGGCTGTTTTTGGCATCGCCCATAAGACTCCATCGCAACGTCCCATGTCCTAGAAGAAATCCCATGTTTAGGTTGGTTCCTTTGTTTTTGATAATGTCAATATAACCCGAGAAATTAGCCCAGGCAGGCACGAGTCGTTGATTTCTTTCTTTTGCCTCAACGGATATGAGTCCCTTTTGCGCCATATAAGCATAGATATTATCGGAAGAATAGGGAGTTATGGAGTGTCCACAGTTTCCATTAACCGTAGTAGTAACCCCCTGGCGTAAGAATCCCTCAAACTTACCACTCGTTAAAACGGCAAGTTCGGCATGGACATGGGGGTCAATAAAACCCGGGCTCACGGTTAACCCTGAAGCATTGATGACTCTCGCTGCTTCGCATTCAATTTTGGTGGCAACTTCGATGATCTTTCCTTCGTTTACAGCAAGATCACCGTAGAAGCCAGGGTTCCCTGTGCCATCGATGATGAAACCATTTTTAATTAAAAGATCAACGTTCATGAGTTGTTTCCCCGCCTTTTCAAGATCTTTTATATTCTATTGCAGTAAACTAACCACAAAGGTTGTTCCTTCTCCTGGGGAACTGGAGACCCTAACGCAACCGTGGTGGCTTTTGATAATCCAGTCGGCAATGGCAAGGCCCAAACCCGTGCCCTCCTTTTGTTGGGAACGAGCTTTATCAACTCGGTAAAAACGTTCAAATATTTTCGTCAAATGTTCTGGTTCGATGCCCTCTCCGTTATCAGACACCGTGATTTCTGCGGTTGTGCCCCGGTTTTGCAAGCCTAAAGTGATTTGTCCTCCTGAGGGCGTATATTTAAGGGCGTTATCTAGGAGAATGACGACTAGCTGCTTAATCCTTAATTCATCTCCCAAATATGATATTTCTGAATTCAGAGAAGCTTCGAGTAGAATTCCAGTGGTTTTCGCTAGAGGTTTAAAGGATTCTATTACCTCGCGGAGCGCAGTCTGGAGGGGGAACGGCTTGAGCTCT
The DNA here is from genome assembly GCA_031292095.1 of Desulfosporosinus sp. Lineage (GTDB taxonomy): Bacteria > Bacillota > Desulfitobacteriia > Desulfitobacteriales > Desulfitobacteriaceae > Desulfosporosinus. Next base: position 14,561 of record JARLHU010000027.1, read on the forward strand.
AGTGTTTGTTGTTGGGAGTCCGCTCGGGCAAGAAATAGGAGATCGTCTACTAACTTGGACATGCGTTTCATTTCCAGTAAACTATAGTCTAGCCACTTGGCCTGACTGGCTACGGTTTCGTCAGGGTTCCCTTGTACAAGTTCCAAGTTGACTTGAATGACAGTCAGTGGCGTTCGAAGTTCGTGAGAAGCATCGGCTACGAAATCTTGCTGTCGTTGCCAAGATGTTTTAATGGGGGTCATTGCTCGGTCAGCCATAAATCGACTGCCATAATAGGTAAGTACTAAACAAACGAGGCCTCCTATTGAAAGTGTGAGCAATAGTTCACGAAGTATTTCTCTATCCCGTTCAAGGTCGAAAAACGTAACAACAAATCCTGGAGTCTGCTTGAGGGGCACTTTCAGATAAGTGTAGGTTTCGTCGTGAAACTCTACTTCACCTTTGGAATCAGATCCTTTGATTGTTTGGTAAACCAAGGGGGCCAACTGGTCTAAGGGGAGTGGTAGGCCTGCGGAAGCTTCTGTGATCTTACCGGAGGGGTCAGTTTTCAGATAGAAGTATTTCGCGAGGTGTCGGTCATGTTCCCGTTTATCACTGACTGACCCAGAGCCAGCATCGCCCGCAATGATTTGCATTAATTGTTGAGATTGGTTGAAGATCTGTGCCTGCATGACAAAAAAGGTACTGATGATAAAGAGCAGCAATAGGAAAGACATGATCACAACATTAATCAAGGTCAGCTTAAACCGTAATTTACGGAACATTAGGTTCCCCCTTTAAGCAATAGCCAATTCCCCGCACTGTTTCGATCCTTGTCTTGGAGGAATTTAGCTTTTTTCGTAGGTAGTGAACGTAAATTTCCACATTATTAGCTTCAACTTCCGAATCGAGTCCCCATACTCTGTCTAAAATCTGCTCTTTGGTAATCACCTGACCGGGATTACGCATGAAAAGTTCCAAAAGCAGGGATTCTTTTAAGGTGAGTTTAATCGTTTCGTTGCCTCTAGTTAACTCACAGTGGAGGGGCTTAAGAATGAGTTCGGCAACAATAAGTTGTACGTCTTGGATTTGACTACTGGATCTTCGCCCTAAGGCTCGTAGACGAGCCAGAAGTTCTTCTGTGGAGAACGGTTTTACGAGATAATCGTCAGCACCAGCATCCAAACCCTCAATCCGATCCTGAATGGAATCTCGGGCAGTTAATAGGAGGACAGGAGTACTAATTCCTTGGCTGCGAAGTTCTTTTAAGAGGGAAACCCCTTCTTTACGGGGGAGCATCCTGTCAAGGATAATCAAATCATAGACTCCGGCTTCGGCCATGGCTTGTCCAGTTTCGCCATCATAGGCGGTATCAACTCCGTACTTGTTCTTTTTCAGGATATAGGTCAAGGCTTCTGAGAGTCGTGGCTCATCTTCTATCAAGAGTATTCGCATCATAACACCACCTGTTCATAGTTTAAAGGAATTTCCTTTATATTTCATTAGTTTTTTAAGCAAATTTAAAGATACAGTTTATATACTTCCTGCATTTCGGTCGACCAGAATAAATTTGACCTGTAATGATCATTTTTTAAAGTTGTGATTCCGATTCATAATAATTTAATCAGTAACACCGTGTTGATTCAGCCTCACTTTATGGGTATAATAAATGTGAGGTGGTTACTATTTATGGAACGTAAAATTGCTAAACAATTGACAGAATGGAAAAACAAGCTTGATAGAATGCCACTGCTCATCCACGGAGCTAGGCAGGTCGGCAAAACATATATGGCGTTGACATTCGGTAAGACACATTATAAAAATACCGTGTATTTTAACATGGAGGATTCGGGTGAGATTACCGCCATCTTCGATAGGGATCTTGATCCTGAGCGAATAGTGCGGGAGCTTTCGGCCAAATGTGGACAGTCGATATTTGAGGGGGATACCTTGATTATCTTCGACGAAATACAAGCGTGTGAACGAGCACTGACCAGCCTAAAATACTTTTGCGAAAAAGCCCCCAAATATCACATCATCGCCACCGGAAGCCTGTTGGGTGTGGCATTGAATCGGGAGAGGTATTCTTTTCCCGTAGGCAAGGTTGATATGATGAATTTGTATCCGCTGGATTTTGAGGAATTCCTATGGGCTACCGGTAACGATATGTTGTGTGAGCTTATTCAAGAGTCCTATGAAAGCTTCACGCCATTGTCTTTGCACGATACAGCAATGGACCTGTACAAGACTTATCTCGTTGTCGGCGGGATGCCGAGGGCTATTTCCGAGTATGTCAACAAGAAAGACTTCGACTTTGTGGTTGCTGTTCAAAAGACTCTGAACGACGCCTATATTGCCGACATGGCCAAGTATGCCTCGCCACAGGAAACAACAAAGATTATGGCAGCATGGGCAAGTGTTCCTGCACAGCTGGCAAAGGAAAACCAGAAGTTTCAATACAAGATAATCAAATCCGGCGCAAGAGCGCATGAGTATGAAACACCGCTTGATTGGCTAAAGGCCTCCGGCATCATCAATAAGTGTGTTCGTGTATCCGAGGGGAAGATGCCTCTGGCCGCTTATGCTGATAACAGCGCCTTTAAGGTGTATATGGTCGATACGGGGCTGTTGTGCTCCAAACTCGGCATCGTAGCAAATATGATTTTAAGCAACCCTCACAGTTTCGACGGCTTTAAGGGAGCATTGGCCGAGAACTATATCATGCAGGCGCTTGTCACAAACGGCTTTTCACCATTTTATTGGGAATCGGGCGGAAAGGCGGAGCTTGACTTCGTATTTCAAGACCGACAGGGAAATATCATTCCGCTGGAGGCAAAATCCGCAACGAATGTCCGCGCCAAGAGTCTGAATAAATTTATTGAAGCCTATGCGCCCGCCTATTCCATCAGAGTGTCTGCCAAAAACTTCGGCTTTGAAAACAATATCAAGAGCATCCCTCTATATGCCTTATTTTCTCTGAAACCATAACAGGACACCCTCGACGCCCTCCTTGTGAACTACCCACTATCCCTTTAGGATGGTAGGTATAAAATATTAAGTGAAGGTGCCTTCAACAAATTGATGCTTACGTTATTCATAATCTTTATGACACTAGAATGCAGAGTAAAATTCCCGTGCCTCTTTAATATAGAAAGAGAAGCACGGGAATTTCTTTATCAAGGAAGATAATATTCATATAATCAAAAGGTTGATTTTAATGGATTTCAGTATTCTGATGGGGCTTGTTAATCTCAATTAACTTAACGATTCCCCAGGCTACGACTGCATAGACGATCATAGCGATAATGGTCGTTGGCTCTAGAACGGACTGGGTCTCAAACCCCTTAGTTACCGCCGATCTGAAAATACCTGAGAAAGGGGATAAGAATGCTTGTGAAACTGTATAGATAAAGGATACGAAAGAGCTTTGAGGGTTAGCCCCTAGAAGTTTGAAGATAAGGCGAAAGGCAAATAGTACTTCTAAAACACCTAAAATATAATAGACTATTCTCCTAGCTTGCAGATTCGCGTGGTCAGTTTTGATAACGGCACTTCCGTGCATTGGATGCTCCTTTGGTTCCAGTTTATCCATTGCGGGACCTCCCTATAAAGTTGTTGTTATTATCTTGCCACCGTTTATCAGCAATTATTAGGCATATGAAAGAAAATAACGAGTCAAAGATGCCATGGATATTTTGTGTCAGACAAGGAGGTATATTCCCCTCATAGCGGGGCTATTAGGGGAATATACCGACGCAGTATGGCGCAAAATAGACTGGCATACTGACTCGTTATTTTTTTGAATGTGCCTTACACATCTATGTTGAGCTAACGGCGAGAAGCCCCGCTTGATTCTGCAGAAGAAATGTTGGGGATTATGGACCCTGATTATGTTAATATAGTATTTAAAAGTCTAAACTGACCGAAGTGCAAGAAAGGGCGAAAGCGGCTACATATCAATGTCAAGAGACAGGAGGTTCTCATTAGGTGAGTGAAGGGAGTGAGCTAGATGACTAAAATCGAGAGAATCTTAGCGGCTACACGCTTTGAGAGGGTAGACCGCATACCGAAAGGGGAGTTTTATCTTGAAGATGGGTTTGTAGCCAAATTATTAGGTTTAAAGGAAACCGTGACGTTTCAAGACCGGGTAGAGGCCTGTGAACTTTGCGGGTTAGATGCTTTAGCTTTTTCTCCGTCTTCCTCTCCGCAAAAGAAAGACCGGGTTTGGGATGGTCTTAAACAATGGCAAGAAAAGACGGATTTTTTTATTTTTGCTTTAATTGATGGCCCATTTCAGGGAACTGCAAAACTTTTCCCGTCGTTTACCGATTTTCTGCTGGCGATCGCTAAACGTGACCCAATCTTACCAGTCCTGGTCACAGAGGCGGTAGCTTCTAATATTGAACTTGGTTTAAAGGCTTTAGCTTCAGGGGCGAACGGAATAATCATTGCGGATGACATAGCATATCAAGGCAGAACGTTTATTTCCCCTACGGCCTTGCGTGAATACTTTTTCCCCAGCCTTACGAAGCAGGTTGAGGTGTTACAGAAACAAAAAGCACCGATTTTCTTTCATGCTGATGGAGATTTATTGCCGGTACTAAGCGATATTATTAATTCTGGAGTTGATGGGTTGCATTCCCTGGATTTTTCTTCGCTCACTACTGTCGCTAAAGTCAGAATGGCGACAGAAAAAATCCTTTGTTTGATGGGTGGCTATGATCTGGGGTGGTTTAGTGAGGAAAACAGGAGGGAAAAAGCCTCGGAATTATTAGCTGCGGTTTCAGGTGGAAGTGGCTATATCTTTGGTAGTAGTGCCGGGATTTTGGGAAGTGAGCTTCCTGTCCAACCGGTAACTGAAGTGTATCAGTATGTGAGTGACTTGGGGAAGGATTATGGTAGGGGCAATACATGAATTGCCCCTACCGGAAAATACATGTATTTTTCTACGTTAGCGGTCTCCTAGGTCATAGGGAGTCTCCTGATAAACATAATAATTCAGCCAGTTTTGAAAGAGTAAGTTAGTATGGGAACGCCATTTGTGGATCGGCGTTTGAGTTGGGTCATCGTTAGGAAAATACCCTTTCGGAAGGGCAATGGCAAGCCCTTTAGCGATGTCCCGATCATATTCTTCTTTTAAAGTTAGGGTATCGTATTCTGAATGCCCAGTTACAAACACCTGGCGGCCATCTTTAGATACCACGATATAAATACCTGCTTCATCAGACTCCGATAGAATTTCCAATTCAGGGTGTTTTTCAAGGTCGCTGCGCTTAATTTCCGTATGGCGCGAGTGGGGAACATAAAATTCGTCGTCAAAACCACGTAGGAGTTGCATGCCATTGAGGCCACGTTTATTGACATCGTGCTTAAAGATCCCGAATATTTTCTCATCAAGTAGGTATTTCGGAATGCCGTAATGGTGATACAGCCCGGCTTGGGCCCCCCAGCAGATGTGAAAAGTAGAGGTTACGTGGGTTTTTGTCCAGTCCAGGATGTCTTGAATTTCCTTCCAGTACGTGACTTCCTCAAATTCAAAATGTTCTATCGGTGCACCCGTAATGATCATCCCATCAAACTTTTGTTCTTTAATGTCACTAAAACTTTTATAAAAGGCATCCAGGTGTTCTTGAGCAGTATTTTTAGAAGAATGGGTTTCAATATGCAAGAGAACAATGTCGACTTGCAAAGGAGAATTTCCGAGTAGTCTTAAAATTTGTGTTTCTGTTGTTTCCTTGCGTGGCATTAGATTGAGTATAACGATCTTCAAAGGGCGTATATCTTGGTGAAAAGCGCGTTCTTCGCCCATCACAAAGATGTTTTCTCGACCGAGTATTTCCATAGCCGGTAAATGTTCAGGTATCTTAATTGGCATCTTATCCTATCCTTTCTCGTTTCGGTAGAGGCACGATGCATCGTGCCCCTACACGTTGGGGAAGAATGAACGACTTTATTTCTGACTTGCAAGAAGTGCTTGATCCAAGTCATACAGAAGATCATCGATCGTCTCTAAACCAATGGAGAGGCGGATCATATCGGGCGATATGCCGGCAACACGTTGTGATGTCTCATCGAGCTGTTGATGAGTTGTGCTCGACGGATGAATGACCAGGGATTTGGCATCCCCGACGTTAGCCAAATGCGAAAATAGTTTAAGGTTGTTGATGAACTTCTTCCCTTCGTTAAGGCCGCCTTTGACGCCAAAGGTAAAGATCGATCCAGACCCTTTGGGCAAATATTTTTTTGCGAGTGCGCGATAAGGACTTTTTTCCAGTCCCGGATAGTTAACCCAAGTGACCAACTCATGCTGGTCAAGAAATAGCGCAACTTTTTGGGCGTTTTCGACATGGCGCTCCATACGCAGGGGAAGTGTTTCTAAGCCTTGTAAAAACAAAAAGGAGTTAAATGGGGAAATTGCCGCCCCTGTGTCGCGTAAAAGGGATACTCTAGCTTTGGTGATATAGGCAGCCTTGCCGCAGATTTCTGTATAGATAATACCGTGGTAGCTAGGGTCCGGCTGGCTGAACCCTAGAAATTTGCCGTTGTTCCAGTTGAAGTTTCCGGCGTCGACAATGACACCACCGATCGAGGTTCCGTGACCGCCAATAAATTTGGTGGCAGAATGAACCACGATGTCGGCTCCGTGCTCAATAGGTCGACACAAGTATGGCGAGGCGAACGTATTGTCAACGATTAGAGGGAGGCCGTTTTCGTGAGCGATCTGGGCGATCCCCTCGAGATCGGCCACATTAATTTGCGGATTGCCGATGGTTTCTGTGTATAAGGCTTTTGTTTTATCCGTAATTTTGGAGCGAAATTCTTCTGGTTTATCGACATCAACAAAGTGGACTTTAATTCCAAGTTTAGCAAACGTATAGGCGAACAAGGTGTAAGTACCACCGTAAAGGGAACTTGAGGCAACAATTTCGTCCCCAGCTTCAACGATGTTCAAAATAGCATAGGTAATAGCCGCTTGCCCGGATGCGGTAGCGAGTGCACCTACGCCTCCTTCAAGGAGCGAGATGCGTTGTTCAAATACGTCTTGAGTGGGATTCATAATGCGGGTGTAAATGTTGCCGGACTCTTTGAGAGCAAATAGGTTGGCAGCATGATCGGTGTCGTTAAATACAAAGGAAGATGTCTGGTAGATTGGAACGGCACGTGAATTTGTTGCGGAATCAGGGTGTTGCCCTCCGTGTAAGGAAATAGTTTCAAAACCTAATTGACGTTTTTTGGTCACAATAATTTCCTCCTTGACAATAGTCTTTGGCAAATAGAAAACGACCACTTCAAGAGAAGCGGTCGTTTTGTTATTAAACACGCTACTCTCATCTTTCAGAACCTATAGTTCTGATGGAATTAGCACCTCATAGCTTACGCTATCGGTTGCTGGGCATCATTGGGCCAGTCCCTCCGCCACTCTTGATAAGAGAAATTAAATATTCAGTTGTTGCGATCAGATTATAGCTACTATAAAACAAATGAGCATCAGTGTCAAGTTAATGGATTCTAGTGAAAAAGGGGGTTGTATTAATTGCAGAGGAAAAAGAGTAGAATAGGCAGAAAAAGTATTGTAATTAATATATAATAATATTATGATTAACAATAATAATTGTCGTTATGATGTGTGGCTTTGGAGCGATTGCGGACTGAAAAAGGAGGAGGAAAGGTTATGATTGATATCGAGGTGTTTGGCATTCGAGACGAGGCACAGGCAAGTAAGTGTAGTTGCGGCTGTGGTTCTAGTCCGGTAAAAACTATGGGGGAAATGTACGAAGAATTAGAAAGTTTTCTAGCGCAAAGCGATGTGAGTGCAGAGGTGAAGGTGCAATTTTTCGATGTCTTAGACGATGACTTGAATAGTCATGACACAGCCCATAAGATGTTTAAAAATGGGTTTGCCCTACCTTTGGTAGCCATAAAGGGTGTTGTTCGTTTCTCTGGTGGGATTAACAATACCATGGTGTATGACGAGGTTAAAAAGGTGGTAGAATGAGGGGACAATGTCAATCATTTTAAGTCCTGAGTGAATGTGGAGTGATTTCAAGGTCATCACGACTTTGGACTTACACTTTAGGAGGGAAAATGGTATGTCTTTAGAATTAAGTAGTCTGGAAAAGGCAGTAGCATCTTTAGAACGGGCTTGGAATTTTACGAATAGAAAGCTTTCAGAGGGAAAAGTTGAGCAGGACGAAATTGAGGTTTATAAGGCTGCTGTCATACAGAATTTTGAATTTTCCTACGAACTTTGTTGGAAGTTCATGAAACGATGGTTGGAACTAAATTTAACTCCAGGAATGATGGAAGGAGTTACAAGAAAGCAACTTTTCCGGTATGCGGCAGAAAATCTTTTAATTACAGATTTTGAGGCCTGGGTTGTATACCATGATTTGAGAAATAAAACGTCACATACTTATGACAGTGAAATTGCAGATATAATTTTTAAAAAGGCGGAATTTTTTTTAGAGGATGCAAAATCATTCTTGAAGGCTTTAGAGGCGCGAAATGATTAATGTTTCGGATATCCAATTAAAAATTATATTGGATATTATCAAGGAATATGTTCCTCATTGTGAAGTCAGGGCTTTCGGATCACGTTATAAATGGACTGCCAAAGTTTACTCTGACTTGGATTTGTCGATTGTGGGAGAAGAAAAATTGGATTGGATTATGCTTGAGGATATCGCAGAAGCCTTTCAAGAGTCCGATCTGCCTTTCCGGGTGGATATATTGGATTGGAATGCTATCTCTCCAGAGTTTAGAAAGGTGATTGAACTGGGGTATGAGGTGATTTACACATATTAATGATTACATAGCTATTCAACGCGTGACAAATAGATATCTCCTCTTGCTTTCCTGGTTTTTTTTCGTTATTATAATTTGTGAGTTGGGTATTTTTCAGCTTAATGTAGCCCCAACTTGCGATGGGGCTCGCTTTGTATAATGCTAATGGCTCCTACTGAAACTAACTCAGTAGGGGTTTTTAATTTTACTAAAAGGAAAGGAGTAGAAAATGGAAAGTATCTTAGTTATTGCTATAGGTGGCGCATTAGGGGCAATGTCCCGCTATGGTCTCGGCTTCTGGATATCAAGTAAATGGAACCAAGGATTTCCGTTGGGCACTTTTATAATCAATATCACGGGGGCCTTTTTATTAGGGTTTCTAAATATATTATTTATAGAAAAATTGACAATCAGCCCTTTATGGCGATTAGGTATCGGGGTTGGTTTTTTAGGGGCCTATACCACATTCTCAACGTTTAGTTATGAAGTTATAATGTTATTAGAAGGAGGCAGTTTACTAACTGCAGGACTCTATACTTCGCTGAGTGTAATCGTAGGTTTTACTGGAGTTGCTCTGGGAGTAAGACTGGCCCGTATACTGTAATTCCATTTTTAAAGTCAAGTTGAAAGGGGAGTTTTGATGTTAGGTAAAGCAAAGTTACTTAAAGTTTATTTAGGTGAAAGCGAACGATACAAAAATAAGCCTCTCTATCAGTATTTAGTACATTGGCTCAAGGAAAAGGGGATAGGCGGTGTAACCGTAAGCCGAGGTATCGAAGGTTATGGTGGGGATAAAGTTCTCCATACAGCCCGGCTCTTAGAGTTATCTTCCGATTTACCCATGATCATGGAAATCGTGGATATAGCAGAGAAGATCGATCCTCTTATTCCTGAAATTTGTGCAATGGTACCGAAAGGCTTAGTTTTTTCCACAGATATCTATGTTCATAAGCACGGAAAAGAATCGTAGCTCACCTTTATAACGGCTAACGCTCATGGTTCCATGCTCATTAGGAGGGTAATAAATTTTCCACGGCCACAGAAAGCATAAGTTTTATGCGATTAAGTTGATTGACTTCGCTAGCCCCTGGATCATAGTCGATGGGAGCGATATTTGCCTGGGGATAAGAGCGTTTGATCTCTCGAAACATCCCTTTTCCAGTTATATGGTTAGGTAAGCAGGCAAAGGGTTGTAAACACACGATGTTATTGACCCCGCTGCGGACTAACTCGACCATTTCTCCGGTGAGGAACCAGCCTTCTCCTGATTGATTGGCGAGAGAGAGGTGGTTTGCTGCATACTTAGCAATTTCGTCGATAGGTTTTGGAGCCGTAAACCGTTTACTGGCGTCTAAAGCCTTCTTCATCTCTTTTCGATAGGATTCTATTCTGTTGATGGAAAGATTACTTGACACCATGCCCCAAAAACTGCCCGCTAGTTTTTCGTATTTAATACGATTATCCATCGCACTATATAATAGGAAGTCAGCAAGGTCGGGCATCACGGCCTCAGCCCCCTCAGCCTCCAACAGTTCCACAATATTGTTATTGGCTGTTGGGTGGAATTTAACAAGAATTTCACCGACAACCCCTACCTTCGGTTTGACTAGCTCTTCATCTAGTTTTAGATCGTCGAAGTCCTTAACGATTTGGCGAATACTTTGGGTGTATTCCCGGCTACTTCCTTTCTTGAGGGATTCTTGGCAGCGCTTAACCCAAGCATCATATAATCGATTGGCAGAGCCTGGGACTAACTCATACGGGCGAACTCTATAAAGGACCCGCATTAAGAGACCTCCATAGATTAGTCCCTTCATCAAGTTATTAAACATGGGCAGTGTGAGTTTAAAACCCGGATTTTTCTCCAAACTGGACGAATTCCCAGTATTTAAGGCAATCACCGGGACATGTTCCAGATGGGCATCTATTAAGGCCTTGCGGATAAGGGCAATATAATTCGTTGCTCGACATCCTCCGCCGGTTTGGGAAATAACCACAGAGGTAGTGTTCAAATCATACTTGCCTGAACTCAACGCTTTCATGATCTGTCCGACGACAATAATGGCCGGGTAACAAGCATCATTATGTACGTATTTTAAACCGGCATCAATCGCCGACTTGTCTACTGAAGGTAAGATCTCTAGGGTATATCCCGCAAGCTCAAAGCCAGTTTTGAAAAACTGAAAATGAATGGGGGATAGTTGGGGTACCAAGAGGATATGTGTTTTCTTCATTTCCTTTGTAAAGACAACTCTCGGGAGCTTGGCGCACAGTTTTACTGGAGTAACGCTTCGTTTGTCACGTTCTTTAATAGCGGCAATTAGGGAACGCACCCGGATCCGAGCTGCCCCTAAATTGTTAATCTCATCGATTTTTAATACGGTATAGATTTTTCCGTAAGCCTCAAGAATTTCCTTGACTTGGTCGGAGGTCACGGCATCTAAGCCACATCCAAACGAAGTTAATTGAATTAATTCTAAAGACTCTTGCTTGGCGACATAGCTGGCGGCGGCATACAATCTTGTGTTGTACACCCATTGATCCACTATGCGCAACGGTCGTTCAATCACGCTGAGGTGGTTAATGGCATCTTCCGATAAAACCGCAAATCCATACGCCTGAATCATCTCGGGAATTCCATGATTGAGTTCCGGGTCAATATGATAGGGTCTTCCACCCAGGACAATTCCTTTTAGTTTATGGTTTCTAATATAAAGAAGAGCTTCTTCGCCTTTCCTTCTTAATTCGTCCTTATATGTGTCGAGTTCGGCATAGGCTTTGTCCATCGCTTTAAGGAGCTCATTTTGAGGGATTCCTTCCGGCGCTAACTCTTCAACTAAGCGTTTACCCATTCTACTGGGCTTGTCCATCGGTAAGAAGGGATGATAAAAGGTCATATTAGGGGTTCGAAGGATATCCATGTTGGCATTAATTGTCTCCGGGTAAGACGTGACGATGGGGCAATTGTAATGATTGTCCGCGCCGGGATCTTCAGATCGAATATAAGGAATGCAGGGATAGAAAAGCTTAGTTACCCCTTTTTTCACTAAATCAGCTATATGCCCATGGATAAGTTTAGCCGGGTAACAGGCTGACTCAGAAGGGATCGTATCCATGCCTTGCTCATACAGTTGCTTGGAGGATCGGCCCGATAGGATCACTCGGTACCCTAACTCTGTAAAGAAGGTAAACCAGAAAGGGTAATCCTCATACATATTCAAAACGCGCGGAATCCCGAGGGTCCCCCGGTTTGCTTTAGCGATGGCTAAGGGCTTATAGTTAAAAACTCGTTTATACTTGTAGGCAAAAAGGTTGGGAAGCTCAGAATGTACGACGGTCTTGCCCTCACCCCGTTCGCAACGATTTCCTGAAAAGAATTCACTTCCATTGGAAAAGCGCCTGATCGAGACAAGGCAGTTATTTCCACATAACCCGCACCGGTTCATCGCTGTTTCTGAGGTGAGTTCTTTGAGCGCTTCTCTAGGCAGGAGGGTTGTTTGATAGCCGGTTTGAAAATTATCTTTAGCAATTAAAGCAGCGCCGAAAGCACCCATAATGCCGGCAATATCCGGGCGTACGACGTCTTGCTGGGAAAGCTGTTCAAGGGCCCGGAGGACCGTATCATTATAGAACGTGCCACCTTGGACGACGATTTTTTTCCCCAGTCCTTCCGCACTTCTCAGACGTATTACCTTAAAAAGAGCATTTTTAATCACCGAAATGGATATTCCCGCCGAGATATCGCTGACCTCTGCTCCTTCTTTCTGGACTTGTTTGACTTTCGAATTCATAAAGACAGTACAGCGCGTGCCAAGGTCCACAGGATGCTTGGACTCCCTCCCGATCCTAGCAAATTCTTGGACATCCATATTCAGAGAGTTGGCAAAGGTTTCCACAAAGGAGCCGCACCCGGAAGAACACGCTTCATTTAAAGTGATGGATTCAATAACTCCATTCCGGATGACTAAACTTTTCATGTCTTGTCCACCAATATCTAAAACAAAGTCAACGCCCGGCAGGAAGAAATTGGCGGCGGTGTAATGGGCAACCGTTTCGATTTCGCCGATGTCCACTTTCAGCGCGGCTTTGATTAAATGTTCTCCATAGCCAGTAACCGCTGAGGAGACAAGCTTGGTCTGCTGATTGAGTTTTTCATACAGAGCGGTCAAGGCTTCTATGGTTGATTCTAGAGGGTTTCCCTTGTTGCTGCCATAATAGGAATAAAGCAGACCTCCGTTTTCGTCAATCAGGGCTACTTTCGTCGTAGTTGATCCCGCGTCGATTCCTAGATAGGAATTTCCGGCATAGCTCTCTAAATCCACACGCTGGACCTTATGTTGGGCATGTCGTTCTTTAAAGGCTTCATAGGCCTCGGTGTTTTCAAATAAAGGGTCTAATTCTTCGTTTCCCTCATTATTCATGGTATATATCAAAGGAGCACGTTCATATAAACACTCTAGAGTAAACGGTTCTTTATCGCGTGAGGAAAGCGCGGCTCCGATTGCCACGAAAAATTGAGAATTATCCGGGAAAATGATATTTTCGTTTTCTATATTGAGCGTTTCAATAAAACGTTTTCTCAGTTCCGACAGGAAAAACAGGGGGCCACCTAAAAAAGCAACCTTTCCCGTAATCGGACGGCCCTGGGCCAAACCGCTAATCGTTTGGTTGACGACGGCCTGTAAGACAGAGACGGCGATGTCTTCTTTGGCAGCACCTTCATTTAACAAGGGCTGGATGTCGGTCTTAGCAAACACGCCGCAGCGGGACGCAATCGGATAAATAGTTTGATAGTTCTTGGCGAGTTCATTTAAACCGTGAGCATCTGTTTGTAACAAGGAAGCCATCTGATCAATAAAGGCACCGGTACCTCCAGCACACGTCCCATTCATGCGCTGCTCAAGAGAGTCTCCAAAATAAGTGACCTTGGCATCTTCGCCGCCAAGTTCTATGGCGGCGTCTGTTTTGGGAATGACGATATTAATGGCGTTGGAGCAGGCCATCACTTCTTGAATAAAAGGGACGTCCAAGGTTTGAGAGATGTTATAGCCCCCAGATCCGGTCACCATCAGGGTCAATACATGTCCATGCAGGATGGCTTTGACATCCGCCAGCATCATCACAACAGTAGTTCGTATATTGGAAAAATGCCGAAGATAGTTCTTATAGACAATCGTCTGGTTTTGATTTAAAACAACGAGTTTTACCGTTGTTGACCCAACATCTAGGCCAATATTTAAAACGCTGCTCATTTTCTTCCTCCACTGGCTTATTAGGCACCTTTCCCACTTTCCCAGAGAGTTTCGTGGCAAAGAAGCGCAGTACATCCGCACTGGCCTATTTCGATTTCGATCGTCGTGTGAGAGATTCCAAATTCTTCAAGGAGATATTGTTTGAGCTGTTTGATGATTTCTGTACTTCGCTCAAGTGAACCATCCGGATCAACGACAAGGTGGCAACTAAGTGCCACTCGTTCTGGGGTCACACTCCAAACATGAAGATCGTGAATATCCTTAGCCCCGGGTAATGTCCGGACAAAAGCTAATAAACGATCATATTCAAAATTGTCTGGGGCCCCTTCCATTAAAATATGAACTGTTTCTTTGACTATCTTCCAGGCATTCCAGGCTATCAGAAGAGCAATCAAAACGGAAATGATCGGGTCAACAACGTACCAGTGAGTAAATTGCATGATCACTGCACCGATGATGACACCGGCTGAGGCCGCTGCATCTCCCAAGACATGGAGAAGGGCAGAACGGACATTCAGGTTATCTTCGCCGCCTCGGAAACCAAGGGCGATCGTCAGATTAACCATCACGCCAACGCCTGCGCTCAAATACATAATCGTACTTGCCACAGGTTGGGGATTTTGAAAACGATGGAAGGCTTCATATAGAATTACAAAAGCAATAATAATTAGAGTAAGGGAATTGGCTAAAGCTACTAAAATCCCAGTGCGATGATAGCCAAACGTTTTATTAAGGGTTGGGGCCTTTTGCGCTTGAATGGCTGCGAACCAAGCAAGGCCCAGGGCGGCAACATCTGTCAGAACGTGTCCGGCATCACTGAGCAGGGCTAAGCTATTCGCTAAGCTTCCACCGACCACCTCTACAACCAAGATGAAAAAGGTGGCAAAAAAGGCCCATTTTAACTTGGTTCCTGTGGCAGGCACGTGTCCTCCCAGTGCACCATGGTTGTGTCCATGATGATTGTCTTCGTGACCGGCACCAGGTGATGATTCATTAGGATTCGACATTGGTAATCTCCTCCCTCCTTATGATCATAAAGTATTTATACGGTTAAGGCACATTCAAGAAAATAACCAGTCAGTATACCAGTCTATTTTGTGTCATATGCCTAACATTAAAACATTAGTTTGAATGTTAACTCAGTACTGATTATTCCGGAAGGTGTTGGCTATGGTCCAGCGCTTTTTCTAAGATGATCTTGACATGTTCGTCATGAATGCTATAGCGAACGAGCTTACCTTCTTTGCGGGAACGGGCCAACCCCATGGCTTTAAGGAGACGCAAATGGTGGGAAGCACCTGAAATGGTTAAATTAGTAATCTGAGCAATATCACAGACGCAGAGATCAGGTTCCAAAAGTAAGGCATAAATAATCTTCACCCGTGTTTCATCAGCAAGAGCTTTAAAAATAGGGGTCACTCCTTCAATCTGTGCGACAGTGTGTGCTAACTCATTTAAACGTTGCGGAGTATGGCAATCTGTTTGGCAAAGGTGATGATGACCCGGACGAAACAAAATAATTCCTCCTCTTTAGATTCCCTTGAATACATTGTAACAATTGCTTGAATGTTTGTAAATAGAATCTCGCTCAGATAATGAAAAATAAGCACGAAAAAAGAGTTCTGCTGGCGTATAGCGTCAACAGAACTCTTTTCGGTTACAACCGGGTTATTGCAGAATTGTGTGAGGGGCAAAGTTGGATTAGAGCGTTACCCCGGGGATCACTGCGGGGGCGTATATGCGTTGAGCGAGCTCGCTATCGAGCATGAAGAGTCCTGCCCCGTCTCCCTTGATAAGTTTCAGCTTATTCAGCACACGACCCATGTTTTCCTCTTCTTCTACCTGTTCAGTGATGTACCATTGAAGAAAAATCTCAGTTGTATGGTCTTTGATTTCACGTGAGATATCCATAAGCTCATAGATAGACTGCGTAATAAATTGCTCGTGTTTTAAAGCAAGTTCAAATACTTCTTGAGGGCTGGAAAACTCGTTTTTGGGTTCTTTGATCTCGGTTAAAATTATCTTGCCACCTATTTTGTTCAGATAATTAAAAAAACCTAAGGCATGATCACGTTCCTCCTGAATCTGAACGCGGAAATAGTTGGCGAATCCATCGAGGTTTAGAGATGAGAAATAAGCCTGCATAGCAAGATAGAAATAGGCTGAGAAGAATTCCTTATTCACTTGATCAGTAATCGCTTGAATCATCTTTTCGTTTTGCAATCTATTCCACCTACCTTTTTTAAAGTATTAACGTTAAAACGTTTAACTATGTATTCTACATCAACCCGCAAAATCCTTGTCCATAAAAAGGCTTTTAAAAAATAATTATAATACTTATTAAATGGACAAGGATTCAATAAGGCTGCTTAACAGAGCAGGATGTGGCTCGGTTTGTGATTAACCATCCACATCCTGCTCTGTTAAGTTTTATCAATGTGAACGTAGGCTAAAATGGAAGCCCCAGGCGTCGAATGAGTGCAAATCCTGCTCGTTTAGCGAGAGGAAGAACTACTTTGTTCAGAAGAGGAGTGCCAATACGTTGGGCTAGGGGAATTCCCACTTTGCGTGCCAAAGGAGGGCCTAGATGTTGGGCAATCGGAAGGCCTACTTTGCGGGCCAGAGGAGGTCCAAATTGTCTCATGAGCGAAGGACCGTATTGTTTCAGGAGAATTCCTGCTTGCTCTTGCCAGAGGTTAGATGATACTGGAGCGGAAGCGGGCGACTGTTTCGCTGATTGAGGAAGTTGCTTCTGAGTTTGAGACGTGGGGATGGGTTGAGCTATTGGTTGAGTAACAGGTGTATGAACTCGCTGTTGAACAGGCAACGGGCCTGGACCCTGAACAGGGTTAGTCCCCTGTCTCTGAATAGGAGAGAACTTCTGCTGTTGATTCGGGAAATAACCTCGATGTCCCATCAATGATGTCATGGCTAAGCCCCCTTTATATTAAATGTGAGAATCATTTAGTTAATGATACTTATGATACACGGTATGCATTAATTGCCTTAATGTTCCATATTATGGCAATTTTTTGATGTACCAAAACACCCAATTTGGATTTAAAAGGGTTTGTCCAGTTAATAAATTTAATTTTTTGGGACGTTGACAGAGGAAGAGGAATATATTGGATTTAAGGAGGTGTTTTCAATGGCTCTAAATTTTCTTAAAAATCAGGGAAATTTTCCTACTCAAGGTCAGGTTCAATCTGTTCCAGCTGGTCTTGGCCGTTTCTTGCAAAAAAAGGGGATTAATTCTTCGTCTGATCTTGAGCAGAGAATCCAACTACAAAATCCTAGTGGCTTTTTGAGAAGACAGGGATAGCTCTTATAACGTAAGAAAGTATAACTAAATGTTATAAACTTTCTGGAAGGTCCCTTCTCGCCATCACTGAAACACGATGTTTCAGATTAGAGCGCCGCCAAGACTCGAACAAGGATGTTCGAGATTAGACACCGCCATGGACGGTGAGGTGTCGTGACGGCAAGGTGCTGTGATTGCAAGAAGGGACAAGAATAATAAAAAGGACCGAGGCCTCGGTCCTTTTTAACCTAAAATCCCGCATTTTTTTTATACCTACAAGGAAAAACACTGTAAATACGCCTTGGGGAATTCTGAACGGGGAACCACAGATTACGCAGATTACACAGATTA